>JBOICI010000033.1:0-79961 GCA_050739955.1 Moraxellaceae bacterium
GCTCAGACGTTGCGCCCTGCCGGCGGGGCCTTACTTTCCTTTGCATTCGCCAAAGGAAAGTAAGCAAAGGCAAAGCGACTCCCCGGACTAAAGCCTTCCGGGGCAGGCTCTGCGGAGGGCCGGTTAGCTGGCTCTCTTCTCTCTAATAGCTGATGACGCTCGGGTTGTGCTCGCGCATTCGCTAGTCACTCTCGGCCATCCATGGCCTTCGTGACACTCGGGCATCCTGCCCAGCGTCGCGATGGGCTTCTGCTTTCTTGCCACTGGCGGGGCCGTAGGTGCAGAAGATCAGTGCTTTATAAAACAGTCGGGCGCTGCACTTTTCTTCTGTGCTTCACGCTGCGGACCGGCGAATTGTAGGTCGGGCTAAAGCCCAACCTACAAAACAAGAAATCAAATATAGGGTGTGCAAGCCTCGCTTGCGCACGCGCGATGCTTAAATCGTGCTGCGTGTTCTGGCTTTGCTGCGCATTTCTTCGCCGACGGCGCGGAAGGCGGCTTCCGGGGATTGCAGCAATTGCTGCGACAAGCCTTCGAGCACGGTGGGGATGGCGGTCTTCATGGCTTCGCGCAGCCAAACAACGGATTCATCAATTTTGCCTTGCTCAGCAAGTACGCCGGCGTAGCTGATCTGGCCGCGGAAATCGCCGCCTTCGGCGGAGCGGCGATACCACTGCTCGGCTTGGGCCTCATTGATCTCCATGCCCCAGCCTTCGTGATGAAAGCGGCCGATCAGATTCATGGCCTGGGCATGACCTTGCGCTGCGGCCTTCATATAAAGCTCGAAGGCGCCGGCGGTATCCGGCGCCACACCGCGGCCCATACGCAAAAGATTGGCGCTGTTGTACTGGCCCCAATCCAAACCGCCTTCGGCGGCACGCCGGTAATTGCTGAGCGCGGCTGAAATATCTGGCACACAGCCCCAACCATTTTCCTGACAGCGCCCCAGCATATTGAGGGCCATAAGATGGCCCTGCTGTGCAGCCAGACGAAACCAGTTCATAGCCTGCGTGGCATCGCGATCCACGCCGCGCCCATCCAGACAAAACTGGCCCAGCATGGCTTGCGCATCGGCATTGCCTTGATCGGCAAGACCGGTGAGCAGACGCACCGCCTCTTCCTGACTCCGGTCAGCCAGATTCAAAGCCAGCAAGGCGGGTGAGACGGGGATGGCTTCGGGATGACTCATGGAAAAACCTACAACGGAAAGTGCGGGACGGGGAAAGGCCGCGATTCTACCCCGGGCGTCGGGCCTTATAGCAGCGCGCAAATCAGAGCCGGGAAAAGTTTGTAGGTCGGGCTTTAGCCCGACAAGGTGGAAAGTCTCAAAGTGACTGTCGGGCTAAAGCCCGACCTAGATGCACGCGAGCCACGCAAGCTGGCTTAGTTCCGCTAAGCCAGCGATTTGCCCTGAAGCAGCACTGGCTCTTATTTGAGAAATGGTGGGTTACGGCCTGCGGCCTAAGCCACCCTACGGCATGACGGAAATTTGCTCAGGGGCGGTTACGCCCGTGCTTGTCGTGGCTGGAAACCCATTGATCCGAGACGATGGCCGAGGCCAGTGAAATCTCACCGCAGAGCACCGTGGCCGCGACAATCTCTGCCAGCTTGTTCACTTTGCCGGCGCCATAGCAGCCCATCACTTCCAGACACTCTTTCTGCGAGGGCAGGCCGGTGCCGCCGCCATAGCTGGCCACGATCAGCGCCGGAATAGTGGCGGAAAAATAATAATCCCCATTGGCTTTCAGCTCGCCGTGCACAAAGCCGGCGGAAGACTCCGCCACATTCGCCACATCCTGACCACAGGCAATAAACATGGCGGTGATGCCATTGGCAAAGTGCGCACCGTTATTCACCGAGCCTGCCATCATGGCACCCATATTGGAGAACTGGCGCTGCTTGAACAGGGCCTCGCCCGAGGTGTGCATTACATCTTTTAATAGAGCGGCCGGCAGCGTGATTTCCGCCACCACACGTTTGCCGCGTGTATGCAGGGCATTCACGAAAGAATGCTTTTTATCGGTATCGAAATTCGCCGCCAGCGAGAAGTGCTCAAGGCCTTCCGGCTTCTGCGCCAGTATCCACATGCAGCCCTCGCGGGTGGCCTTGGACACCATATTTTGGCCCGCTGCATCACCCGTGGAAAAACAGAAACGCAGCCAGCGCATTTTCCCGGCGGCGTATTGCTCGATACGCAGCAGCTTGCCCGAACGTGTGGTGGTCTCGGCAGCGGCCTTGATGGTCGCAAAATTTGCTTCTACCCAATGCCCGAAATCACGAGCATGACGCGCGTTTTCAAACACGAAAATCGGCGCACGCTGCATGGCATCGTCGATCACCGTAGTGGTAATGCCACCGGCCTCACGGGTGAGCCGCATGCCGCGGTTATAGCTGGCCAGCAGCGTGCCTTCGGTAGTGGCCATGGGCACGTAAAATTCGCCCTGTGCATGCTCGCCGTTGACGAGCAGCGGGCCGGCAAAGCCCATGGGAATCTGTGCCACACCCGCAAAGGATTCGATATTGCCGGGCAGCACAGCTGGATCGAAGGAATAGCTGCCGGTATGCGCAAGGTCGGCACCGGTCTCGGCGCTCACCACCTCACGACGGGCTGTCGCCATTTCGCGGGTGTAATCGTTGTTGTTATCGCGGGGAAGTTTTTTCATGGCGCAGAACTCCTGTGGCCGGTGCGCTGTTGTACCGCAGACAGAGCTCAACGCATTGGCCGCAGAGACGGCGGGTGTGGCAGAGGCCGGTGATTAGTGAAACGTGAGGGCGGGCTGCGCCCTGCCGGTGAATCGTGAATCGTGGAAAGCAGCAAAAGCAGATGCAGAAAAATCGCGGCTAAAGCCCCCCCCTACAAAAAGCAGGGTGGGAGGGGCTTTAGCCGCGATGGCTTGGCTTTTCACGAGCCGAAGGCAAACTCACGATTCACGTTTCACCGATGCCGCGCAGCGGCGAATCACGTTTCACTCAAGCCAGAGGCGGCATAAACTCCGCGAGCTTGTCTGAGGTTTTACGCAAATTGATGGAGAGCAGCGAGGCCACACCCTTGAGAATCTTGATGCCGATTTCCGGATGCAGCTTGAGGATGAGATCAAAGCCCTTGCGCGTGAGCACAATGAGGCTGGAAGGCGTAACCGCACGCACACTGGCAGAACGGGTGAGCTTGTCGATCAGCGCCATTTCACCGATGGAGCCGCCTTTGGCCAGGGTGGTGATGACCACGGGCTGGGCCTGCTGATTGAGCTTGATGACATCCAGCGCGCCGCCGGCGACAAAACAGACGTAATCGCCCTTCTCACCCTCGCGAAACACATATTCGCCGGGCTCGATCTTGTTGAAGAACATGTATTTCTCGATGGTCTGCAGCTCTTCGTTCTGCAGCGCAGAGAAAATCGGAATCAGGCTTAGATGATCAGCCAGACGCTCACTCATGGAAATCCTCGAAACGGGTCTACCGCAACATCCCGTTGCGGCAAAAAGAGGTTGTAGCGCAAAGCCGCGACCTTGTCAGCGAATTCGTCTGTGCATCCTTACAGGCATGCGCTTTTGCAGGCCAGACTGCTCAGCCACATCTCGCAAGGCCAGAATGAAGCCGGGACCATCCGCCTCCTGTTCAGCCAGCACCAGCCCCCAAGGGTCAATAATCTGGCTGTGGCCATAAGTACGACGGGTGGAGGAATGTACGCCGCCCTGCGCGGCGCCCAGCACATAAATCTGGTTTTCGATGGCGCGGGCGCGCAGCAAGACCTGCCAGTGCGCTTCACCGGTGAGATAGGTGAAGGCCGATGGCACGCTGATGATTTCTGCCCCCTCATCCAGCAGACGGCGAAAAAGTTCGGGAAAGCGCAGGTCATAGCAAACCGTGAGCCCAAGACGGCCTACCGGAGTATTCACGCAAACCGGCGTATCCCCCGGCTCGAACGTGGCGGATTCACGATAACTGCCCTGAGCATCGGCCACATCCACATCAAAAAGATGAATCTTGTCGTAGCGCGCCACGACGCAACCGTCGGAATCAAGCACATGGCAGGCGGTGCGCACGCGGCCATCGCTAATCGCACTGCCATCGGGGCGGGTGGCGGCAGGCAAGGTGCCGGCGACTATCCAGAGATCGAGCTCGCGAGCCAGACGCCCGAGGCGCTCCAGTAATTCCGGCAGACGTTCTGCCACGGCACGGTACTGCGCTGCATCAAAGACCGCGAAATTTTCCGGCAATACGGCAAGCGCAGCACCGGCCGCCGCCGCCGCACGTAACTGGCGCTCGGCCTCCTGACAATTGGCCTCCAGCACCGGGCCCGAGCACATCTGTATGGCCGCCAGCCCGCGGCTCATGGCTTGCTGCCCTTGCTGTCTGCCACCGGCAGTACAGCTCCTGATGCCGGTTTGCCGGCCTTGCCCTGCGGGGTTCTCATATTGATGCGCTCCACCTTGGGATCCGCCCAATTGCCGCTAACGTGGTAGCGCAGCTGCGTCACCTTGTCGAGTTGACTCTCGAAAGCCAGCTGCGCCGCCGCCACTGCCCCACCTATGAGCGGGCCCGCCACCACCACGGCCGCCACCGGCACGGCACTGGAAACCGGCACGATTACGGTGAACTGCTGGTCCATCTGCTGCCGGCCCAGATCCAGCACGCCATTGCCCTTGGCCTTGAGAGTAGGGCCATCCACCAGAAAGTCCGACTGTGCCATCACACCGGACTGTATGGTGCCGCTCAGACTGGCCTTGTCGAAAGACAGGCCGCGCTTCATCACATCCGAGAAATCGCCCTTGAAACGGCGCTTGATATTGTCCACATCGAACCAGCCAAACACGCGGCTGGCGCTGGTGGTATTGCTGATATTGAGCAGCCGGCCATGCTCCACGGTGAGCGTCAGGCGACCATCCAGCCCACTCAGGACCGGCTTTTCCGGACTGCCCGGCCAGGCCAGATCCAGATCAGCCGAGGACTTGGGGCTGACCAGTGAAGGGGCGTAGCCCGCGGCCGAGAGCAGACCGGCCATATCGTTACTGCTGGCCGTGCCACGCAGGCGGGTACTGACCCCGCCACGCCACTGCCAATCCAGACGGCCCTTGAAATCCAGCACACTGCTATCGAAGACAATGTCTTCAATGCGCATGCCATAGGGACTGGGCAAGAGTCTGGCACTCACACCCATCAGGCCGAGGCCGGGCCAACTGGCCAGTTTGAGGCCTTCACCATCGATCAGTAATGGGCGATTGCCCAAGCCCGGCAGCGCACCGGGAGCCTCCGGCGCAGCCGCAGTCGCGTTGCTGCCCGGCAAGGGCCACTGCAAATGGCTGAAACTCAGCTTCAGCTCAGCGGCCGGCGCATCTGGCAGCAGGAGCTGGCCGGCAGCCGCCTCACTGTCCAGCACCACCTTCCAGGCAGCGCCATCACGGTTGAGGCCGATCTGGGCATTCTGCAAACGCAGACCTTCCGCCAGCAATTCACCCACCTGCAGATTGAGACGGCTGAGCGCGGGCAGCGGGCTTTCGCCACGAGCTGCGGCAGTGGCCGCAGAGCCCCGGTTGAGGCGCTGTATCCAGGGCATCCAGCTATCCAGATCCAGCCTGGCCAGACTGCCTTCAACCTCTATGCCCGGATTCTGCGGCCAAGCCGGCGAGCTGCCGGAGAGACGCAGCAGGACACGGTCCAGACGGCTACCCTCCCAAACCAGACCGGCCGCAAGATGCGCACCATATTGCAGGCGCGCCATACGCTCACCGCTACCCAGACTGGTCTGGTATTGCAGGGGCGCGCTCTGGGCCGCGGTCTTGCCAAAGGGGGGCGGTAGATCAAGGCGCAGGCCGACCAGGCTGGAGTTGAATTGCAGTCGCACCGGGGTGGCATCGGCCGGCACAGTAATGCGGGCCTGATAGGCGGTACTGCCGCTGGCCATATCCAGCAGGCTGCTGCCCAGCCAGCGCCGCAGCGCCGGGATGCCAATCTGGCCGGCCAGATTCACATTGATTTCAGCCAGATTGCCGCGTTTGACCTGACTGCTGATGCTGGCGCTGACTGGCGCCTCCAGCAGCCGCGCCTTCAGGCTCTCGGCCGTCAAGCCGGAGCGGCTGCTATAGCTCAGTCCACCCTGCAAACCACTCACTTCCAGACCGGCCTGACGCAGCCGCAGGCGATTACCCGGCAGCTCGGCTTGCACCTCTACTTCGGGCGCCGCACTGCCCTGCAAGGGAATGGCCAGACGCAGCTGGCCCTGCAAAGGACCGTCCAGATCCACCGCTTCCGCCAGCCCGCCCGTATGCTGCTTGAGGGCGCTCTCGCGGAACAGGCGCATCAGGTCGGCCCCGGTGCTGCTGACCTCGCCCTGCAGTTGCAGGACCGGCTTGTGCAGATCCGCAATTTCAGCGCTCAGCTTCTGTCCCGAACTGGCGTCCAGCAAGCGCACAGAAGGACTGCTGATGCTGAGCCGACCGCCATCCAGTGTGACCTCGGCATTAAGCCGTTTCAGCTCCGGCCAGTGACTGTCGTAATCCAGACGGCCATCGCTCAGGGCGAAGCGCATGAGCATGCGGTGCGGCCCAAGATCGTCGCGGTTATGCAGAGGGCCCTCATAGAGAAAATCACCCTGGCTGACCTTGCCACCGAGAATGCTGCGACGCAGCCAGGCCAGGGTGTCATCGCCCGCCACTGTCCAGGGCACATAGCGCCAGGTACTGGCGGCGCGCGCCTCCTGTATGCCGGCCAGCAGAGAAAGACGGGCGGCCGCGGGATCGTCAGCGGGAATGGCCAGACTGAAAAGCGCCGAAGCCTGAGCGTCCGGATTACTCAGCTGCAACTGGTCCGAATCCAGCTGCCACAGCGCGGCGCGGTGCTGCAAGCGCAGATGACCGCGTAACTCTTTTACTGCCACACGCTCACGGAAAAGCTGCGGCAGATTAACCTCGGCATCGCGCGTCTCCAGTCCCAGCCAAGTCGTCTCTGGCGTCCAGCGCAACCAGGCGGCCAGACCACTCACCCCGGGGTAGGCTGCACTGGCATGGGTGTCGAGTGCGGCCACGCGCGCATCCAGCCATTGCGGCTGCCAGCGCCCCTGCGCATCCTGCTGCAAGCCGGCGCGCAGGCTGGGCACGCGGCCCTGCGGCGCGGCCTCACGCAGCCACACCGCCAGTTTTTCCGGCAGGGGAAAGCCGCCCAGCAAGAGGGCGGCCGCGGCCACATCAATATGCCCCGCGCCTATATCCAGATGCCCGGCCTGCTGACGCAGGGCCAGTTCGGGCACCGGCCAGGCAGCATTGTCCGCCCGCCCTTTGAGGCCAGTGGCGGCGAGCTGCCAGCCCGCGGCATCCTGCGACCAGGCCAGCTGGCCGACCATATTCTGCAGATGATGGCGGCGCTGGCCGTCATCCACTACCACATCGCGCCAGTCCAGCTTGGCCTGCACCGAACTCAGAACGCCGCGGCGGAAATGCAGCCAGTAATCGCCACCACCGGTGAGGCTGCGCAGACCCCGGGCATTGGCATCCGGCACGGGCAGCCAGCGCTCCAGCGCCACCACCGGCAGATGCATCCACACCCGCAGATCACTCTGCTGCCAGCGCAGGGGAT
Organism: Moraxellaceae bacterium; assembly: GCA_050739955.1. Classification (GTDB taxonomy): domain Bacteria; phylum Pseudomonadota; class Gammaproteobacteria; order Pseudomonadales; family Moraxellaceae; genus UBA2031. Next base: position 7,571 of record JBOICI010000033.1, read on the forward strand.
CGCCCTTGAGGTCCAGTTGCAGATCCAGCGCATCAGGCTTGCCGGCCACGAGCAAACGCCCTGCCAGCTGGTGTCGGTCACCCGCATTGACGCTGACAAGATCAATATCGGAAAAATTGACCTCCGGCTTGTTCTGCAGGGCCAGACCAATACGGCTCGCACTCAGGGCCAGCACCGGCTGGCGCAGGGCAAAGCGCAGGGCCTGTTCCGCCGCCTCGGGCCTAGTGCCCGCCAGGCCGGCCAATTCGCGCAGCTTGAGGCTGCCGTCGGCGAGCTGATCGAAATGGATGTCGAGGCCGGACAGGCGTACATCCACCCGCGGCTCCCGATGCCACAAGCTTTGCCACAGGGCCGGGCGCAGCTCCACCTCAGGAATACGCAGCAGCGTTGTGTCCGTTTTGACGGGATCGCGCAATTGCAGATCATGCAATTGCAGTTTGAGACCCAGCCCCTCCCAAGCCCCTTCCAAGCGGGCCAAGCGCACTGGCAGACCCATGCGCGTCGACAGCTCTGCTTCCAGCCGCGGCCGGTACTGATCCAGCTCCGGCAGAAATTGCCGCCCCACGCCCACCACCACAGCCACCAGCACCAACGCCAGCAAAGCAAGCGTAAGCAACTGGTGCCAGCACCAGAGCGCGCGCAATCGGAAGGTTTGCCAGTTCATGCGGGGAGAATTCGGACCAGAGAGGACTAATGATAGTTTCCGGGCAGGCAGTCGCCTGTCGCGGCTTTGTTTCTTCTTGCTGGGCATTCTTGAGCAGCGGCGTAGAAAAGCCAACGCCCGGCAGACGGTGAAGCGTGTTTTTTTGTGCGCGCGGCCAGAAAAGAAATGGCTATTGGACTCCCGGTGCTGCGGTGGGCACAGCACAGAAAGAGGGAGCGATCCGGTGTGGAGGGCAAGGCGTGGAGCGGGGCGACAAGCGCAGTTTACGTGTTGTAAATGAGGCTTGGCGCACCGCTTCACAACGCAGTCATCCGCAGCGGATCACAGCCGCCACGAAGTCACAAAAGAACGATGTCGTATTGCTCTTGGGGGTACAGCGCCTCTACGGAGAACTTGATCGGCTTGCCGATAAACTGCTCCAGATCGGCCACGCCAGCCGACTCCTCACCCAGCAGGCGATCGATCACCTTCTGGCTGGCCACCACGCGGTAACCATTGGCCGCATCATAGGCACGGGCCTCGCGCAGGATTTCACGGAAGATTTCATAGCAGACCGTTTCTGCCGTTTTCACCGTGCCGCGGCCTTGGCATTCGGAACAGGTTTCGCAGAGCAGATGCTCCAGCGATTCGCGTGTGCGCTTGCGCGTCATCTCCACCAGGCCGAGCTCGGAGACCTGGGTGATCTTGGTTTTAGCGTGATCGCGCACCAGCATCTTTTCCAGCGCGCGCAGCACCTGTTGCTTGTGCTCGGCCTCTTCCATATCGATGAAATCGAGAATGATGATGCCACCCAGATTGCGCAGACGTAGCTGGCGCGCGATGGCGTGAGTGGCCTCGAGATTGGTCTTGAAGACGGTATCTTCCAGCGTGCGCGTACCAACATAAGAGCCGGTATTCACATCCACCGTGGTCATGGCCTCAGTCTGGTCGATGATGAGATAGCCACCGGATTTCAGCAGCACTTTGCGCTGCAAGGCTTTTTGCAGATCGTCTTCGATATTGTAGAGATCGAAGAGCGGACGCTCACCGCGATAATGCTCGACCTGCTCGTTCAGCGCCGGCACAAAGTCACGCACGAAGTCTTCCACCTTGGCATAAGTCTCGCGCGAATCGATCAGAACTTTCTGGCTGTTGACCGTGACCAGATCACGTATGGTGCGCAGAAAAAGTGGCAGTTCTTCATAAATCAGCGAGGGAGTGCCGGCACTTTGACAGCGCTCCTGCACCCAACGCCAGAGTTTGACCAGAAACTGCATATCGCGGCGCAGCTCGTTCTCGCTCACGCCTTCCGCCACGGTACGCACGATAAAACCGCCGGCCGAGGTTTCCGGACTTTCTTCCTGCAACTGGCGTATGAGGCTTTTCAGGCGCTCACGCTCAGCTTCATCCTCGATACGCTGCGATACGCCGATATGCTCGCCACGCGGCATATAAACGAGATACCGCGAGGGAATGGAAAGATCGGTGGTGAGACGGGCGCCCTTGGTGCCCATCATGTCCTTCATCACCTGCACCACCACGGACTGGCCTTCGTGCAGAAGCTCGGAAATCGTTGGCATGCGCTCGCGATCACCCACCACTTTCGGCCACACAATATCATTGGCGTGAATAAAGGCCGTGCGGCTATGCCCCACTTCCACAAAGGCCGCCTGCATGCCGGGCAGCACCCGCACCACCTTGCCCTTGTAGATATTACCCACCATGCCACGCCGCGCCGAACGCTCTACATAGAGCTCCTGCACGATGCCGTTTTCCACCAGCGCCACACGACATTCCATGGGTGTGACATTGATAAGGACTTCTTCAGACACAGAAAGCTCCAGAATTCTTTTCTTGTCGCCCCGGCATAGGCCGGGGCCCAGTGACTGCAGATTTGGCTTTTGCGTACGCGGGTTAACGCCAGACCCCGGCCTAGGCCGGGGCGACAGAATCCGCCCAAACGGAAATTCCGAATTGCGCCAATAACGCCGCTGTTTCGGCCAAGGGCAGGCCCACTACATTGCTATAGCCCCCCTTAATGCCCGTGACAAATACCGCACCCCGGCCCTGTATGGCATAGCCGCCAGCTTTATCAGCCGGCTCGCCCGAAGCCCAGTAGGCCAGCATTTCATCTCGCGCAATGTCGCGGAAATGCACAGCCGTTGTCACCACTTGCGCCGCAATTTCTGTCGCGCTGGCCACAGCCACCCCAGTCAGCACGCGATGCTCACGACCGGATAGCTGCGCCCACATGGCCAGCGCCTCAGCCTCTGAGCCCGGCTTGCCCAGCTCGGTATCGCCCAGCGCCACGGTGGTATCAGCCGCAATCACCACACTGCCCGCCGGACACAGCAAGAGCCCCGCCCGCGCTTTTTCCTGCGCCAGCCGCTGCACATACTGCTCCGGCGTTTCCCCCGCCAGACGCGTCTCGTCCACATCAATTTTCAAAACGGAAAACGTCAGCCCGAGTTGCTGCAAGAGCTCACGACGACGTGGTGAAGTGGAAGCGAGATAAAGAGATGGCTTCATGATTTTTGTCAGGAGCAGTGGTTTAGCCAACTGCTTCTCCGCTGTCAGAGGACGGTGATGCGTCGTGTCAGGCAAGGCACGGTTTGGCCGGATCACCGGAGTTTACATGCAGTAAATGAGGATGATCCGGCCAAACCGTAACGCCGCATGGCGCGTTGCAGCGCCGTCCGGATAAAGATCAGCGCTGCGTGAAGCGGCGTAGGGAAACCATCACGGTGGGCCACAGCAAAGCACTGGTCAGTGCTGGCAGCCAGTACAGCAGGCTGTCCGGCGCCATATCCACCAGACCGAGCAGGATGCGCTTGATGATGAGCCCGGCCAGTACCAGACCCAGCACCAGACCACTGGTTTGCAATACAGAAAACACTGCCACGCGGCGCCAGGAAAGCCGTGTAATCCAGGCCACTGAAGCCAAGGTCATGGCGTGCAAGCCGAACGGTGTTTTGAACAGCACATCCAGCAAAAGACCGACCAGGAAACCTGTCCACACCCCCACCAGATTGGGCGCATTCAGAATCCAGAACACCAGCACCATGGTGACAAATTCCGGGCGCCAGTAAGACAGGACCTGCGGCAAGGGCAACGCCGTGAGCACAAGGGCAAAAATGAAACTTAGCGGTAGCGCGATGGCCGGATTACGGCGCCTTGCCATGCTGGCCTCCCACACGCTCCTCGCGCAGGGCGCGAGTGAAAAGCAGTAATACATGCCGGCTGCGATCCAGCTCGGCTACCGGCTTGGCCTGAATGTCGGCAAATTCGGAGGTACCCGTCTTGCCCACCTTGGTCACCATGGCCACGGGATAGCCGGCCGGATAACGCAGGCCAAGGCCGGAGCTCAGCAGTTGATCGCCCACTTTCACATCCGCTGATTCCGGCACGTACTGCACCGTGAGTCTGTCCAGATCACCGCTGCCGGCCACGATGGCACGCACACCATTACGCGCAATACGCACCGGCATGGCGTGTTCGCGATCGGCAATCAGCATGGCGCGCGAGGTTTGTGGCCCCACTTCAATCACCTGACCCATGATGCCGCGCGCATCCAGTACCGGCTGGCCGATATAAACGCCTTCATCCAGACCCTTGCTGATGAGAATGATGTGGCGGAAAGGATCGGGATCGACACCGATGATCTCGGCAATCTGCACGCGACCGTCCACCACCAGGGAGGAATCGGTGAGGCCGCGCAGGCGGGAGTTTTCAGCGGCCAACTCGGAGAATTTCTGCAGACGCCCAGAGAGCACCAAGAGCTGGCTTTTGAGATAGGCATTCTCTTCGCGCGTAGCGCCTTCGCTCATGGTGGCATCGGCCACCCATTCGCTGGCACGCCCCGGCCAGCTCATGACGGCATAGACCGGTGAGAACACACCATTGAGCTGGAAGCGCACCGGCCCCGTCACCCCGGGAAAGCGCGCATCAACAAACATCAGCGCAATGGACAGCAGCACTGCAAACAGCAGGCTGTAAGTACCATTCGATGTCTTGCTGAAAAGCGTGGTTTCTATGATGCCGCTCCTCAAATCCTGTTATGCAGCAGCCCATCTGACCTGCACAAAAAAAGCCGGCGCTAGCCGGCTCTTGTCTGCTGTCTCCCAACCCTGCCGAGGGCTCGGTCAAGGGCTGCGATGCAAGGCGAAAATTACGCGAACCAGCGGAGTTTACTTAGCGTAAATGAGCATGGTTCGCGTGATTTTCCCTCGGTACCCCCTTGAGGGGTAAACGCCGCAGACCGCCCTTGAGTGCGGCCGTCAATCAACAAACAGCATGTCGTAGGCCGGATTATCCATGAACTCCAAAGCACGTCCGCCGCCACGAGCGACGCAGGTCAGCGGGTCTTCAGCCACGATCACCGGCAGACCGGTTTCTTTGGACAAGAGCTTGTCCAGATCACGCAGCAGCGCGCCGCCGCCGGTGAGCACCATGCCACGTTCGGCGATGTCGGCAGAAAGTTCGGCCGGAGTCTGCTCGAGGGCACTCTTCACGGCGGTGATGATGCCGGTCAGCGGGTCCTGCAGCGCGCCCAGGATTTCATCAGAATTCAGGGTGAAGGAACGCGGCACCCCTTCGGCGAGGTTACGGCCACGCACTTCGATCTCGCGCAGCTCACCACCGGTGAAGGCGGTACCGATTTCCTGCTTGATACGCTCGGCAGTGGATTCACCGATAAGGCAGCCATGGGCGCGGCGCACATAGGAAACGATGCAGTCGTCGAAAAGATCACCGCCAATACGCACGGAGTCGGAGTAGACGGATCCGGACAGGGAGATAACGGCGATTTCCGTGGTGCCGCCACCGATGTCCACCACCATGGAGCCGCAGGCTTGTTCCACCGGCAGGCCAGCGCCGATAGCGGCGGCCATGGGCTCTTCAATCAGACGCACTTCGCGGGCACCGGCACCGAGCACGGACTCACGAATGGCGCGACGCTCCACCAGTGTGGACTTGCAAGGCACGCAGACCAGAACGCGCGGACGCGGCGGCAACATGCCTTTCTCGTGCACCTTCTTGATGAAGAACTGCAGCATCTTCTCGGTGACTTCGAAGTCGGCAATCACGCCATCCTTCAAGGGGCGAATCGCAGAGATATTGCCCGGGGTACGACCCAGCATGCGCTTGGCGTCCACGCCCACGGCAGCCACGGTCTTGGTCACGCCATTCTGGCGTATGGCCACCACCGAGGGCTCATTGAGCACAATGCCGCGATCCGGCACGTAGATGAGGGTGTTGGCGGTGCCAAGGTCAATGGCGAGATCGGAAGAGAAAAGACCGAGGAAACTTTTGAGAATGGGCAGCATGGGGGTGTGAAACCTGAAATTGATCGCTTGCGTGCGATGCCGGGCGTGATGCGAAAGGCCGCTCGGCTGTCCTGGGAGGGCACCTTGTCCGTATGGCTGTAAGCCGCGCCGGGCAAGGCCTTAAGTCCCTTAAATTTGCGGCTAACTCTAAACAAACGAGGTTCTTTGGACAAGCCGCGAACTGTGCTAATTTGCCCAGCCTTACGCGTTTCCAACAATTTCTCCCTCCGAGCATTCCCATGGCACTGACCGCCACCGACGTGGCCAAGATCGCCCATCTGGCCCGCCTTGAATTAACCACCGAAGAAGAAGGTCGCGTCACTGACCGCCTGAACGACATCCTTAGGCTGATCGACCGCCTGCAGGCCGCCGATACCGCCGGCGTGGAGCCCATGGCTCACCCCATGGACGCTACCCAGCCGCTGCGCGACGACGTAGTCAGTGAAACCAACCACCGCGACCGTTACCAGAAGATTGCGCCGGCCACTGAGGCCGGTCTCTATCTCGTTCCGAAAGTCATCGAATAAGTTGCCTGACGCCATGCATAACAAGACTCTGGTCGAGCTTTCTGCCGGCCTTACGGCTCGTGAATTCTCCAGCCGCGAACTCACCCAGCATTTTCTGGATCGCATCCATAAATTTGATGGCGAACTGAACAGCTTCATCACCGTGTGTGACGAGCTCGCCCTCAAGCAGGCCGATGCGGCCGATGCCGCGCGCGCGGCGGGAAAAGCCGGCGTCTTCACCGGCATTCCGCTCGCGCAAAAAGATATTTTCTGCACCGAAGGTGTAAAAACTACCTGCGCCTCGAAAATGCTGGATAACTTCATCTCGCCCTATAACGCGGCTGTCATTGAAAAATTCAATGCGGCTGGCGCTGTCATGCTGGGCAAGACGAATATGGATGAATTCGCCATGGGCTCGTCGAATGAAACGAGTTTTTATGGCGCCGTAAAAAATCCCTGGGATGTGAGCAAAGTTCCCGGCGGCTCTTCCGGCGGCTCGGCCGCCTCCGTTGCCGCACGTTTAGCTCCGGCCGCCACTGGCACCGATACTGGCGGCTCCATTCGCCAGCCGGCAGCGCTGTGCAATCTCACCGGCTTGAAGCCTACGTATGGCCGTGTTTCACGCTGGGGCATGATTGCCTTTGCCTCCAGCCTCGATCAGGCCGGCCCCATGGCACAGAGCGCTGAAGATGCCGCGCTGATGCTGAATGTGATGTCCGGCCACGATGCACGCGATTCCACCAGCATCGTGCATGAGATACCGGATTACACCGCCAGCCTGAACAACTCGATCGCCGGCCTGCGCATTGGCTTGCCGAGGCAGTATTTCGGCGCAGGCCTGGATGCCGGCGTTGCCAAAGTGATTGAAGCGGCGATTGAAGAGCTGAAAAAAATGGGCGCCACCGTGGTGGAAATTGATCTGCCCACCTCCGATCTCGCCGTACCCGCGTATTACGTGATTGCACCCGCAGAATGCTCATCCAATCTATCGCGCTTTGATGGCGTACGCTTTGGCCACCGCTGCGAAAACCCGAAAGATCTGACCGATCTTTACAAGCGTTCGCGTGCCGAAGGTTTTGGTGCCGAAGTAAAACGCCGCATCATGGTGGGCACTTATGCCCTCTCGGCGGGATATTACGATGCCTATTATTTGCAGGCGCAAAAAGTACGCCGCCTCATCAAGGAAGATTTCGCCCGCGCTTTTGAAAAATGCGATGTCATTGCTGGCCCCACTTCGCCCAGCGTGGCTTTCGGCCTCGGTGAAAAGCAGGCCAATCCGATTGCCATGTATCTCTCGGATATCTACACCATCGCCACCAATCTGGCCGGTCTGCCCGGCATGAGCCTGCCCGCCGGTTTTGAAAAGAATCTGCCCGTAGGTCTGCAGCTTATTGGTAATTTCTGGAGCGAGGGCCGTCTGCTGAACGTGGCCCACCGCTACCAGCAAGTGACAGACTGGCACCGCCGTCTGCCCGCAGCCTTCGCGTGAGGACGACAACATGACCTGGGAAGTTGTTATCGGTCTGGAAATTCACGTCCAGCTCAACACCAAATCCAAAATTTTCTCCGGCTCCGATACCACTTTCGGTGCCGAACCCAATACCCAGGCTTCGCTGATTGATCTCGGCATGCCCGGCGTGCTGCCCGTGCTCAACAAGGCGGCCGTGCGCAATGCCATCAAATTCGGCCTCGGCATCAATGCCGAACTGGGCCGCCACAATGTGTTTGCGCGCAAAAACTATTTCTATCCGGACCTGCCCAAGGGCTACCAGATTTCGCAGATGGAGCTGCCCATCGTCGGCAAGGGCTTTATCGATATCGAACTGGATGAAGGCAAGATAAAACGCGTCAACATCACGCGCGCGCATCTGGAAGAAGATGCCGGCAAATCCCTGCACGAAGATTTTTCCGGCATGACCGGCATCGATCTCAACCGTGCCGGCACACCCTTGCTGGAAATTGTCTCTGAGCCGGATATGCGCTCGGCCAAAGAGGCCGTGGCCTATGCCAAGGCCATGCACGCCCTGATCCGCTATCTGGATATCTCCGACGGCAATATGGCCGAAGGCTCCATGCGCTGCGACTGCAATGTCTCCATCCGTGAGAAAGGCGCAGAGCAATTCGGTACCCGCCGTGAGATCAAGAACGTCAATTCCTTCAAATTCATCGAAAAAGCCATCAATGCGGAAATTGAATGGCAGATCGAAGAAATTGAATCCGGCCGCAAGATTGCGCAGGCCACGGTGCTCTATAACGCAGAAACCAATAAAACCCGCGCCATGCGCAGCAAAGAGGAAGCCAACGATTACCGCTATTTCCCCGATCCAGACTTGCTGCCGGTAGTGCTGGATGAAGCCCTGATCGATGAAATCCGCGCCAGCCTGCCGGAATTGCCGGTCGCCAAGCGCGAACGCTTTATTTCGCAATACAGCCTGCCCGAATACGATGCCGGCATTCTGGCTGCCGACCGCGTGCTCGCCGACTTCTTTGAAGCCACGGTGAGTGCCGCTGACGGCGCTGCCAAGCAGGCCTCGAACTGGGTGATGATGGATATTCTGGGCGCGCTTAATCGCACAGAAACCGACATCAGTGCATCGCCGGTTTCACCAGCCCAGTTGGGCGGCCTGATCAAGCGCATCAATGACAACACCATCTCCGGGAAAATCGGCAAACAGGTTTTCCAGGCGCTCTGGGATGGCGAAGGCAGCACCGCCGATGAAGTCATCGAAAAGAAGGGCCTGAAGCAGGAGTCAGACTCCGGCGCCATTGAAGCCATTATCGATAAAGTGCTGACTGAGAATCCGCAGCAGGTAGACAACTACCGCTCCGCTGAAGAAGCCAAACGCGGCAAGATGTTCGGCTTCTTTGTGGGCCAGGTAATGAAGCTCTCGCAGGGCAAGGCCAATCCGGCCCAGGTCAACGAGCTGCTGCAAAAGAAACTGGGCTGATTTTCTGCACTGCTGCTACAAGCAGCAGGAGCCCATAAAAAAAGCCCCGCGATGCGGGGCTTTTTTATGGGCTGTCACTTAGGTGGGCACAATGGAAGAAAACGTTTCTTCCATGCGCTGCTGCAGCTGCTCGGCGGTCACATCCTCGATATGCGAGGCCAGCGTCCAGATATGACCGAAAGGGTCTTCCAGCTGGCCGGCACGGTCGCCATAGAATTTGTTTTCCAAAGGCCGTAGCTCACGCGCACCGGCAGCCAGTGCACCGGTAAATACGTCATCCACGTTTTCCACATAAATCAGCAGGCTGACCGGTGAACCGCCTATGGTCCTAGGGCCGCGCGCCCCCATATCCGGGAACTCGTCCGCCAACATGATGATGCTGTTGCCGATTTTCAGCTCAGCATGACCGATGCCGCCGCCGGGGGCCGGCAGCCGCAGGCGCTCAACAGCACCGAAGGCTTTTTCATAGAAGACGATGGCTTTGGCCGCGCCACGCACCACAAGATAGGGCGTGACACTGTCGTAACCATCGGGAACGGCCTTGATATTTTCTTTCCTGTTTCCATTCATGGTGATGCTCCTTACTCAGCGTGATGATGCTGCGCCGGCAACACCGGCGCAGTCCGAACTCACGATACCCGGCAAGGCCGCCGCACTCAGTGCAGGAAGCGCGACGCCTTTTCATCCGACATAAATTCGATGCGCTCATCGGCAAAAACATTCATGTCTGGAGCCAGGATTTTCACATAACGATCGAAATAGAGAATCTGCTTCAGCAGCAGGGCAAAGGCGCGCGGAAAGTGAATGCCGTGACGCTCACCCGTGGCCACGATATCCAGCATGATGCGATTGATCTCGCCATCATTCACGGCGCCATTGAGCACATGCTCAGGGTCCACCGTGGTGAAGGCGCTATAGAGCTCTTCCAGATCACGGGTCAGCGCATCCACATTCACCACACGTTTGGTCATGCCGATTTTGGTCATGGCCTCGGCCATCTTGCGGAAATCACCATCGGTGAGGGACTCCACAAAAGCATTGGTGGCTTCCCATGTTTCAGGGGCTATGCGGCCGACGATGCCGAAATCGATGAAACCGAGACGGCCATCAGTGAGCACCATGAGATTGCCGGCGTGCAAATCAGCATGAAAGCTTTCACAGAGCATGAGGCTGGCAAACCAGGTATTCATGGCCGTGATAAGCGTTCCAGCAGGATCACGCGTGTATTTCTTGATCGTGTCCAGATCCGTCAGTGGCACGCCATAGAAACGCTCCATGGTCAGCACGCGTAAACCCGAAGCATGCTCATACACCTTGGGAGCAATCGCTGCGGTATTGCCGGTGCGCTCAAGAAATTCGTTGAACTCGCCGATGTTTTTCGCTTCTTTGTAGAAATCGATTTCCTCCATCATGCAACCCTGAATTTCCGCCACGATGCCAGACAGCGAAGCAAACTTGAGCTTGGGAAAAGCAATTTCCACCGTACGCGCGGCGAAATACAGAAAATTGAGATCGGTGAGCAGTATATTGCCAACACCAGGCTTTTGTATCTTGATGACAACTGGCTCGCCCGTAATCAGCTTGGCGGCATGCACCTGGGCAATCGATGCCGAAGCCAGTGGCGCTTCATCAATCTCGGCAAAAATTTCACCCAAGGGCCGCTTGAGCTCGGCCTCAAGCACGGCACGCAGCACAGCGAACGGCAGCGGCGTGGTTTTATCCAGGCAGTGCTGAAATTCATTTACATAGGCTTCGGGGAAAAGCGAGGGCGAGCTGGCGACAAACTGGCCGAGCTTCACATAGGTGGCGCCCAGTTTTTCAAAAGTCTGACGCAAAAGTTGGGGCGTGGGCTTTCTGTCGCCGCGCAACCAGTCCGCACCCACGCTGGCCAACACAGTGCCCGTCTGGGCGATACGCAACAATCCCTTGAGAGCATTGCCGAGATTTGCATAACGGTTCATGCCGGTTTCATCTCCTTGTTTACTGCGCGCTACAGCCAGCGCTTTTACATTTCCTGCATGAAGCAGGCCTTGCATGCCACCACTTCATGCGGCGAATCATGCTCCGGCATTCATGCCGGCCGGCGACAACACACCGGACAGTGCGCATCACGCCGCACCGCGAGGGTGCGCATAATCGCGGTGTCGGCCTCCCATAGCCACAAACGACCGACCAGTGGCTTACCGGTTTTGGACAGTATTTTAAGGGCTTCTGTAGCAGCCAGCGTGCCAACCACACCGACAACCGTCGCCAGTACGCCAGACTCGGCACAAGCTGCCGCCGCCTCATCCGCATCGGGATAAAGGCAGCGATAGCAGGGAGATTCCGCGCTACGCGTATCAAATACCGCAAGCTGGGCCGCCATGCCTATGGCCGCAGCGCTGATCAGGGGCGTGGCGGCGGCCACACAGGCAGCATTCACCGCATCCCGCGTGCTGAAGTTGTCACAGCCATCAATAACCAGATCCACGCCAGCCAGCAGCGCCGGCAGACTGTCGGCATCCAGTGTCGCCGTGATGGGCCGCAGCACAATATGGGGATTCTGTTGTGCAAGTTTTGTCGCGGCCACCTCGGCCTTATAGCGACCTATATCGGCGCTGCTGTAGAGAAACTGGCGCTGCAGATTACTGGCATCCACCGTATCAAAATCCGCCAGCCACAATTCACCCACGCCCGCCGCCGCCAGATACGTGGCCACCGGGCAACCTATACCGCCCAGTCCCACCAGTAACACACGCGCCGCTTTCAGTTTTTCCTGCGCGGCAATATCAAAACCGGGCAGCATGATCTGACGTGAGTAGCGCAACAGCTCTTCATCACTCAGCATCGTGTTTCACTCCGGGCCACTGTCCTGCACTGATGCGATCTTGCCCGCCCAAATCCTTTTGTGTTGCTACGGCAATAAAACCACCAGCCTCCAGCAAGGCACGCACGGCATCACCCTGATCGTAACCATGCTCCAGCGCCAACCAGGCACCGGCCAACAAATGCTGTGGCGCAGCGGCAATGATATGCCCGATATCCTGCAAACCCTGTGCAGCCGATACCAGTGCGCTCAAGGGCTCGAAACGCAGATCACCCTGCCCCAGATGCACATCATCGGCCGCGATATAAGGCGGATTGGCCAGCACCAGATCAAAATGCCGGCCGGCGAGTGCCGCAAACCAGTTGCTGCTGTGCAGCTCCAGTTCAAGACCTAAACGATCTGCGTTGGCTGCCGCCACTTCCAGCGCCGCCGCAGAGGCATCCACTGCCGTCACTTCACACACCGGCCTTTCCGCTTTTACAGCCAGGGCAATGGCGCCACTGCCGGTGCCCAGATCCAGCACCCGCAGAGGCGCATCCAGTGGCAATTTTTCCAGTGCAAATTCCACCAGCAATTCCGTTTCCGGGCGCGGTATCAGCGTGCCGGCATTAACTACAAGGTCGAACGACCAGAAGCCACGCAGGCCCGTGATATAAGCCACAGGCTCGCCCTGTATGCGCCGTTTGAGCAGCGCCTCAAAGCGCTCGTCATCATGAGCATGCAAACGTACTTCGTCATGCGTGCGCAGCCAGACCGGTGTTTTGCCCAATACATGCAGCAAGAGATATTCGGCATCCACAAGCGGACTGGGGCTGCCGGCGGCATGCAGGCGCGCGGCGGCAACGCGCACGAGTTCGCGCAGACTGCTGGCGTTGCCGCTCACACTTCTACCTCCGCCAACTGGGCGAGCAGGTCGGCCTGATGTTCACGAGCCAATGTATCCAGCACCTCATCGAGATCGCCTTCGACGATGCGCTCCAGAGAGTACAAGGTGAGATTGATACGGTGATCGGTGAGGCGGCCCTGCGGAAAGTTGTAGGTGCGTATGCGTTCGGACCTGTCACCGGAGCCGACCAGATCGCGACGCAGCGAAGCCTGCTCGGCATGTTGCGCAGCCTGACGCGAGGACAACAGCTTGGCAGCCAACAAACTCATGGCCCGCGCCTTGTTCTTGTGCTGCGAACGCTCGTCCTGACATTCCACCGTGATGCCGGTGGGAATATGCACGATGCGTATGGCGGAATCGGTGGTGTTCACATGCTGACCACCAGCGCCCGAGGAGCGAAACGTGTCTATGCGCAGATCTTCCTTGCGGATGTCTACCGCCTCCACTTCCGCCGCTTCCGGCAAGATTGCTACCGTGCAGGCCGAGGTGTGTATGCGCCCCTGCGATTCCGTGGCAGGCACGCGCTGCACGCGATGCGCACCGGATTCGAATTTCAGGCGGGCATAAACATTTTCACCCTCCACCCGGGCAATGATTTCCTTGTAACCGCCATGCTCACCGGCACTGGATGACACCACCTCGATGCGCCAGCGCTGCTTTTCGGCAAAGCGTGAATACATGCGAAAAAGGTCGCCGGCAAAAATAGCCGCTTCGTCACCACCGGTACCGGCGCGCACTTCCAGATAGATATTGCAGCTGTCATTGGGATCGCGCGGCAGCATGGCGCGCTCCAGCTCCGCCTCCAGCAAAGTGATGCGCTGCTGGCTGTCGCGAATTTCCTGCTCAGCCATTTCGCGAAAATCCGGATCCTTGAGCAGAGCCCGGGCTTCTTCCTGCTGGCGCTCGGCTTCGCAGCAGGCATTAAAAGCCTGCACCACCGGCATGAGCTCGGCATGTTCCTTGGAGAGTTTGCGGAAACGGTCGTTGTCGGTGACTACTGCTGCATCAGCCAGCAGAGCGCTCACCTCTTCGGCACGGTCAACGAGGTTTTCCAGTTTATTGCGCAGGGAGGACTTCATGCATGCACCATCACGGCCTTAGGCCGCATTACCATCATTGTGCTTGCTGTCTTTACGTTTTTCTTCACGGCGCTCATCACGGCTACGGGGGGCGGAAGGATCGCGGCTCACGCCCAGCAGCTCGGCGGCCCAAGCCAGTTTTTCAAACTCGCCATCCGCGGCGGCCTTCTTCAAGGCCACGCTGGGAATATGCAGAAATTTATTGGTCAGTGTGCGACTGAGGCGTTCCAGGGTTTCGGTGGCATCTGCACCTTTTTGCAAGCTCGCCAGCGCACGCGCCAACTCCTGCTCACGCAAGGCTTCTGCCTGCTGGCGATACGCTGTCACCGTGGAAAAAGCCCCCTGCTCGCGACGCTGCGTCATGAACAGGGCAGCGCGGTTGGTGACAATACCTTCAGCCGCCACCGCGGCTTCCTGACGCGAACGCATGTTTTCTTGAATCACCGATTGCAGATCGTCCACGCTGTAGAGATAGACATCGTTCAGCTCGGCCACTTCCGGCTCGATATCGCGCGGCACAGCAATATCCACCATGAACACAGGCTTGTGCCGGCGCTTTTTCAGCGCGCGCTCCACCATGCCCTTGCCCAGAATCGGCAGCGGTGAGGCCGTGGATGAGATCACGATATCGGCATGCACCAGCGCATCCGGAATTTCTTCCAGCGTGATGGCACGACCACCGAATTGCTGCGCTAATTCAAGACCACGCGAAAGCGTGCGATTAGCCACGGTGATTTTGGTCACGCCCTGCTCAAACAAATGCTTGCCGACCAGCTCTATGGTTTCACCAGCCCCCACCAGCAGAGCCTCACTTTCGCGCAAATCCGCAAAAATCTGGCGCGCCAGCATGACGGCGGCAAAACCCACGGACACCGGATTGGCACCGATGCTGGTATCGGTACGCACCTGTTTTGCAGCGGAGAATGTGGTTTGAAAAAGACGCTCAAGCTCAGGCCCCAGCGTGCCAGCCTCCGCCGCTTGCGAATAAGCCGTTTTCATCTGACCGAGAATTTGTGGCTCGCCCAGCACCATGGAATCCAGACCCGCAGCCACACGCATCATGTGGCGCACCGCTGCCTCATCCTGATACTGGTAAATGCTGGCGGAAATTTCGCTCAAGGCGATCTGGTGATGCCGGCCCAGCCAGGCCAGCAATGCCTCGCCCTGCTGTTCGGGCAGCACGCCGTAGAATTCGGTGCGGTTACAGGTGGAGAGAATGGCCAGCTCTTTGACGCCTGCATCACGCACGGCATCACGCAGGGCCACGGTCATGGCCTCGGGCGTGAAAGCGACTTTCTCGCGCAAGTCCAGCGAAGCAGTCTTGTGGTTGATGCCCAGAGCAAGCAGCCCCATGGAAAGCTGTTTCCTGAAATCGTCAGTGCCCGCAGACCGCCGGAGAAGTGGACTGGCGGGAAAGACCTCACGCAGCAAGGCCCGGTAAAAGGCCCCGAACAAAAGGGGAGCCGAATTTTGCGGGATAGGCGGCGCAAAGACAAACGCGGCGACCACTACCACAGCCCCTCCGACCGGACGGGACAAGAGATGGCTCCTGCCTAGCCGCTGGCGGTAAGACGGGAGCCGCTCCTGACCCGACAGAATACGAATTCCGCACAGCTGCCAGCTGGCCGTTCCCGGGCTTTTTTGCCAAGATGCCTGCTCACTCCGTGCATCTGGCACTACAAGAACCCTAATCCCTATGCCGCTGTACCGCCTCGCACCTTTTATCCTGCTACCCCTGCTTGTTGCCTGTGCCGCCCGCCCCGCTGCCACCGGGACAGTCGCCAGCCCGACACCGGCGGTCGCAGCAATACCGGCGCCTGAGGCGGCTGAAGCGCCAAGCAAGCCCTTCCCGGCCAAAACACTCGAATCGCTGCTGACCGCTGAATTCGCGGCCCAGCGCCAACATGCCGACATTACCCTGCGCAACTATCTGGAGCAGGCCAGGCTGACGCGGGACCCCGGCGTCGTTGCCCGCGCCACCACGGTGACGCAGGTACTGAACCAGCCACAGAGCCTGGAAATGGCCCAGCTCTGGACCGAAGTTGCCCCGGATGCTGCCGACGCCTGGTATCTGCTCTGCCTCAGTTCCCTGCGCCAGGTGCGCTTTGATATCGCCATACCAGCTCTGGACCAACTGCTGGCCCTGCAGCCTGAGGCCGATCTGGAACAGCTTTTCATGGCGGCCATTCCGGCGACGCAGAGCGCCCGCGACGAGCTTTTCAATCAGCTCGGCCAGCTCGCCAAATCCCATCCTGACAATGCCCATATCCTGTTCGGCCAAGCCCTGCTCAAGGCCCAGAGCGGCAAGCCCAGCGAAGCGCTGGAAATTGCCCGCGAGGCGCACAGACTGAGCCCGCAAAGCACCCAGATCATTCTGCTGGAAGCCAAGATGCTGACCGAGGTCAGCCGCAGCAAAGAAGCCGCTGAACTCCTGAATGACGCCCTGAAAAAGCAGCCAGAGAGCTATAGCCTGCGCCTCAACTACGGGCGCGCCCTGATACGCGCCGGCGACCTGAACGGCGCCGAACGCGAATTCCGCATTCTGGTTGATCATCTGCCGCAGGATGAAAGCCTGCGCCTGAGCCTCTCCCTCATTGCCTACGACAACCGTCATGACGATGTCGCCCGACAAGAGCTGGAGCTGCTGGCCAGCAGCGAAAGCCATGCTGACGAAGCCCACTACTATCTGGGCCTGCTCAATCTGCGCCAGAACGACAAAGCCGCCGCCATCCTGTCTTTTGAAAGCGTGCAGCCTGGCAATCAGTACTTGCCGGCCCTGGCCGAGATCGTGCGCATACTGGCCAGCCAGAATAAGGCCGCGGAAGCCCGTGATCGCCTGACACAGGCACGCAACCTCACCCCGGAACTCAGCGTGCCGCTCTTCCAACTGGAAGCCGAGCTACTGAGCGAAAGCGGCCAGGCCGAGGAAGCCTGGAAGCTGCTGGATATGGCCCTCAAGGACCTGCCGGAAAACACCCAGTTGTTGCTTTCCCGCGCTATGGCCGCGGAAAAACTGAGCCGTCTGGATGACTTTGAAACTGATATGCGCGAAGTACTGCGTTATGAGCCAGACAACCCCAGCGCTCTCAATGCCCTGGGCTACACCCTGGCCGACCGCACCAGCCGTCTGGACGAGGCCGAGGCCTATGTCCTTCGTGCCCATGAGCTCAAGCCGGACGATCCCGCCATCATCGACAGCATGGGCTGGATCAAGTTCAAGCGCGGCAACACCAGTGGCGCCCTGCTTGATCTGCGCCGCGCCTACGCCCTTTATCCCGATGACGAAATTGCCGCCCATCTGGGCGAAGTGCTCTGGACCTCTGGCAAGAAAGACGAGGCCCGCCGCATCTGGACCGAAGCTCTGCGCCAGCATCCCAAGAGCACCCATATCCCCGAGACCCGGCAGCGCCTTGACCCTTCCTGAAGGTCACTGCCAAAGAGCCCGTCGTGAAATCCCTAGCCTTCCGCCTTTGTCTGCCACTGCTGTTTGCCGGCAGCGTTCTGCTCGCCGGCTGCGCCAGCCGACCCACCACGATCTGGACCAATCCGGCTCTGCCCGAGCGCTGGGAGGCCGAGGGCAAAGCCGCCGTGCGCACTCAGACTCGTGGCGGCAATATCTATTTCACCTGGACACAGCGCGGTGAGGACTACCGCATCATCGTGCGCGGCCCCCTCGGCTTGGGCCGGGCCGAGCTCAACGGCCGTCCCGGCGAAGTTCGCCTGCAGGCCGACAATCTCAAGCAAGAAGTAAGCGCCAGCTCACTGGAAGAGCTTCTGGAAACAACGACCAAGCACCGCGGCCCCGTCTCTGCCGCCCTGCACTGGATCAAGGCTGAGCCGGGCTCCGCCAAGGCCATCGTCGAGCGCAGGCCAGATGGCAAGCTCAGCCGTATAAAGGAAGAGGGCTGGACCGTCGACTATCTGGAGTGGAGCGAGGAAGCGCCCAATCTGCCGCGCAAGCTCACGCTGGAAGGCCCGGAGGGCAAGGCCACCGTCATTATCGGTCTGTGGCGGCTGACCCCCGAAGCACTGGGCGAGCCTCCGCTAGTGGAAACGGCACCATGAAGTCTTTCAGCCTGCCCGCGCCGGCGAAATTGAATCTTTTTCTGCACATCATTGGCCGCCGGGAGGATGGCTACCACCAGCTGCAAACCGTCTTCCAGTTCATAGCGGAGGCCGACATCCTGCACTTTACCCACCGTGATGACGGCCAGATCACCCTGTCACCCCATCTGGCGGGCGTCCCTGCCGAACAGAACCTCATCATGCGTGCCGCCCGCCTGCTGCAAGCCGAAACCGGTGGCGCGCCTGGCACTCATCCTGGCGCCGATATCCGTCTGCAAAAAAAGCTGCCCATGGGCGGCGGCATAGGCGGCGGGTCCTCGGATGCCGCCACTACCCTGCTCGGCCTCAATCATTTATGGGGGCTGCATCTGGAAGCAGACCGGCTGGCTGCCCTGGGCCTGAAGCTGGGCGCCGACGTGCCGGTTTTTGTTCGTGGCCAAGCCGCTTGGGCGGAGGGTGTGGGCGAGACGCTGCAGCCCGTGGAAATTCCCGAGCCGTATTACCTCGTGCTCACGCCAAAAGCCCATGTCAGCACTGCAGAAGTCTTTAGCCACGCGGATTTGACACGTTCTACCCCCGCCATTACATTAGCCGCCTTTCTCGGGGGGGGTACTCTCCCAAGCCTGCGAAATGACTGCGAAAACGTGGTTAGAAAGCTGGCTCCCGAGGTCGATGCAGCGCTTTCATGGCTGGCCCTTCACGGCCCTGCCCGCATGACCGGAACCGGCGCCTGCTGCTTCCTCGAATGCGCAGATCGTGAAAGTGCAGAAGCCCTGCTCGCGAGCAGCCCGATACCGGGCTTTGTCACTCGCGGCATGAATCGCTCGCCGACGCATATTGCACTGAGCGCACTGAGCGAATAAGCCCGCTCAAACGCGCTGACAATCGCAAAGAATGAAGAGGCGGCACAGGATGTGTCGCTGCCAAACCTCAACGGTTTGGCGTGAGCTGTATGCAGACATGCGCCGCGTACAGCATTGAGACCCGCCCTTGGAAGAAGGCGGGCCTCAGAATAATGAAGGGGCGTCGCCAAGCGGTAAGGCAGCGGGTTTTGATCCCGCCATGCGTTGGTTCGAATCCAGCCGCCCCTGCCACATTCAGAACGTTGTCGGTATTCCACAGAATTCCGGTAACGCGCCGCGCAGAAAACTGCGCAGCAAGAATTACCCACTTCATATACAGCCAGCCGCCATCATGCCTAATCTGGTTCTCTTCACCGGTAATGCCAATCCCGAACTGGCCCGCAAGGTTGCCAGCCAGCTGCATATTGCGCTGGGCGCGGCTCATGTCGGCACCTTCTCTGATGGCGAGATCGCTATCGAGATCAATGACAATGTGCGCGGCAAGGATGTTTTCATCCTGCAGTCCACCTGCAATCCCACCAATGACAATCTGATGGAAATCATTGTCATGGCGGATGCCCTGCGTCGCGCCTCCGCCGGCCGCATCACGGCAGTCATCCCTTATTTCGGTTATGCCCGTCAGGATCGCCGTGTGCGTTCCGCACGCGTGCCCATCACCGCCAAGATCGTCGCCGACATGCTCACCACCGTCGGTGTCGACCGCGTGCTCACGGTTGATCTGCACGCCGACCAGATCCAAGGCTTCTTCGATATTCCTGTCGACAATATCTACGCCTCACCCGTGCTGCTCGCCGATCTCGAGAAGCAGGGTTATGAAAACATCATGGTGGTATCGCCCGACGTCGGCGGTGTGGTGCGCGCACGCGCTGTCGCCAAGCAGCTCGACGACGCCGACCTCGCCATCATCGACAAGCGTCGCCCCAAGGCCAATGAATCACAGGTGATGCACATCATCGGCGAAGTAAAAGGCCGCGATTGCGTCATCGTCGATGACATGGTCGATACCGCCGGCACGCTGTGCAAGGCCGCCGCTGCCTTGAAAGAACACGGCGCCCGTCGCGTCATGGCTTATTGCACGCACGCTGTGCTCTCCGGTCCGGCCATCAAGAATATTGTCGGCTCCGAGCTCGACGAGCTTGTTGTCACCGACACCATTCCACTGACTGACGATGCACTGGCCTCGGGCCGTATTCGTCAGGTTTCGCTGGCCACCATGCTCGCCGAGACAGTACGTCGCATCAATAACGAAGAATCGATTAGTGCAATGTTCGAGTTGCTTTAATAAGCAACTCGAACATGCCATTCCGGCAAGGCTTTCCCGCCTTGCCGGAATATCGCAAGCCCGGCGCATGTCCGGGCCTGCTCGCTGTAAAAATGTCGGCCATCCATGTCCGACACCCGTTGTGGAGTCATCTGCAACTGACAACATGCCCCGCAATTTCGCGTGGCATTAAATCCCGCAAACGCCTGGTCGCAGGGCCTTGCGGAACAACCGGAGACATATCATGTCTGCTAGTTTCACACTGAACGCGATCGCCCGCGCTGACGAAGGGAAAGGTGCGAGCCGCCGCCTCCGTCGCCTGGAAAACAAGGTACCTGCCGTGATTTACGGTGGCGCCAATCCTGCACAGTCCATTTCACTGGAACTGCGCGAACTCGTGAAGGCCTTGGAAAGCGAAGCTTTCTACTCGCACGTGCTGACCATCAATATCGATGGCAAGCCGCAGCAGGCCGTGATCAAGGCCCTGCAACGTCACCCGGCCAAGAACACACCGATGCACGCTGACTTCCTGCGCGTCGATGCCACTCACAAGCTGACCATCCGCGTTCCGGTGCATTACCTGAACCAGGACACTTGCGTTGGCGTGAAGCTGGAAGGTGGCGAGTTGGCCATTCAGGCTACCGAACTGGAAATCGCCTGCTTGCCAGCCGATCTGCCGGAATACCTGGAAGTGGATCTGAAGGACGTGCATATCGGTACCACCCTGCACATCTCCGACATCAAGCTGCCCAAGGGCGTGGAGGTTCCGGCGCTGGCGCTGGGTCACGACTACGACCAGCCGATCGCCAACGTGCACAAGTCGCGCGTGGAAGACGACAAGCCGGCCGCGTAATTTCGCACCGGTTGCAAACAGCGGGGCTCAGGCCCCGCTTTTTGTTGCTAAAGAAGAACCTTGTGGGAGCGGCTTTAGCCGCGATAATCCCCACCTGATCGCGGCTAAAGCCGCTCCCACAAAATACCCTGCATGAGCGCACTCAAACTCATTGTCGGTCTCGGCAACCCCGGGCCCGAGTACGCCGCCACACGGCATAATGCCGGTCAGTGGTTTGTGGAAGCGCTCGCCGAAAAATACGGCATACGCTTGGCCAATGAGCCGAAATATCATGGCTATAGCGGCCGCGGCACGGTGCAAGGGCAAGACCTGCGCCTGCTCATCCCCACCACGTTCATGAATCTCTCCGGACAGTCCGTGGGCGCGCTCGCCACTTTTTTCAAAATCATGCCGGACGAAATTCTGGTCGCGCATGATGAGCTGGATCTGCCTCCCGGCACCGTGCGCATGAAAACTGGTGGCGGCCACGGCGGCCATAACGGCCTGCGCGACATCATTCGCGCACTGGCCAATCACAATACATTTCACCGCCTGCGTATCGGCATAGGCCATCCGGGCGATGCCCAAAAAGTCTCGGGCTTTGTGCTCACCAAAGCACCTTCTTCCGAGCAGGATTTGATTGATCGCGCCGTCAACGAAGCGCTCTCTCAAAGCGATGACATGGTGGCCGGGAAAATTTCTCTGGTCATGAACAAGCTCAACGGCTTTAAAGCCTGAAAAGGCGCAGACAGGATTACGAGGAAAAGAAATCATGGCCATTAACTGCGGCATCGTCGGACTCCCCAACGTCGGCAAATCCACACTCTTCAATGCCCTGACCAAAGCCGGCATTGCGGCCGAGAATTTCCCCTTCTGCACGATTGAGCCCAATACCGGCATCGTGCCTGTGCCCGACACGCGTCAGGATGCCCTCGCCGCCATTGTGAAGCCCGAGCGCGTCATGCCGGCGACCATGGAGTTCGTGGACATCGCCGGCCTCGTGGCTGGTGCCTCCAAGGGCGAAGGCCTCGGCAACCAGTTTCTCGCCAATATCCGCGAGACCGATGCCATCGCCCACGTAGTGCGCTGCTTCGAAGACGACAATGTCATTCACGTCTCTAACCGCATCAATCCGGTTGATGATATTGAAATCATCAATATGGAATTAGCACTGGCCGATCTCGATACTGCCGAGAAAGCCCTCAAGCGTGTGGAAAAGCAGGCCAAGGGTGGCGATAAAGAAGCTCTGGCCCTGAAGGCCATGATCGAAAAAATACTGCCGACGCTGACCGAAGGCCTGCGCGCGCGCTCGCTGAATCTCTCGAAAGAAGAAATCCTGACCCTGAAGCCGCTTTGCCTCATCACCACCAAGCCGGTGATGTATATCGCCAACGTGGCCGAAGACGGTTTCGAGAACAATGCGCATCTGGACGCGGTGATGAAGTATGCCGCCGCGGAAGACGCCATTGTCGTGCCCATTTGCAACAAGATCGAAGCGGAAATCGCCGAGCTGGACGACGCCGACAAGGCCGAATTCCTGGAAACACTGGGCATGGAAGAGCCGGGCCTGAACCGTGTTATACGCGCTGGCTACAAGCTGCTGGGCCTGCAAACTTACTTCACCGCTGGCATGAAAGAAGTGCGCGCCTGGACGATCAAGGTCGGTGCCACCGCCCCTCAGTCTGCGGCTGCCATCCACACCGATTTCGAGAAAGGCTTTATCCGTGCCGAAGTCATCGCCTATGAAGATTTCGTCAAATACAACGGCGAAGCCGGTGCCAAAGAAGCCGGCAAATGGCGTCTGGAAGGCAAGGAGTACATCGTAAAAGATGGCGATGTAATGCACTTCCGCTTCAATGTGTAATTGCCCGGCTTCGCTGCGAGGCGCATGACTGCGTTGCGAAGCCGCTGTCCCATCCTCATTTACGACCAGTAAACTGCGGTGGGCCCGCGACTTAGCGCCTTGCCCTGCACCACGCATCAAAGCCTACGACCTGCTGCTCTCTTCCTCTCTTCATGTGGGAGCGGCTTTAGCCGCGATGCTTTTCCTTTCTGATTCACTCACCTTTTCCCTTATCCCTCCAAGCCATCGCGGCTAAAGCCCCTCCTGCCGGTCGACACCCACACCGTTTCGTTTCACACCAAACGCAAGGCTATACTGGGCGCCGTCGTATTGATGGAGCGGCCTTGTGAGCCTGTCGCAGGAACTTTTCATACTGCTGGCCTTGATCGTGATAAGCGCCTTTTTTTCCGTGGCGGAAATAGCGCTCGCCTCGGCCCGCAAGATCAAACTCAATGTCATGGTGGACGAGGGCAGCACGCGCGCGGCCCAAGTGCTGGACCTGCAAAGCCAGCCTGGCCATTTCTTCACCGTGATACAGATCGCGCTCAATACCATCGCAATTCTCGCCGGCATCTTCGGCGAGGCCTCACTAACGCCCTATTACCGCTCCTTGCTTGAGCTTGCCTATGCCGGCCCGGCACTGGACACCTTAAGCTTCTTTTGCTCCTTCCTCACCATCACCAGTATTTTCATTCTCTTTGCCGATCTCGTGCCCAAGCGTCTGGCCATGATCGCGCCAGAAAAACTCGCCCTGCGTGTCGTCGGTCCCATGCGTTTTTGCATCACCCTGTTCAAACCGGTGGTGTGGTTCTTCACCTCGCTTTCTGACTGGATACTGACCCTGCTGGGCCAGCCTGGGCACCGTGCCGACGACATCACCTATGATGATGTTTCCGCCATGGTCGACGCCGGCACGCTGGCCGGCGTTGTAGCCAAGCAGGAACAGCATCTGATCGAGAATGTATTCGAGCTGGAGTCGCGGCTGGTGTCTTCAGCAATGACCACACGCGAAAGCATCATCTATCTCACGCTGCAGGAAACCGAGGAGGAGCTGAAGCAGAAAATTGCTCAGCACAGCCACTCCAAATATCTGGTCTGCGACGATGTAATAGACCGTGTTGTGGGCTATGCCGACAGCAAGGATCTGCTGACCCGCATCATCCACAACCAGCCGCTGACCCTGGAAAAAGCCCCTTGGCTGAAGCCGGTGCTGAGTATTCCTGACAGCCTCACCCTGTCCGAACTCATCCCGCAGTTCCGCGCCAGCCGTGAAGACTTCGCTATCGTGCTCAATGAATACGCGCTGGTGGTAGGCCTGATTACGCTGAACGATGTGATGAATACAGTGATGGGCGATCTCGTTGCCGCTAATCAGAAGCAGATCGTGAAGCGCGATGAAAGCAGCTGGCTGGTGGACGGGCTAACGCCGGTGGAAGACGTGATGCGCACTCTGGAAATCACGCACTTCCCCGATGACAGCAATTACGAAACCATTGCCGGCTTCATCATGTACAGCCTGCGCAAAGTGCCCAAGCTGACCGATGCCGTAACCCACGCCGGTTATAAATTCGAAGTGGTGGACATAGAAAACCACCGTGTCGACCAGTTGCTGGTCACCCGTCTTAGCGAGAAGGAAGAAGCTAGCCTCGGTCACGCTTGACAGGGGCCTCCCCCATCGCGAAAATGCGCGCCTCTTGCGTTGGCTATGTAGCTCAGTTGGTTAGAGCGCAGCATTCATAATGCTGATGTCGCAGGTTCAAGTCCCGCCATAGCCACCAGATATTTCAAGGGTTTAGCGCAAGCTAAACCCTTTTTCTTTGGGCGCTCGTCAACCCCCCGCCTCAGGGCACGACAGACAGAAAGAGAAAGGCCGCGAATATGGCCAAGTGCACGGCGCCCTGCATGATGGTGGTACGGCCGGTGGCCAGCGTCATACCGCCCACCAGCAAGGTCAGCGACAACAACACCATCTCCTTGGGCGCCAGCCCCAACTCCAAAGGCTGACCGGTGTAGATGAAAACAGCGGCTACAGTGGGAATGGTGAGGCCTATGCTAGCCAGCGCCGAACCCAGGGCCAGATTGATACTGGTTTGCAGTCGATCCAGACGCGCAGCACGCAGCGCCGCCAAACCTTCCGGCAAGAGCACCAGCGCCGCAATCACGATACCCACCACCGCTGCCGGGGCACCGGCACGTGCCACCACCGCTTCAATGGCCGGTGAAAGCAGCTTGGCCAGCAATACCACTGCCACGAGACAAACCAGCAGCAAGGCGAGACTGAGCAAGGCCGTACGTGTGGGCGGCGGTGACGCATGCAGACTTTCATCCGAGCTGCCGGCCAGCAGAAAATAATCGCGGTGGCGCACGGTCTGCACAAAAACGAAAACGCAGTAAAGCACCAGCGAAGCAATACCCACAAAAGCCAGCTGCGATGTCGCCAGCATAGGGCCGTCCACAGTACGCGTGAAATTGGGCAAAACCAGCGTCATCACGGCCAATACCGTGAGCACGCCCATGGCGGCACTGGCTCCGAAAATCTGGAAGCCCTGCTCGCGGTGATGCCAGCCACCGATCAAGAGGCAGATACCGACAATGCCGTTGCAAACAATCATGACAGCGGCATACACCGTATCGCGCGCCAGCCCGGCCTTTTCCGGTCCACCGGAAAGCATCACCGAGACAATCAGCGCCACTTCAATGACCGTGACGGCAACCGCCAGCACCAGCGTCCCGAAGGGCTCGCCTATGCGATGCGCAATCACCTCGGCATGATGCACCGCAGCAAATACCACCGCCCCCAGCACCGCCCCTACCACCACGAGAAAAGGAATGGAGGGCGGCAGCCCGAGTGAAAGTAAAACCACCAGCCATGCCAGCAAAGGAAACAGCCAGGACCAGCGCGGCAGACTGGCAGATGACGGGGGCATGGCAGAATCCTCTTTAATCAAGAGGCAGGATTCTGCCCAAGGCAGGCCGGAGTATCAGTGTGCATTCTGCAAGAATGACAACGCGCCCCATATCGATAAACCATAAAAAAACCCGGCACAGCCGGGCTTTTCATGACGAGCCAGAACCGGCCTATTCGTCATCCATGATGCATTCCGCTTCTTCCGGGTTATAGCGGCAACGTACACGCTTCAAGAAATGCATCATGTCGGCATCGTACTCGCCATCTCTGGTCAGGCGCAGGCGCGCATCACGCATCATGCGGAAGTAGCCAGCAATCTCTACCTGTGGCACCTGTGCCCAATACTGTGCCGGGATGTCGTCTTCTGATTTCTTGATCAACTTGAAGGCCGGATCAACCATCTTGCCAGCAATCGTTCGCAGCTTCTGACCATCTCCTGCTTTGAAGCGCTCGTGACGTATCACCGCCACTGCCGTGATCTGCATAAAGGGCATATTGACGATGGCCCCCTTGGTGCCCAGACCGCGATGCAATTCCAGAGGGCGGAAAGCAATGGCCGGGGCCGCGATGATGTCGACCTGACCATTATTGAACTTGCCGGCGAAATTGATGATGTCGGAAGAGACTGGCTGCGCGCCGATTTCCTGCACCAGACGCGTCTGCGTCTTGTCCCAATCGAATACCGCAATCTTCTTGCCCGAGGCCTTGGCCAAGGTATTGATGGCACGGTCATCTACAAAGGGATACACCGCACCCAGCGGAATAATGGCCGCCACTTCATAAGGGCCGCTCACCATACGCTCGGCACTCTTGGGGCTGAGCAGCAAATCAATGACTGAGCGCAAGGCTTCCTGTGAAGGCACAGCGCCAATGGAATCCATGCTGCCCACAAATTTATTGAGCTGACGCGCACGCAGATTAGTTATCAGCACGGCATCACACTGACCGGCCTTGAAATCCTCGAAAGCAACGCCTTCGCTGGTATAAGCCTTCAGCGTCATATTGATGCCTTCGCGCTTGGCCTGGAGCGCAAAGTCGCGCGCCAGCTCGTAGGTATCACCCTGCTTGCCCACCAGATCGAAGACACAGGCGACTTGGGCCTGCGCAAAGCCACTCACAGCGACTAATACGGCAGCCGCCCAATGGCGACTGAATAAAGGAAAATGCTTCATGAACTCAAACCTCGGCGAGCGATCAGGCCATTGGCCTGACAACCCCCAGTATGCAACCGGGCTTCCTTATTGTTTTTTCCCGGGGACCAATACGGTCGATGCCGTAGCGCCGCAGTAGCGCGCTCCCTGTCCCCAAGTGAGCGGCTAGTTTCCCTGTGATGGCCATCACACTCCATGTGTGCTGGCTGCCCATTCGACCATCCGTCAGCGCAGCGGCTCACTCGTCGTTGATGGAGCACTCGGCGGCATCCGGCTCGCGCTTGCAGCGCACACGCTTGAGCAGCGTCATCATGCGCGGATCGTAGTAGCCAGCCTTGGTGAGGTGAATGCGCATTTCACGCATGATTTTTTCATAGCCATTGCGATCCGACAGCGGCACATGCATCCAGTGCTTGGGGTCCACTTCGCGTTCGGTATTGCGGATAAGTCCGAAGAAACGCGGCACTTGGCCAGACACGTATTCACGACTCTTCTGACCGAAATTCGCCGGGAACTTGTCGCGCCGGATGATGACCTGCAGGGAGAGCTGTATCACCGGAAAGCGTGCTATGCCGCCCTTGGTACCGATGCCCTTGTAGAGCTCCATGGGCTTGTACATGGGAATAGGGGCAAACAGGATGTCAACCTGGCCATTATTGAATTTACCGGCATAGGTGCTGAGATCGGAGGCCACTGGTACAGCACCCACAATCTTCACCATTTCGGATTGCGATTTATCCCAGTCCAGCACGGCCACTTTCTTGCCGGCCGCCTTATCCAGGGAATTGATGCTGCGATCATTCACAAAGGCATACGCCGCTCCCACTGGCACCACACCCGCTGTCTCATAAGGACCGCTAATCATGCGCGGAGCCAGCTTGGGATTGGCCAGCAGATCAATCACATCACGCATATGCGTGTAGCTCGGCACGGCACCCACGGCATCAACAGAGCCGGTGAACTGGTTGAACATGCGGCCACGCAAGCCGGTCATGAGCACGGCATCGCACTGGCCAGCCTTGAAGTCATCGGCAGCCACACCTTCATTCGTGTAAACCTTCATCTTCATATTGGCGCCCCAAGAACGGGCCGCCAGCACATAGTCACGCATATTGCTGGCCGCATCGCCCTGCTCGCCCAGCAAATCCCAGACGCAGAGCACTTGCTGCGGCGGCTGTTGAGCCAGAGCGACAGAAGAGAAGAGGAAGACACCGGCCAGCGCGCGGCTGAGGAAATGACGGGCAACTGCAAGCTTCATGACCTATCCCTATTCTTTTTTTTATGGGTTTTACTTTTTATTCAGGCCGCCTCCCGCTGCTGTTTCAACAGGACACGTCCGGCTTGTTCTATTCAGGCCAAATGCAGGAGACCTGACAATATGAACCTGTTCGCATTTTAACCACAGACGAGGGGGGAACGATAAGCCCTCCGCGGCAATTTACCTGTGTTTTTCGCCATTCCGTCGCATCACTTCAGGCCAAGCCCAAAAAAGCAGGGCGGCCTGAGCCGCCCTGACAAGCTGTGAGCGCCGAAGGCCTAGCGCCGCCCTATCACGCACTCTGCATTGCCCGGCTGCTCCATGCAGCGTACCCGGTGCAGCAAGGCCATCATGCGCTCATCGTATATGCCGTCCCGAGTAAGCTGCTCACGCGCAGTGGTCAACAACTGCTGGTAACGCTGCTGCTCCGGCTCAGCAAAAACCTGCCAGTAACGGGCGGGCAAGGCGGCCTCCGCGGCATTGATACGCGCCAGTGCCGTATCCACGAAGTCAGGAGCATGGGCGCGCATACGGCTTGCAAAACCACTAGGGAAACGGTCACTCCGGATCAGCAGAGTGGCTGTCAGCTGCGCTAGCGGAAAGCGGTAGACCGCGCCCCGGCTGCCCAAACCCTTTTGCACCTCGAAGCGTTCAAAAAGCACGGCGGGGGCCGCCATGATGTCGACCTCACCATTATTGAAACGGGCGGCATAGCTGGTCACATCCGCCGCTACCGGCTGCGCCGCCAATCCCTCCACCAGCCGGGCCTGACTTTTGTCCCAATCCAGCACCGCCACCTTGCGCCCAGCAGCAGCACCGATGCTATTGATGCGGCGGTCACGCACCAACACATAAAGCGCGCCCAGCGGCAGCATGCCTGCCACCTCGTAATCACCCTGCACCATATTGGGCTGTAACTGCGGCCTGTTGAGCACGCTGAACAGAGCCTTCAGAGAGCGCGTTTCCGCCAGGCCACCAAAGGCATCCACCGAGCCGATGAAGGGATTGAACTGGCGGGCACGAAAGGTGGAGACCACCACGCCATCGCACTGCCCGGCCTTGAAGTCTTCCACGGCGATGCGCTCATCCACGTAGCTACGGAACTGCAGGGGGCCGGCAGCCTTGAGATATTCATGAGCCAGATCAAAGAGATCGCCCTTCTTGCCCGCCGGATCAAAGACGCAGATACGGGGCAGCTCCATGCCTTGGGCGGCATATACCGGAGCGGACAGGAAAGACGCTGGAAGAAACAGTGAAGCTGCCAATACAAGACTCTGACGCCACATGGTTATCACCTCGCTGGTAATACTAAAACCATTGCCATCGCTACATGCCTGTCAGACAGGCAAGGGAGTAGCTGCTAAAGCCATGCCATAAATAGTCTGACAATCGGTCAAACTTTGACATCATCATTATCAGACGGGAACGTGACACTTCGGGGACAAAAGGGAGGCACGCAATCAGCACGCGGGAGTGAAAAAAAGCGCAAAAAAAAGGGATGGCCAGAGGGGGCCATCCCCAAGAGGGTTACACAACATAACACTCAGAAAAGCGTCAGGACGCCACAACAGCGCCCCTTTCAACTTGAGCTCGGACTTTAAGCGGCCTTGCGCTTTTCGCCGGCAGCAACCAACTCATCAAAAAGCTTCTGGGTTTCTTCCTTCAGCTTGAGGCCGGCCAGACGCTGCTTGATAGCGTCCAACTGGGTCTTGAGGCCTTCGGTCTTCAGCTTTTCAGCTTCGGCCTTGAGCACTTCCACCACGCCAACGGCAACCACAGCGGCCTTGCTGGAGGCATCACCACGGGATTCGGTGCCGGCGGCAACAATCTTGTCGTACTGCTTCTTGCCTTCTTCTTCCACCTTGCTGGCAAGGCCGAGATTGGCGAGATAAATCTGCTGGCTGAGGCCCTTCACGCGCTCTACCAAAGTCTGCTGCTGTTCGGACAACTGTTTGAGTTCACCCATGACACACTTCCTTGAAAATTGAGAAGAAATACTGAAACCGGGCAGCCCGGAAAGCGACCCGGCCAAGACAGTCGGCCCCGGGTCAACGCTGGTGATTATAGAGATCGGAAAGAGAGGCAACTTTATTGATTGTCAGACAATACGACCAAATAACGCGGAGCCGACGAACTACGAAACCGTCTCCAGCAGGCTCAACAGCTCGCGGCGTATGCGTATCTGTTCGATGTATTCGTCTGGCGTGCGCAAGCGTCGGCGGGCACCCAGCTCATGGAAGCGTGCAAGATCCTCTTCCAGGCGGAAGATTTCCTCGTTCAGCTCGACGAAAAGCAGATCGGACTCGGGTCCGCTGAAAGGCAATACGGCATGAGACATCATGGCACGCTCCTTGTGCTCTGATGGGTAAAACCCGGACCGGATCAGTCTAGGCAGAAAAAGCCCGCAAAGCGGGCTTTTTATTAACAGCAACCCTCCGCCAGAGGGCCTTATTTCTTGGCAGCTTCGATGGACTTGAGGATATCAGCCTTGGCGGCGTCAGCCCCTTCCCAGCCCGTGAGCTTGACCCACTTGCCCGGCTCCAGCGCCTTGTACTGCTCAAAGAAATGCTTGATCTGGCCCAGCAGCAGCTCGGGCAGATCGGTGTATTCCTTCACGTTCTTATAGAGCGGGGTGAGCTTGTCATGGGGCACGGCGATGAGCTTGGTGTCCACACCCGCTTCGTCTTCCATGTTCAGCTTGCCGACAACGCGTGCACGGATCACGGAGCCCGGCTGCACCGGGAAGGGCGTGACCACCAGCACATCGATAGGATCACCGTCTTCCGACAGCGTGTGCGGGATGTAGCCGTAGTTCACCGGGTAGGACATGCCGGTACCAATGAAGCGATCCACAAACAGGGCATCGGAGGCTTTGTCGATCTCGTATTTGATGGGATCGGCATTTGCCGGAATTTCGATGATGACGTAGATATCGTTCGGCACATCCTTGCCGGCAGGGACATTGCTGTAGCTCATGACTTGCACTGCTCTCAGGGGAGGGGGAAAAGGAAACGGCGCGCATTATAGCGCCCCGTTAGCGACTGCCCAATGTGGTTTTTACGCCTTCAGGCCAAAGCCGCCGCCACAAAAAGCCCCACTACACAGGCCAGGCTGCCGGACCAGACCAGAGAACGCAGCAGCGCCTTGTCGGCCATATAGAGCGCGCCATAGGCCAGACGCAGGGCGATATAGCTCACAGCCAGTCCGTCTACCCAGCCCTGCGGCGCATGAGTGATATGGGCAATGATCACCGCGGCCATAAAGCCCGGGGTGGACTCGAAGGTATTCTGCTCGGCCCAGTGTGCCCGCTTGGCCGGGCCATCAAGCTTGGCCAGATACTCACGCGGATTGTGATTGTCACGCGGCCGAAAGCCCGAGGTGAACTTGGCGATATAGGTCCACAGATAGGGCAGGAAAACAGCAAACAGCACACACCAGAAAGCAATCGTCATTACTGCACCATTTCCTGTTCCGAGAAGATGCCGTCAAAGAGCGGCGTAGAAAGATAACGCTCAGCCGAATCCGGCAGCACCACCACGATGGTCTTGCCTTTGTTTTCGGGCAGATCCGCAATGCGCGCTGCGGCACAAACAGCGGCTCCACAGGAAATGCCGGCGAGTATGCCTTCCTCACGCATGAGGCGACGCGCAAACTCTATGGCCTCTTCATTGCTCACCGTTTCCACACCATCCAGCAGCGACAAATCCAGATTGCCCGGCACAAAATTCGCGCCTATACCCTGAATCTTGTGCCCCGAAGGCGTCAGCGCCTCACCCTTGCGCGTTTGCGTAATCAGCGGTGATACCGCGGGCTCCACCGCAATCGACTTGATAGCCTTGCCCTGGGTGTTCTTGATATAGCGCGAAACGCCAGTGATAGTGCCTCCCGTACCCACGCCCGCGACAAAAATATCGATCTTGCCTTCAGTATCGCGCCAGATTTCCGGGCCGGTTGTTTTCTCGTGAATTTCCGGATTTGCCGGATTTTCGAACTGCTGCGGCAGAAAATATTTTTCCGGCGCAGAAGCGCGAATTTCTTCCGCCTTTTCAATAGCGCCCTTCATACCCTTGGCGGGCTCGGTCAATACCAGCGTAGCGCCAAGCGCCTTCAGCACCTTGCGTCGCTCCAGACTCATGGAAGATGGCATGGTGAGGGTGAGCGGATAAGCCCGCGCCGCCGCTACAAAGGCGAGAGCAATGCCAGTGTTGCCCGACGTGGGCTCGACAATTTCCATGCCGGCCTTGAGCACGCCACGCTTTTCCGCATCCCAGATGAGATTGGCACCGATGCGACACTTCACCGAGTACGCGGGATTGCGCCCTTCTATCTTGGCGTAGACCGTGGCATTGCTGCCGCAGACACGATTGAGTTTCACCAGCGGCGTATTGCCTATGGAAAGTGAGTTGTCGTCGAAACGCAGGATCATGGCAGGACCTCCTGTCACCAGCGGCTGGGCCGGAATGAGTGGGCTCACAGCATAGCGCAATCAGGTTTGCGGGAAAGTTGCCATTTCAGGCAATCTCGGCATCTTGGCCACCGGCCTCGCAAACTGAATTTTCAGGATCGTCCCATGGGCTCGCTACACGAGATCGCCCTCTTCCTCGGCGCGGCACTGCTTATCGTGCCCCTCTTCAAACGCTTCGGTCTCGCCGTTGTTATCGGTTATCTCGCCGCCGGCATTGCCATCGGCCCCGACGCACTGGGCTTTGTCAGTGACGGCCGCAGCGTGCTGCATGTCGCCGAATTCGGCGTAGTGATGCTGCTCTTTCTTATCGGCCTTGAACTCGAACCTTCGCGCCTCTGGGTTTTGCGAAAATCCGTATTTGGCTTGGGCGCCTTGCAGATGCTGGGTACGGGCGCCCTGTTCACCGGGCTCGGAATTTATTTCGGCTATACAACTACGGTCAGCATCATTGCCGGCTTTGGCCTGGCCATGTCGTCCACGGCCTTCGTGCTGCAACTGCTGTCCGAGAAAAACCAGCTCACCAGCCAGCACGGTCGCCAAGCCTTCGCCATCCTGCTTTTCCAGGATCTCGCCGTCATTCCCTTGCTGGCCATTGTGCCCCTGCTTTCGGGACAAAAAGGCGAAGGCCATGATGTGCTGGACCTGCTGCGTATTGCAGGCGTTTTTGCAGCCCTGATTTTCTCCAGCCGCACCCTGATACGCCCCGCCTTCCGCTTTATTGCCAATAGCGGCGCGCCCGAGCTTTTCACGGGCGCTGCGCTGTTCATCGTGATCGGCATCGCCTCACTGATGGAGTTGCTCGGCCTCTCCATGGCGCTGGGAGCCTTTCTTGCCGGCGTGCTGCTGGCTGACTCGGAATACCGCCACGAACTCGAAGCCAGTATTCAACCGTTCAAAAGCCTGTTGCTGGGTCTTTTCTTCATGGCCGTGGGCATGACTGCCGATCTTGATCTGCTGGCCGCAGACACACTGGGCATAGTCTCGGCGGCAGTCGGTCTCATGCTGCTGAAGTTTGCGATTCTTCTCATCATTGGTCGCCTTGCCGGCAACAGTCTGCTCAGCTCCCTGAGCCTAGGCGTTTCCCTGGCCCAAGGCGGTGAGTTTGCCTTCGTGCTCTTCACCACGGCCGCGGCCAGCGGCAGCATCGATACAGCCATAATGGAAAGACTGGTGCTTATCGTCACGGTCTCCATGGCGCTGACTCCGCTGGCCTTCATGGTGCTGGAGCGCTGGCTGGAGCCCCGCCTCAAGCCGCAGGATAAACGGGCCTTTGATGTGATCGAGGAACACGATAATCCTGTTGTGATTGCCGGCTTCGGCCGCTTTGGCCAGATCGTGGCGCGCGTGTTGCGCATGCACCACATTGGCTTCACGGCGCTGGAGGCCGATGCCCGTCAGGTGGATTTCGTGCGCCGCTTCGGCAATCAGGTGTATTACGGCAATCCTGCACATGCTGAACTGCTGCGCTCGGCCGGAGTCGGTAAAGCCAAAATTTTTGTGCTCGCCATCGATGATGTGCGCGACTCGGTACGTACGGCCGAGGCCGTGCATCGTCACTATCCCAAGGTAAAAATATTTGCACGTGCACGCGATCGTGCTCATGCCTATCAGCTCATGGATATAGGCGTGCATGTCGTCAACCGCGAGATGTATCTCTCCAGCCTTGATCTGGCACGGCAAGTTCTGGAAGGACTGGATTTTCCGCCCGAACGCGCGCAGCAGAGCGTCAACACTTTCCGCGACTACGATAACGAGCTCATGCTACGCCAGCATGCCATCTATCAAGACGAGGCCAAGCTCATAGAAAGCTCACGTGAAGCCATGAAAGAGCTGGAAAGCCTGTTCGAGAACGACCAGCTCATTGCCGACAAGCTACCGGAAGACGGGCCTCGCTCCGAGCATATTGATCATTGATTGCGGTGATTACGCAGTGCGTCAGCCGATGCTGCACGAGCAGGAGGCCGGCTGCTAAATTCACGCTTTATCTGTCACTTATGCCAAGGAGCCCTTTGTGAGCAACCCCTACGCTTCGCCCCAAGCCACAGTCAGCGACTACGAGCACGACGAAACCTACGAGCCAAAAATTTTCAGCACACAAGGGCGCATCGGCCGCGTGCGCTACTTTGCCTATAGCTGCATTGTGCAATTCATTCTGATCGCTTTAGTTGGCATTGCGGCCGCTGTCCTTATTCCTGCGCTGGCTACAAGCCCAGAAAACTCCACAGGAGTCCTTCTTCTTATTTACATCCCACTCTTTGCGGCCGCTTTTGTCATGGCTAAGCGCCGCCTCAATGATCTCAACCAAACTGGCTGGCTGTCCCTGCTCTTGGTCATACCCTTGATCAACCTGATCATCGCCATCTATCTCATGTTCTGGCCCGGCAGCAAAGGCAGCAATAAATATGGAGCAGCCCCAACACCGAACTCCGGACGTGTAATCTTATTCGGTGTTGCTGCCCCAATCCTTGCCCTCGCCATAGTCGGCATGCTCGCCGCCATCGCCATTCCGGCTTATCAGGATTATGTGAAGCGCGCTAAAGCAGGACAGGCACAGCAAGTACTACCGAAAGAAACCTGGCAGCAGTCACCGTAAAAAAAATCCCCAATAAAAAAGCCGGCAGATGCCGGCTTTTTTATTGCTCGTGAATTTACTTCAGCGCGAACTTACTTCACGTAATAGGTTTGCAGCGGCGGGAAGCCGTTGAACTCTACCGAGCTGTAGGAGTTGGTGTAGGCACCCGTCGTCATCCAGTACAGACGATCACCCACAGCCAGATTCAGCGGCAGCTGGTAATTGGAGTTTTCGTACATGATGTCGGTGGAATCGCAGGTCGGACCGGCGATCACTACCGTACCAGTCTGCGGATTGCCTTCCAGCTTTTCCATATAGATGGGGTATTTGATGGACTCACCCATGGTTTCCATCAGGCCCTGAAACAGGCCCACATCCAGATATACCCAGCGATTAAGGTCGGTACGCGACTTGCGGGAAATCAGCACCACTTCGGACACCAGCACGCCAGATTCACCCACCAGCGAACGGCCCGGCTCGAGAATGATTTCGGGCAGATTGTCGCCGTAGTCATCATGCAGGTAGCGCAGGATTTCTTCGGCATACACATTGATCGGGTTCACTTCCGAAATGTAGTTGGCCGGGAAGCCGCCGCCCATATTGATCATTTTCAGTTCGATATCTTCTTCCAGCTTCATCCAGTCGAACATGTATTTCACTTTCGACAGGGCGGCGTCCCATACAGCGATGTCTTTCTGCTGCGAGCCAACATGGAAAGAAATACCGTAAGGAATGAGGCCTAGCTGCTTCGCCATCACCAGCAGATCAATCGCCATATCCGGGTGGCAACCAAACTTACGCGACAGCGGCCACTCAGCCGTCTCGCCACCTTCCACCAGAATACGCACGAAAATCTTGGAGCCGGGCGCATTGTCGGCAATCGACTGCAGATCAGCTTTGGAATCCGTGGCGTAGAGACGGATGCCTTTGTCATAGGCGTATTTGATGTGGCCGGCTTTCTTGATGGTGTTGCCATAAGAAACACGATCCGGACTGACACCCGTATCCAGCACACGGTTCAGCTCGAAAATCGAGGCGATATCGAAATTGGAGCCGATATCACGCAACAGCTCGA
The DNA here is from genome assembly GCA_050739955.1 of Moraxellaceae bacterium. Taxonomy (GTDB): domain Bacteria; phylum Pseudomonadota; class Gammaproteobacteria; order Pseudomonadales; family Moraxellaceae; genus UBA2031. Next base: position 44,056 of record JBOICI010000033.1, read on the forward strand.
CCACTGGCACTCCCGGATTGGCCTTAAGCGCGTAATGCACCTTGGCAATAGGGAAGCAGCCGGTCAGCTCTTCAAATTTTTGCTTGATGATGTCGAGATCGACGACCAGGAAAGGTGTTTCCTTGGTGTCAGCGATATCCCGAATTTTCTTCCATTCGGCATCAGTACAGTAGTCAGCAAGGCGCATGGCAACACCCATTCAAAACAGATGAAAGAATGAAAAGAGCCTCTGGAAACCACCACGGCACCTCATGCATCGGTGACGAGGACATCTGTGACGGTTTCGAGAGGCTCTCCGACCTGCGTCAGGTTGCTGCGTGTTGCGCTTGGCAAGCCGCCCTGGCACTGACAGCGCGAAGGGTAAAGGCAAAGGGGGTACCAAGCAAGACACGAGACGTGACAGTCCTCTCAAGGACGACGACCCAGACGCATGGACAGCGGCCAGCTCAGCACCAGCGCTGCCTGCCCGGCCTCGGGCCACAGAGGCAGCAACGTCGCGCGCAAAGCGGGCAGAGGATCTTCGTCACGCTGTTCGCGATAGGCCTTCACCGACGACCAGGTGCCGAGATAGCCCATAAGCTGATCCAGCGTCCACGCCGCCGTCATGGTCTGCGGCGCCATTTCGATCTCGGGCCAGGGAAAAGGCAGGTCGCGATAGCCAGTTTCCGGATGCCGGCGCTCCGGCGGCCAGTACGGCCCTACCGTCACCTCATGAAATTCTCGCAATAGCGGGTCCAGCTCGGCATTGATGCGCAAACCGCTATAGGTCAGCAAAGCCAGCACCCCGCCGGGACGCAGCACGCGCCCAGCCTCTGCATAAAAAACAGGCAGATCAAACCAGTGTGCTGCCTGTGCCACCAGCAATAAATCCACAGACGCATCAGGCAGGCCACTGGCCTCGGCCGGAGCCACGGCAAAGCGCACATTGTCCGGAGCAGTGGCCTGCGCGATCTGCTCGGCACTGGCATCGCTGGCATAAACCTCGCGGAAATGTGCCGCCAGTCCGGCTGCGGCCTGCCCATTGCCGGTGCCGCAATCCCAGGCACAGGCACAGGCATGATCAGGCACCAGCGCGGCCAGCTCGGTAAACAGGGTCGCCGGGTAATGCGGTCGGTAGCAGGCATAATCCTGTGCCAGCGAAGAAAAATGATCTTTGAACTCAGGCATGACGGGCGCCTGCAAAAGAGCAATCAGGCGTCGCTCATTCCACAGAGCCATGCTCACCACCACAATGAGCAGCAGAATGAGCAAACCTGTTGCCAGAAAAGCCAGATTGCCCAGCGCCGCCAGCATGGCCAACTGCTCAAAATCCGGCTTGCTCTGCCGCAGCAGCGTCACCAGTGCATCAGGGCTGACAAAAATTGGGTAGCGCGCAAAGAGCACCCCGTAAAGCGCCAACAAAAGCAGTAACAGGCCCGCTGCCATCCGGGGCCAGTAACGGATCTGGCGCAGACGTTTTTCGATATAGGCCTGTTGTGCAGCATTCATGAAAATATTCCGTCCGATCATTCTGTGGCGACGCTAGCAGAGAGCCGGCACAGCACTCAAGACAGTCATTTTCCCGGCAGTCATTAGCGCAAAGAAAAAGCCGGCAATCGCCGGCTTTTTCTTTGCGCCAAGTACACACCATCAAAGATTGGTCTCTGCATATTCTGCGAGGATGGAACGCGGCACACCATGCAATTGCAGATGCCCACCATGCTTGAAGCCCTTGAAGCGCTCACTCATATAAGTGAGGCCGGAGCTGGTTGGTGAGAGATAGGGCGTATCTATCTGCGCCAGATTACCCAAGCAAACCACCTTCGAGCCGTCGCCCGCGCGCGTGATGATGGCCTTCATCTGGTGTGGCGTGAGGTTCTGGCATTCGTCGATCAGAATCAGCGAACGCTGGAAGCTGCGACCACGAATATAGTTCAGCGCCTTGAACTGGATATTGGCTTTTTCTTTCACATACTCGATGGAGCCGGAGGGGCTGGCATCATTCAGGTGCAAGGCCTCGATATTGTCACTGATGGCGCCCAGCCATGGGTCCATCTTTTCTTCTTCCGTACCCGGCAGGAAGCCGTGCTCTTCCGCCAGCGGTGGCGTGGAGCGCGTGGCAATAATCTTGTTGAAACGGCGCTCGACAATAGTCATCTCAATGGCCGCAGCCAAGGCCAATATGGTTTTGCCGGAGCCGGCAGGGCCGGTGAGCGAAACCAGATGCACATTGGGATCAGTGAGCAGATTCAGCGCCAGTGCTTGATGGATATTGCGCGGCGTGAGGCCCCAGGCCTGCTGGTTCATGAGCTGTTCACGCGGCAAGTCCACCAGCACCACTTTTTCACTGTCGATTTCACGCACGCGGCCGACAAAGCCCTCGTCATCCACAATGAACTGATTGAGAAATAGCGACTCACCCAGGCTTTCACGCGGCACAAAATGCAGGGTTTCACCCATGCCCTGCACTGTTTCCACGGCCTTCACACGATCCCAGAAGGAGCCCTCCATCTCGTGGTAGCCCTTGGCCAACTGCTTGATGTCGGAGACGAGCTGATCGTTCTGGTAATCCTCAGCCGCAAGACCACAGGCGCGCGCCTTGAGACGCATATTGATGTCTTTGGTAACGAGCACGACCTTGGTGTTGATATCGGCCGTCTGCAAGGTCACCAACTGATTGATGATCTTGTTGTCATTGAGCTCGGGCGAGAGGTAATCCTTGGCACCGTCCTGCATATCCATGAGCACGGAAAGCGTGCCTTGGTACGTGCGGGTGGGCGCACGCCAGATGGGCACGCCCTGACGTATTTTCTCGGGCTCGGCCTCGCCGAGGATGGCATCAATGAGACGGATGGCGGCGCGACATTCAGCGGAGACGGAGGCTTTGCCGGATTTGAGCTTGTCCAGCTCTTCCAGCACGGTCATGGGGATGATGACGCGGTGTTCTTCGAAGTTCAGTACAGAGTTGGGATCGTGAATCAGGACGTTGGTGTCGATGATGTAGGCTTTTTTGCGATGGCTGTTTTTTTCTGTGCTTTCTTCCATTTCTTCCGTCACCTGAACAACGTATGTGAATGGGGCGCGAGCGCGGCCGGGAACTTCGACAAGATCCATCTTCTCAGCGAGATTCAGATCACTCCGGACACCCTCCCGGTGGCTAAGCCACACGCATTCAGGTTGCAAACAACATACCGCAGGCTTGGCGAATTGCAAAAGTTTTTTTAAGTCTTACGGAGCAGAAATTCAGACACGCAGCAAAGAAGCCGCGGAAAGACGGCCGCGCAGCAAGGACAGCGGGGCATCGGGAGAAAAATCGCGGGGTACGTAATCCATGGAGCGCTTGTCGGCGGGCAATAAATGCAGATGTTTGTAGACCTCGGCCACAAATTCACTGCAAAAACCGCCGCCTTGCCACGCCGCTGCATCATGACCGCGGCACCAGAGCTTGAGCTGCTTGATGACGAAATTGCAGTAGGGAAGCGCGGCCCATTGACGCACCAAAGGTTTGATGCGACGGTAACGGCGCTGCGCGGTCTCCGTACCCACCAGACGGCGCACCACCACCTCCCCCGGATAGCTGGCTACCTTCTCCGCCAGCGACACCAACTGCACTCCGTCGAACGTACTTCCCCTGTGAATATCCGCCAGTTTGCTGGCGCGCGTTGCCTCCCACAGCAGCGGCATATTGCCGTGCTCCGGCACGCGCAAAACAATGCCCACATGCGACCAATAGCTGCCGGTGAAAAGTTGCACGAGACGGGCCGAGAAAGTGCGCCCGGAAAAGAGAACGAGATCGCCTGTCTGCAATTCATCCAGACGTGTTTGGGGAATCGCGGCAAGGTATGAAGGGCGTTGAAAGGCGCTCAGCATGACCGTGTCGGGCTCTGGCTTGTCATGCTAGCGATGCTGGACCGGCCTCATGACAGTGGCTTGAATCCCCAGTCTCTGTGGAGTGACGGTCCGGTTAAGTTTTGGTGTCAGCGGCAGCCCCACCGCCTTCCCCCTGCGGGTGTTCCACCCCGAGTCTGTTGGCCCTAGAATGCCGCGTCCTCAATCCCAGCCCTCTCCCGGAGCCCTCACATGAGCCAGTTCGACAACGTCTCTGTCGCCAAAAAAGCCAATATCTACTTCGACGGCAAATGCGTGAGCCACACCGTGACTTTCGCTGACGGCACGCGCAAATCCGTGGGCGTGATCTTTCCCTCCACCCTGCTCTTCAGCACCGGCGCCCCGGAAATCATGGAACTCAATGCCGGCCGCTGCCGCGTGCGCCTCAAGGGCGAGACTGAGTGGAAGGAATATCAGGGCGGCCAGTCCTTCAATGTGCCCGGTGACTCTTCCTTTGATATCGAAACGCTGGAATTACTGGACTACGTTTGCCATTTCGCCTGAAGCGGACGGCGCAATGAAAAAGGGGCCAGCTGGCCCCTTTTTTTATTGTGGTGTTCGGCACTGCATCGCCTCATTGCTCCTGCACGGTTTTCTGCAAAAGGCCTACATCAAAGCCTTGGGCGGCAGCCTGCACGCGCAAGTGCTCATACACCTCCGGGGCCAGCGTGGGGGTGCGCGAAAGAATCCAGAGATAGCTCCTGTCCGGTGTCCCTACCACGCTGTAACGGTAATCCTTATCCAGCGCGATCACCCAGTAGTCTCCCCATACCATAGGCAGCCAGGCCAACCACTGCGGCGCAAAGCGTACTTGCAGCACGGAGCTGGGGCCGGCCGGATCTGCCGGGCGGGCCTCGCCAGTCGACACCGTGTAACTGCCATCGTCAAGCCGACACTTATTGACCACCCGCAACCGACCCTCGGGCAGCGCTGCATAGTGGGCCGACACATTGGCTGCGCACTTTTTCTGGAAGCGATTGGGGAAGCGGGCAATCTCATACCACTGCCCCATATAGCGCTGGGCCTCCAAGCCGGGCACAGGCCGCAAAGCCACTTCGGCCTGCGCCACTGGCAAGCCCACCAGCACCAGCAATAAGGCAGCCACAATCCCGGCGATAACTGATTTCATGCGTGCACTCCTTCGTCTGGCCTACGATACGTTCTAGATTCTAGTCAACACCAAACAGCTGCACTGCGGTAGCGCAAAAGTGACTGGCAATCAGGAAGCTCAATGCGGCTGCGCATGCACTTCCACCGTCACATGCATAAGCTCCTGCCTTCCCGCCAACTTGGCCTTGTAGTACTCGGGCGTCTGCGGCGCATCGGCATACACGGAAATCACCGCGACATAGCAGCGGCTGCCCACGCGCAGAATATGCAGGTCCGTCACCCAAGTGGCCGGCTCGGCCTCCAGCGCCGTTCTGATGAACTCCGGCAATTCGGCATTGGGCAGGCGATCCACCAACTGCGCCGAGGCATCCCGCAGCAAGCCCTGAGCCCAGTGCAGGATGACCGCCGCACCCACTATCCCCATCACCGGATCCAGCCAGGCAATGCCGAGATAAAGTCCGGCCAGCAGCGCCACGATGGCCAGCACCGAGGTCAGGGCATCGGCCAATACATGCATATAGGCTGCGCGCAGATTGATGTCGTGATGCACATCTTTCTTCGCGGCATGCCCGTGGTCGTGGTCGTGGTCGTGGTCGTGGTCGTGGTGATCATGCGAATGGCCGGCGGCATGCAACCATTTGGCACAGACCAGATTCACGATCAGACCAATGACCGCCACGATCAGCGCCTCAGTGTAATGCACTGCCATGGGCTGACGCAGACGCTCCACCGACTCCCACACCATGACCAACGCCACCGCCCCCAGCGCCAGCGCACTGACAAAGCCACCGAGCACGGCAAACTTGCCCGTGCCAAAGGAAAAGCGCAGATCGTCCCGATGCCTACGCATCAGGGCATAGGCCACGGCAGCAATCAGGAAGGCCGCCATATGCGTGCCCATATGCCAGCCATCCGCCAGCAGGGCCATGGAGCCATAGACATGACCCGCGACGATTTCCGCCACCATCATGAAAGCCGTCAACCAGATTACCCGGCGCGTACCGGCCTCGGCGCGACTGAAGTCGCCATGGAAATCATGGCTCTTGGCCCAGAGGGAAAGGTCTTGGGAGGGGGCTTGGGACATGGCAAACAGGGCTCTGTACAAACACGGAAAATGAAGCGGCAGTGTAACGCCCGTGCCCGCGCAAAATAACTGCGAGCGCATCATGGTCATTCGCCCATCAGCGGCGTTTGACAGTCATCGGAGGCGGCCTCAGCATTCGCGCCAATTCGGCCCTGATAGGGCTGGTCCTCAAGGAGTTAGCCTCATGGCTGAATGGTTTACCTGGGTGTCAGATCCGCAAGCCTGGATTACGCTGGCTACCCTGACTTTTCTCGAGATCGTGCTCGGGATAGACAACATCATTTTCCTGACCATTCTGGTAAACAAGGTCGAGCCTGCCAAACGCGATCAGGCCCGCATCTTCGGCCTCGCCCTCGCCATGGTCAGCCGCATCATGCTACTGCTTTCGCTAGCTTGGGTAATGCAGCTCACCAAACCTTTCTTCACGCTCTTCGATCATGCCGTAAGCGGACGCGACATCATCCTCATCGGCGGTGGTCTCTTCCTCTTGTGGAAAGCCGCGACGGAAATCTTTGAAAGTGTGGAAGCGGAAGAGCACGGCGAAGAAATCGTGGCCAAGGGCATGGCTCATGCCGGCTTCTATTCCATCATTTTGCAAATTGCCGTTATCGATATCGTGTTCTCTCTAGACTCCGTCATCACCGCCGTAGGACTGGCCCAGCATATTCCGGTCATGGTGATGGCCATTGTGGCTGCCGTGGGCGTGATGATGTTTGCCGCCAAGCCCATTGGCGATTTTGTGGACGCACACCCTTCCATCAAACTTCTGGCGCTAGCCTTCCTGGTACTGGTCGGCACCATCCTGATTGCCGATGGCATGGGCATGCATGTCCCCAAGGGCTATGTCTACTTCGCCATGGCCTTCTCGCTGGGCGTGGAAATGCTGAATATCCGTATGCGCAAGAAGCGCGCACAGCCCGTGCACCTTATCAAGCCCACGCAGGTGGACTAAGGGCACTGACTGAAACCGCGATGCAAAAAAGCCCGGCAATGCCGGGCTTTTTTTCGTCTGTGTGAAGCACCGCATCCTTGCGGTAGCTCATAGCACCACGCTTATGCGCCAGCCGTATTCTCAGGCGGCTTCTTCAGCAGACTTGCCAGCACACTCACAACCAGGGTGGTCAGCACGATAGCCAGCGAAAGCTGTACCGGCATGTGATACCAGGGCGCGATCAGCATCTTGGCGCCGATAAAAGCCAGCACCATGGCCAGACCGTACTTCAGGAAATGGAAGCGATCGGCCATATCCGCCAACAGGAAGTAGAGCGCGCGCAGGCCCATGATGGCGAAGATATTCGAGGTAAAAACAATAAACGGGTCGGTGGTGATGGCGAAGATGGCGGGGATCGAATCCACCGCAAACACCAGATCAGACACTTCCACCAAAAGCAGCACGAGAAACAGCGGTGTCACATAACGCACACCCTTTTCCATACTGAAGAAATGCTCACCACGAAAGCCGTCCGTTACCCGCAGATGCCTGCGCGCCAATTTCAGTACCGGATTCTTTTCCAGATCCGGCTTTTCATCCGAGGCCACCAGCATGCGTACACCGGTGATGAGCAGGAAAGCGCCGAAGAGATACAACACCCAGGCAAACTCACGCACCACCCAAGCGCCCGCCAGAATCATGATGGCGCGCATGATGATGGCGCCCAGCACACCGTAAACCAGCACACGGCGCTGGTATTCAGGCGGCACCTGAAAGGCCGAGAAGATCAGCAGGAAGACGAAGACGTTATCAATCGAGAGCGATTTCTCGATGACATAGCCGGTGAGGAATTCCATGGCCTTCTGGTCGGCTATCTCGCCACCCATGCTGCCTTTGAGATACCACCACAACAGCGCATTAAAACTGAGCGCCAGCAGCAGCCAGGCCACCGACCAAGCGGCCGCTTCCTTGGTGCTGACACGGTGCACCTTACGGCCACCAAAAACGAAAAGATCCAGGGCCAGCATGACCAGCACAAAGGCGATGAAGGCCGCCCACATCCAGGGCTCACCAATCATGGGGGTCTGGCTTGGAACAGAGGACAGGGAACTCACGAAATTCTCCATGCAAAACGACGGGTGCGGCAGGCACCCCTCAGGACCGCGCCACAATAACCGTCGGCATCTGTCAGGAAAATTCGTTTTATGCCAGTCTCTTGTTCGGTATTACCGAACAGAGAATCAACATGCTCAACCTTAACCAGCTGCGTTGCTTCTGGGCCGTGGCCCGCGCCGGCGGCGTGCACCGCGCCAGCGAAAACCTGCATCTCACGCCGCAAACCCTGAGTGGCCAGATCAGCAAGCTGGAGGCATCGCTGGGTATCGCGCTCTTCGAACGCAAAGGCCGGCGCCTCTTGCTCACCGAAGACGGCCGCCTCGCCCTTTCCTATGCCGAGGAAATTTTTGCTGCCAGCCATGAGCTGGAAGAAATGCTTAAGCAACGCCCCGGCCACGGCCGCCGGCGCCTGCTGCGTGTGGGTATTGCCGATGTGGTGCCCAAATCCATTGCTCACAGCCTGCTGGCCCCGGCCCTGCGCGAGGCCGAAACCGTGCGACTGGTCTGCCGTGAAGACAAACTCACCCGCCTGCTGGCAGACCTCGCCATACACCAACTGGATATGGTGATCGCCGATGCTCCACATCCGCCAGGACTGGACGTGAATTGCTATTCCCACCTGCTGGGCAAAAGCGGTATCGCCTTTGTGGCCAGCGCCAATATCGCGCGCGATCTGAAAAAGAAAGGCAGCTTCCCGGCCAATCTGAATCAGGCGCCGCTGCTGCTGCCCGGACTGGACACGGCTCTGCGTGGCCCGTTGATGCGCTGGCTCGCTGCCGCAGAGGTGCACCCCTCCATAGTCGGCGAATTCGACGACAGCGCCTTGATGAAAGATTTCGGTCGTGCCGGCGCCGGCGTATTCCCCCTGCCCTCTGCCATTGCCGAGCGCCTGTGTCAGCAATATGCCGTGAAAGAAGTGGGCCGCACCGATGCCTTGCGCGAACAATTTTTTGCCATTACGGCCGAGCGCCGGCTTTCAGACCCACTAGTGCAGGACATTATCGCCGCCGCGCGCGACCGGCTATTTGCAGACTAAAAAACCGGAGAGAAAACGCGCCCATAAAAAAGGCCCGGCATCGTGCCGGGCCAAGATCTCTCGGGGCAGAGAGACACCATGAAGGACTTACATCGCTTCAAACACCGGCGCTGCCTTGCAGCGCCCTAGTGCTTTGACTTATTAGAGCCAAGACTAATTGCCGCGGTAGGTTGAGTAACCAAAGGGGCTTAGAAGCAATGGAATATGATAGTGCTCCAACTTACCATCAACCTCAAAAACAACGGGAATTTCAGGGAAAAAGGTGGCCACATTTTTACCTTTTAGCCAATCACCCGTCTTAAAAGTTACTTTATATACTCCTTTCTTGAATTCTTTTCCTGATGGATATAGAGCTGTAATACGTCCGTTTTTATTCGTTTTAGCAGTGTTTAATAACTCCCACTTTCCGTCATTTCGATACTCAAGTTCAACATCAATATTGGGCCCGGGAAGACCATCTTGTGTATTAAGAACATGAACACTCAAGGGGTTCTCTGCGGCAAAAGCCATCATCGACGCTGCAAGCAAGGTTATGGTTGCTAGAATTCTTCTGTACATGTTTTTTTCTCTACAGAATGTATGAAGTGGTCGGCGCTCTAACAGCGATATGGGATCAGTTTTTCTCGGCATCAAGACTGAGGCGGCCAGCGCCAAAAACCGTGAAGGCGAGCAAACCGCCAGCCATGGCCAGATTCTTCATGAACATGATCTGCTGCATCTGATCCGGCGCGCTGTGAAAAATAAAGGCCGAGATAATACTGAAGCCAGCCAGGGCCAGTGCGGCCAGACGGACCTGGAAACCAACGATCAGTGCAAGGCCTCCACCGATTTCCAGCAAGATCACCAGCGGCAGCAGGAAGGCAGGCAAACCCACGGAAGCCATATAGCCCGCAGTACCGGCATAGCCTGCACCCAGCTTGCTGAGACCCGCCGTAAGGAAAATGGCGGCCATAAGCACACGGGCGGCGAGTATGAGTACGCTGTTGATAGCCGGCTTGGCGACAATCTCGGCGACCTTATTATTGATGCTGCGGAAAAATTCCATCTTCTTGCTCCTCGGTCTTGGTTTTTGCCCACGCGGCAGGCTGTGTTTTTTCAGTACGGCATTGATAGCAAGGCAATACTGAGTCTGGTTTCAGATGATTTTGGCAAAGTCCGCAAAATCAGGACGCGGGCTACGCGGAAAAAGCTTGGCGACATCACCGTAGCCCAGATTCACCAGAAAGTTAGTCTTGATGGCAGTGCCGGGAAAAAACTCCTGATCCACACCTGCGGCATCAAAACCGGACATGGCGCCGGTATCCAGCCCCAGCGCACGGGCAGCCAGTATCAGATAAGCACCTTGCAGCGAGCTGTTGCGAAACGCCGTGCTGGCAATCAGAACGTCATTGCCCACAAACCAGCTCTTGGCATCGGCATGCGGGAAATATTTCGGCAGGTGTTCGTAGAAGGCCTGATCGCTGCCGATGATGGCGGTGACGGGCGCACTCATGGTTTTGTCCAGATTGCCGGGCGCCAGAAAGGGCTTGAGCCTGGCCTTGGCTTCGGCACTTTTCACAAACACGATACGAGCCGGCTGGGTATTGGCCGAAGTCGGGCCCATCACGGTGAGCTCATAAAGCTGCTGGAGCAGCTCATCGCTGACAGGTTTTTCCAGCCAGCCATTATGAGTACGGGCTTCGGTGAAAAGTTGCTTCAGGGCGGCATCATTCAGGGCGGTATTCATAGCAAGCTCCATGGCGTTATTTATTTAAAATGACCACACCTTGCGGTGTGGCCCTTTGTTTTTTCAGGGCAGATCAAAGAACAGGAATTCGCTATCACGATTGGCACGCAGTATGACGATGCCCTCATTAGCAAGCGCCGCACCATCGCCATCCTGCAGAATGCTGTCGTTCACCACGACCTCACCCGTGATCAGCTGTATCCAGCCATTCTTGCCAGCCAGGCTATGTGCCACTTCCTGTCCGGCATCAAAGCGGCCGTGATAGATGCGCGCTTCCTGACGGATCAGCAGCGAATCGTTTTCACCGTCCGGCGAAACCACCAGTTGCAAGCCCTTCTCTTCCGGAAAACGCTTCTGCTGATAACGTGGCTCGGCATTTTCCACATTCGGGTAGAGCCAAATCTGCAGCAGCTCCAGCGTGTCGGCATCGCGGTTGTATTCGCTATGCGTCACACCGGTGCCGGCGCTCATCAGCTGGAACTCACCGGCGGGCAGGCGGGCCTCATTGCCCATACTGTCGAGATGGGTGATGGCGCCACGCAGCACCAGGGTCAGAATTTCCATATTGTCGTGACCATGGGCCGGGAAGCCGGTGCCGGCCTTCACGATGTCCTGGTTGATCACACGCAGGGCCGAAGCGCCCATATGGCGTGGGTCATGGTAGGAGCCGAAGGAAAAGGAATGCTTGGCAGTGAGCCAGCCAAAGCTGACGTGGCCGCGGTCTGCGCTCTTGCGGACGTTGATCATGATGCGCCCTCCTCTGTAGTGGTCGGGGCCGCCTGTTTCAGACTGCCTCCGGGATGAGCAAAGATTAGTATTGTTCCCTCATGGTGATTAGTCGGGTCATTGGGAATAGACTGTTGCGCATCCGGTAACAATAGGCCGGCATTTGCAGCTCGGGTTTAAGCCCGGCAACAGTCGCTAGCCATAAGCCTTTGTCGGGCTCAAGCCCGACCTACAAGACAAGGGAAAGACATGGATCTCAACGATGTAGCTGTCTTCGAAAGAGTTGTCAGCGAGGGCAGCCTGACGGCCGCCGCCGCCCGCCTGAACCAGCCCAAGTCCTCGGTGAGCCGGGCTCTTTCCCGTCTCGAATCCGATCTCGGTGTGCGCCTCTTGCAGCGCACCACGCGCAAACTGCATCTCACTGAGGCCGGTCAGGTTTTCTTTGATCGCACCCGCCGTGTGCTGGGCGAGCTGCGTGATGCCGAGCAGGCAGTAACGCAATTGCAGGAAAGCCCACGTGGCAATCTGCGCATCACCATGCCGGTGGAACTGGGCATGAAATTCATGGGCCGAGTGGTGGCCGAATTCATGCAGCGCTATCCGGAAGTGAACATGGAAGCGGAGTTATCCGGGCGCGTGGTAAATCTGGTGGACGAAGGTTTTGATCTCGGCCTGCGTATCGGCGAGTTCCGCGATTCTTCGCTGGTAGCACGCAAGCTGGGTAATTTATCGGCGCGCTTTTACGCCAGCCCCATTTATCTGGGCCGGCATGGCGTGCCGAAAAAACCGGAAGACATGAGCGCACATGAAATGATTCTTTTCATGCAGACCAAAGAAAACACCGTACAGCTTTTTAAGGAAACATTGCGCGATGGCGGCCAGGCCGCCTGCAAGCTCACACTCACCGGCCGCCTCACCGTGAATAATGTGAGCATGGCCTGCGATGCTGCCGTGAGTGGACTGGGTGTGGTGCTGGCCCCGCCTTTCCTGTGTGCAGATGCCGTGGCCAGTGGCCAGCTGCTGCCGGTATTGCCGGAATATCGCGTCTGCAATGGCGGGCTTTATGCCATGTATCCCAGTCGCGAACATATGCCTACTGCCCTGCGCGCTTTTCTCGACTTTGTCAGCGAGCGTATGAGCGATCATCCTTGGTTTGAATAAGTTCCCGGCCAAAGTCTGGCCCTGATACTAGCGAGGCAATAATGGCCCTGGATTATTGGCGGCAGATTGCCGGCAATGAGCGCAATCCGCAGCGTAACCGTCAGCTCGGTCTCAATCTTTCGTTTATTGCCGGCGCGGCCAATGCCGGCGGCTTTCTGGCGGTAGCGGAATACACCTCACATATGACCGGCATTGTTTCTGCCGTGGCCGACAATCTGGTACTGGGCCAGTTTGTGCTGGCGCTGGCCGGACTTGTTTCGGTCTTGAGTTTTGTAGTGGGCGCCGTGTCATGTGCCTGGCTGGTGAACTGGGGCCGCAGCCGCAGCCTGAAAAGTGAATATGCCCTGCCCCTGATGCTGGAGGCCGTGCTGATGCTGCTCTTTGGTTTGATGGGCGCGCGCATTCAGGAACATGTCGCTTTTTATGTGCCCTACACCGTGCTTCTGCTCTGCTTCATGATGGGCCTGCAAAATGCCATCATCACCAAGATTTCACGCGCCGAAATCCGCACCACGCATATCACGGGACTGGTGACGGATATTGGTATCGAGATCGGGCGCTGGCTATTCTGGCGCGCACAGTCCTCGCCTGCCGCTGTCATGGCTGATAACCGTGAACGCTTGCGTCTGCACAGCTCACTGGTATTGCTGTTTTTTGCCGGCGCGCTGGTCGGTGCCTTGGGCTTCAAGCATCTGGGCTTTGCCGCCAGCATTGCGCTTGCGGTATGGCTCATGCTGCTTTCCTTGTTGCCCCTGCTGGACGATGTCGCCGCCGGCCGCTCAGGCCGGCAGTGAAAGCACAGAGATGCTGCCGCCCGGAATTTTTTCCATGCCGGCGTGTTGCAGAAACGGCGTGGAACTGATGACAGGCTCAGGCACTTCCTGTGGATAGCCCAGATAAAAACCCTGCAGATTGCTGATACCCAGACCGTGCAGTGTGAGGTACTCACCAGCGGTCTCTATACCCTCGGCAATCACATGGCAGCCGATGCGACTGGAGATATCGCGAATAAAGCGCACGAATTCGCGCTTGATGCGGTCGTTCTGGATATTGGCAACAAAATGCCGATCTATCTTCACGTAGTCCGGACGAATTTCCGACCAGAGGCGCAGGCCGGAATAGCCCGATCCCAGATCATCAATCGCAATCTGGAAACCCATTCCGGCATAATGCCGCGTCGCCCGCGCCAGCAGCTCTATGTCCTGTGTCGGGTAGTGCTCGGACAGCTCTATCACCACACGTGAGGGTGCCAGACCGGTGCGCTCCAGGATGCGCAGGGTTTCGCCCTGCGGATGCTGCGGATCAGTCAGCGCCATGGGGCTGACATTGAGAAAAAGCTTGCCCGGCAGATTGAGCTCAACAAAGCGCTGGCAGGCCAGCTCGCGGCAAATCAGCTCCAGTGCCGCCAGTGAGCCTTGCTCTTGCGCTGCGGCGAAGAGATCAGTCGCTGTATGCAGCAGGGAATTCTCGGGGCCACGCACCAGCGCCTCATAACCCAGCACGGTGCGTTCACGGGTATTGACGATGGGCTGGAAACGCATACGCAGATCGCGTTGCAGCAAAAGACGCTGCAGTTCGATGGCGAGCAGGGACATGAATACTTCCTTGGCAAAAACACTACCGTCCACGGCGGTATTTTTGCCTTGAATATTTGAAGCGGCATCAATGCCGCTGCCATGATCCAGTGGCGGTTGCCTAGATTAGGCAGGCGATATGGTTTTTTCGTGGCCGCGCCGTGACGTTATTGTGACAAGAGAATGCGCCGATAAAATTTCGGACAGAGAGATTGATGAGTGATGCGTTTTCTAAAAAATGAATATTTTCTGCTGTTTTTTCTAAGCGTACTGGTCTCTGCTTCACCGGCGCGCGCATTGGAGTGGAGCGCAGGCCTGGGCGGCGATGCCTACTGGTTTGACTGGCGCGAATACCGTGATGGCGAACAGCTCCTGGTCGAATCTGGCCCCATGGCTTTAGGCCGGGCCGACCTGCGCCTGCAAGGCGATGCTTTTTACAGCAGCCTTGCCTTTGGCTGGGGCGGCGGCAAGGCGCATTACGATGGCCAGCTACAAAATGGCACTCCCTATGAGTCCGATGCCTGGGAGGAAGTCATGGAAACCGAATTACAATTAGGGTCGCAGCAGAGTTGGGGCAATATGCACGCAGGCCTCATCCAGCGGGACTGGGATCGGCAAATTAATGGCAGCGGCACGGTTTCATCAGTACATGAGGTCTATCGCTGGCGCTTGCTGACCGTAGGCACAGAGCTCGCCCTGCTCACCACGCCAAACGGCAGCACCTCACTGGCTATAGATATCGGTCTGCCCATAGACAGTCATCAGAAGGTCTATTCCGGTGAATTTGGTAATTTCAATCTCGAACCGGGTAACGGCCATTACTGGCGCCTGATGCTGAAGTGGCAGCAAGCGGCCTGGGAGCTCTCTCCCTTCCTGCAACAGCAAACCATGGATGTGAGCAACAGCCTTCAGCTTCGAGCACGCGATGGCACTCTTTATTCCATCACGCAGCCCGAGTCGGGACGTATCGAGGGCGGGCTGCGTTTGCGTTATGTCTTTGGTGCAGGCGCACAGAACCGTGCCACAACGCCAGCTACTTCGGCAGAGCCCTCAAGCCAGCCCTGATATTTCTACGCTCCATAAAAAAGCCCGCATCAGCGGGCTTTTTTATCGGCACAAGACACTCACTTCCCAACCGGCAATGCCATGGGATTGGGCAGAATCTCGCCCAGCTTGCGCAGCCGCGTTTCCAGCTCGTGATGATTATTGGCCGTCACCGTGATATGGCCCAGCTTGCGGCCCTCACGTTCACTCTTGCCGTAGAGATGCAGATGCGCATCGGTCTGGCGCAGCACATCCACCGTGGCCGGGTGCTGGCCAATGATATTGATCATGGCCACGGGTTTTTCACAGACAGTAGAGCCCAGCGGCAAGCCGGCAACAGCACGCACATGGTTTTCAAACTGCGAGCAATGCGCGCCCTCAATGGTCCAGTGCCCGGAGTTGTGCACACGCGGCGCTGTTTCATTGGCCACCAGACCATGGCGGGTATCAAACATTTCCAGGGTCATGGCGCCGACATGGCCCAGCTCCTGGAGAATGGCAGAAATATGGCGCTCGGCCGCGAGCTGGGTATCGGTATCCACATGCGGGGCGGGCGATACCGAGTGACTGAGAATGCCGCGGTGATGCACATTTTCCGTGAGCGGATAGCAAGCGGTGTGACCTTCGCGATCACGCACCGCAATGATGGAAAGCTCGCGCTTGAAGTGCACAAACTCTTCGGCAATCAGCGGTGCCTGCGCGCCCAGCAAGCCCCAGGCCTCGGCAATCTGGCTGTCTTCTTTCAGCAGGAACTGACCCTTGCCGTCATAGCCCATGGTGACCGTCTTGATCACCAGCGGCAGGCCCAAAGTGGCGGCCGCATTTTTCAGATCTGCTTCGGAGTTGATTTCAGCAAAGCGGGCCGAAGGAATCTTGAGACTGGCAAACAACTTCTTTTCATTAAGGCGATTCTGCGAAACCGACAGCGATTTCACGCCGGGATACACCGGCTTCTTCGCCGCAATACGCTCAACCCAGGCCACCGGAATATTTTCAAACTCATAGGTGAAAACATCGGCGCTTTCGATAAAGGCATCCAGGGTGGCGGTGGAATTATCGGCATCGCCATAGACCGTGCCCAGCGCAGCCGAAGGACAAGCTGCACTGCTTTCATAAAACGAAAAGGCGAGATTCAGCGGATAGCCTGCCAAGGCCATCATGCGGCCGAGCTGGCCGCCACCGAGAACGCCGATGCGCAGCGGGCCTTTATGCAAAGCCGTGGTCACGCCAACACTCCGGGAATCGGATTGGCAAGCACCTTGTCAGTCTGTTCTTCGCGGAATTTTTCAATCACGGGCAGAAATTGCGGATGCTTGCCGCAAAGAATCTGCGTGGCCAAGAGCGCGGCATTGATAGCGCCGGCCTTACCAATGGCCAGCGTACCCACCGGCACGCCACCTGGCATCTGCACAATGGAAAGCAGGGAGTCGAGGCCATTCAGGGCTTGGGACTGCACGGGTACACCGAGCACGGGCAGAGAGGTTTTGGCGGCACACATGCCGGGCAGATGCGCGGCCCCACCGGCACCGGCAATGATGACTTCGATGCCGCGGCTACGAGCAGATTCGGCATAGGCGAAGAGTTTGTCCGGAGTGCGATGCGCAGAAACCACTTCGGCCTCGAAGGGCACGCCTAGGGCGGTGAGGGTATCTGCTGCGTTCTGCATCGTGGCCCAGTCCGACTGGGAACCCATGATGATGCCGACCAATGCTGTCATTACATGCTCTCCGAAGGCCCTTAGCCCCCGTGGAAAAGCGGGCTATTGTGCCCTTCCGGCAGCGCCTGTCAAACCCGGCCGACGCCGGCTGCGGCCCGTCATGACCTGCCCTATGGCCGGGCCTGCGACCCCGTTGCGGCAGGCTTGGGCGACAGGCTGTAAGATGCGCGCCTTTCCTGACCTGACGGAGTCTTCATGAGTATTCCCGAGCAGCGCCGGGCCCAGTTGGCCCACGGCATTATGGCTACCCCTCTGCATCAGGCCTGCGGGCTGGAGCTTTTGTCCTCGGACGAAGGCCGCAGCGAGATCCGCTTCGCCGTGAATGATTTCAGCCACAATGTTATCGGCACCCTGCATGGCGGCATCACCTACGCCATGATCGATGTGGCTTCCTTTATGGCCTTGGCCTCGGTCATGCCCGAAGGCCAGCACGGCGTGACGGTGGATATACAGGTCAGCGTACTGCGCGCTGCCAATGTGGGTGACGCCGTGCATGTGCGCGGGCGCGTGGACCGGGTGGGGCGCACCCTGGCCAATATGCGCGCGGAAGCTTTTGTGAAAACGCCGGAGGGCGAACGCCTGATTGCTACCGGTACCGTGGTGAAAGCGCTGATTCCGGCTCCCTTTTGATTACGTTCCCGGCGCTGTGCGCGCCGGAAACACGCTACGCCCGGCACAGGTCCGGGCTGCGCTGCTCTCTTTGACGTTCCCGGCGCTGTACGCGCCGGAAACACGCTACGCCCGGCACAGGTCCGGGCTGCGCTCCGCCGCCGGCGCCGGCGCCTTGTGGATTCTGCAAGTTTGTGGGAGGGGCTTTAGCCGCGATAGCTGAAGGACAGGGCATCGCGGCTAAAGCCCCTCCTACATAATCGTCAGCCTTACTGCAGCAAGATGGCGATAACGGCGGCAGCAATGCCTATTACCACCGTGACCAAGGCCATGAGGCCGATATAGATCCAGGCCGGACGCAGGCTTTTCGGCATGGGCTCACGGGGGATTTCGCGAGGAGTTTCGCGGGAAATGTCACGGTGTTCAGATTGCGGCGCTTCGCTCATCTTGCAGTCTCGTCCTTCAGGTGCGGAACATGAAATACACGGCGCCCACCATACAGAAGGCCGCCCAGAGATAATCCAGCTTCAGCGGCTCTTTCATATAAAGAACCACAAAAGGGATGAACACCGAGAGGGTGATCACTTCCTGCAGGATTTTCAGCTGGCTGATGGTAAGCGCGGTATGGCCAATACGGTTAGCCGGCACCATGAGCAGGTATTCAAAAAAGGCGATGCCCCAGCTGAACAGCACGGCCAGCATCAGCGGCTTGTTCTGCAAATGCTTGAGATGGGAATACCAGGCAAAGGTCATGAAGATATTGGAACAGACCAACAGCAGAATGGTTTGCAGGGTAACAGGCATGGCAAGCTCCTCGGGCGTGGCCGGATTCTCGACGAGGCCCCGCCCGCTCTACAAGCAGCGCACAAGTCTGCCCGTGACGCCCCACCGTGACTTTGCGAGAATGCCGCCTCGTCGGGCGAAGTCATGAAGCCCCGAGACAACACATGAAAGCCAAAGAGATGTCATGAAAGCGTTGTGCTCACTGTTCTGGTCTATCTGCCGCATGAGTCGCGGCCCCGAAGAACTTCCCTCCTCCCTTGCCCTGCTTTTGCTGGTCTTGCTGCTGGATGCCGCTGTTGGCATTGGCCTGCAACTGACCGATAAGCCCGATGCGCTGGACCTCGCTCTCGGCATGACGGCACTGGCCGTGCTTATGGATGCTCTGGTGCTGGGCGGACTCGCGCTATTCAAGAATGCGCGGGGGCGTTATGTGCAAAGCCTGAGCGCCGTCTACGGCACGGATTTCCTGCTCAGCCTGTTTTCCGTGCCACTGGCACTGGCCAGCTTTTATATGGCCAAGGCGCCGTGGCTGCCCGTCATCGTGTTTGTACAAATGCTGCTGGTGGGCTGGAGTTTGGGCGTTCGCGCTTACATTTATCACCGCAGCTTGCGGGTGGGAGTGCTGCTGGCCAATATGCTTTCGCTCACGCTTTTTCTGCTCACTGTTTTCATCGCCGTGAAACTGTGGCCACAGCTGATCCCAGCTACACCCCTTACCTGACGCACGACCACTGATCCGCGCACGGAACTCAAGGACTCATCATGCATATTCATATTCTCGGCATCTGTGGCACCTTTATGGGCTCGCTGGCCGTGCTCGCCAAGGAGCTGGGCTATCACGTCACCGGTTCCGATGCGAATGTCTATCCGCCCATGAGCACACAGCTGGAAGCTCAAGGCATCACCCTCATGCAGGGCTATGAGCCGGCACATCTGCAGCCGCGTCCTGATCTGGTGGTGGTGGGCAATGCCATGAGCCGCGGTAATGCGGCCGTGGAATATGTGTTGAACGAAGGCATTCCCTATACCTCGGGCCCGGCGTGGTTGGCCGAGCATGTGCTGCAAGGCCGTCATGTGATCGGTGTGGCCGGCACGCATGGCAAAACCACCACCACCACCATGGTGGCCTGGGTACTGGAGCAGGCAGGTCTTAATCCCGGCTTTCTTATCGGTGGCGTGCCCAAGGGTTTTGCAGCCAGTGCACGCTTAGGTGGCGGCAAATACTTTGTGGTAGAGGCCGATGAATACGATTCGGCTTTTTTTGACAAGCGCTCCAAGTTCATTCACTACGCGCCCACCACGGCCATCCTGAATAATCTGGAATTCGATCACGCCGATATTTTTGATGATCTGGATGCCATCAAAAAGCAGTTCCACCATCTGGTGCGCACCATTCCGGGGAAAGGACGCATCATCGTCCCGGCTGACGATGCCAATCTTGAAGACGTACTAAAAAAAGGCATATGGACACCGGTGGAAAAGTTCAGCGTGGATGAAGCCCGCGCAGACGCCAGCTGGCACACCGAAGGTTTGAGCGATGACGGTTCTTCCTTTGCGGTTTTCCGGAATGGCACCAAGGCCGGCGAAGTGCACTGGACCATGACCGGCCGTCATAGCGTGAGCAATGGCTTGGCTGCCATCATTTCTGCCGAGCATTGCGGCGTGGCGCCCGATATTGCCTGCAAAGCACTCTCGGCCTTCCCCGGCGTAAAGCGCCGCATGGAAGTGATAGGCGAAGTGAAGGGCATCACGGTTTACGACGATTTCGCCCATCACCCCACCGCCATACAAACCACGCTCTCTGGCCTGCGCAAAAAAGTGGGCAAGGCAAAAATCTTTGCCGTTATCGAGCCCCGCTCCAACACCATGCGCTTGGGTGCGCACAAGGAAAGCCTCGCGCCTTCCGTGGCCGATGCCGATCAGGTGCTCTGGTATCAACCGGAGGGCCTGAACTGGGATCTGGGTCCCGTGGTGGCGGACAGCCCGGTGCCGGCACTGGTGTTGAATTCCATCGACGCCATCATTGAAAAAATTGTGAAAGAAGCCGCTGCCGGCGATCAAGTCGTCATCATGAGCAATGGCGGCTTTGGTGGCATACATCAGAAGCTGGTCAAGGCGCTGAGCCAAGAAAAATAAGACTAGAAACAAGAACCAAGGGAAAAAGGAAACGCATCCATGGCATTGCCGGCCGGCATTACTGAAGTCTCTCTGGGCGATGCCGGTCTGCGTGGCTTGCGTATTGAAACCCCGCTGTGCACGGCCCTGCTCAGCCTGCAAGGTGGGCAGTTGCTGCAATTCCAGCCCATCGGCAAAGCGCCTTTACTCTGGCTGTCTGAAGACGCCATTTTCCGGCCGGGCAAATCTGCACGCGGCGGCATCCCGCTCTGCTTTCCCTGGTTCGGCACGCCAGCCGACAAAGACAAACCCGCGCATGGCTTTGCCCGACACCGCCTCTGGACCTTGACCCGCGCACAACGCGACGGCGACACCGTGACGCTGGAGCTCACGCTGCACGATGATGCCGATACGAAAAAACTCTGGCCGCATGCTTTTCTGGCTACACAAACCCTGACACTGGGCAGCGATATCACGCTCACCCTCAGCGTGGAAAACCGGGACGAAAACCCGTTCAGCTTCACTTTCGCCCAGCACAGTTATTTTCCCGTCAGCGATATCACACGCACACGCGTAGAAGGGCTGGAGGGCCGGCCCTATTTCGATGCCCTGCAAGACTGGAAAATTCTGGAAAGCGAAGCCGGTGGCATACGTTTCGCGGCAGAAACTGATCGTGTGTATGAAGGCGCCAGCGGCCACTACTGCATCGTGGATGAAGCAGAAGGCAAGCGCATCGTGATTGCGTCTGATGACTGCAAAAGCGCCATCGTCTGGAATCCCTGGAGTGAAAAAAATGCCCGCATGGGCGATATGGGCGCAGAAGGCTGGCGCGGCATGCTCTGCGTAGAAAGCGGCAATACCGGCAAGGATGGCATCACCCTGGCCGCCGGCGAGCAGCGCCGCTTCACCCTGAAACTCGCCAGCGGCTGACGGCGTATTACGGCAGGCGCCTCTCTCGCTACTCCCTACCTCAGTTCCACGGCACTCATACGGGCACCCGGACATCCCTGCAAAACACCATCGACACAAATGTGACGCTTGCCCACTTGCGGGCGACCGCGCCCGGACTGACACTCCGGCAGACCCCATCGGCCTTACGGCCAATGCCGGCCCGTCTGTCGCTGCCATCATGCAGGCCCGATGCAGCACCTTGGCCAATTTCCTCCGGAACAAACGCCGCCACCCAAGCCGCACCCAATGAGCCCACGGCCATGACCGACAAGAACGACAAGAAATTCGGCGCCACTACTCCCGGCAAACGTTTCATGAAGCTGGCCGGCATGTCCGCCAGCATCGCCGGCAATTTTGCAAAAAACCGTATCAAGGGCGCCATGGGCACGCTCACCGAAGAAGAGCGTCTGCGTGAACGCGAAGTGCTCTTCACACAGGTCGGTGAACAGATCGCCAATACCTTGGGTGAAATGAAAGGCGCCGTGATGAAAGTCGGCCAGATCGCCTCGCAGTTCAAGGATGTGTTTCCGAAAGAAATTGCCGACGCGCTCGCCAAGCTGCAAAAAGAATCCCCGCCCATGCCTTTTGGCGTGATCGAACGCCAGATACGTACCGAACTGGGTCGTGAGCCTTCCGAGATTTTTGCTTTCATCGACAGCAAACCTTTTGCCGCCGCCTCCATAGGGCAGGTGCATCGCGCACGCACGCACGATGGCGAAGAAGTGGTGGTGAAGGTGCAGTACCCGGGCGTGGATCAATGCGTGGAGTCAGATCTCAAGCATCTGCGTCTGGCCCTGAAGCTGGCCGGCGTGCTCAAGGTGGACAAAAACATGCTGGATGAGGTCTTCGGTGAAATCCGCCGCAGCCTTATCGACGAACTCGATTATGTAAAGGAAGCGCAGAATGTGCGCGACTTCGCTGCCTTTCATGCCAATGATCCCAAGATCATCGTGCCCAAGGTCTTTGATGAGTACACCAGCACTCGCGTGCTGACCCTGGCCTATGTGCCAGGCGACGATATTCGTGACGTGCAGGCGCCGGCTTATTCGCAGGAGCTCATCAATGAATTGGGCCACCGCCTGTTCAAGGCCATCAGCGAACAGATTTACCAGTTGCATGCCGTGCATTGCGACCCGCATCCGGGCAACTTCGCCTTCCGCACCGATGGCTCCCTCATCATTTACGACTACGGCTGTGTAAAACACATCAAGCCGGAAGTGGCCGAGGCTTTTCGCCGCGTCACCGTGGCTGCGCTGGCCGGCGATTATGCAGCTCTGGAGCAGGCCCTTATCAAGATGGGCGTGCGCAATACCGAAAATGCTCCGCATATACCTGGTGATTTCTATGCGCCTTGGGTGGGCATTGCGCTGGCGGCTTTTTCAGAAACACCTTTCGATTTTGGCACCGCCAAGCTGCATGAAGACGCCGTCAAGCTGGCGCGTAAATCCCTGAAATACTGGGATGCTTTCCAACCCAATGCCGATACCATGCTGGTCGACCGCGCCATCACCGGCCATTACTGGACGCTGAAGCAACTGGGCGTGAATACCGCCTTCCGTCCACAGCTCAATGCCACTGTGGGTCGTGCCGCCTAAAGCTTTTTATGACGCTTTTGTAGGAGGGGCTTTAGCCGCGATGTATTTTTCCGTGAATACTCAGTTGATACCGCATCGCGGCTAAAGCCCCTCCTAGATAAACCCTCACCCTGAGCACAAGTCCCTGAACTACACTGAAATTCATCTCGCCCTGACGGAGAGTCGGCCATGACGTTTATCCGCGACATTGCCCTCGACTTCCCGGTGCATGCGCTGCTGGACCCACAAGGTCATCTGATAGCGGAAACACCGGCCCCAATGCGCAACCCCGATCTGTGGTGGCGCGCTTACGCCCATATCCATCTCGCCCGCCGCTTCGATGCCCGCGCCTTCCTGCTGCAGCGCAGTGGTCGCCTTGGCACGTATGCCTCCTGCCTCGGGCAAGAAGCCATAGGCGCCGGCATCGGTCTTGCCATGCAGCAAAGTGATGTCTTCGTGCCCTATTACCGCGATCAGGCCGCGCAACTTTTACGTGGCGTCACCATGACTGAAATCCTGCGTTTTTGGGGCGGCGATGAAGCCGGCTCCGATTTCGCTCAGCCAAGAGAAGACCTGCCCAATTGCGTACCTATTGCCACCCAGCTCTCGCATGCGGCCGGCATTGCCACGGCCATAAAACTGCGTCGGGAAAAACGTGCCGTGCTCGCCACCTGTGGTGATGGCGCCACCTCACGCGGTGATTTTTATGAAGCCCTGAATCTGGCCGGCGTCTGGCATCTGCCCTTGGTCGTTGTCATCAATAACAACCAGTGGGCCATTTCTATGCCGCTATCCGCACAGACCGCAACCCCGACGCTGGCACAAAAAGCCGTGGCTGCCGGCATCCCCGGTGTGCGCGTGGATGGCAACGATGCTCTGGGATTAATGGCCGTAACTGCCGAGGCCCTGCAACGTGCACGCGCCGGCAAGGGCTCAACCCTGATTGAAGCGATTACCTACCGCCTCTGCGATCACACCACAGCCGATGATATGAGCCGCTATGCCAGTGCCGAGCAACGTGCTGATGCCGAAACGCGCGAACCGCTGAAGCGCTTACAGCTATTGCTGCAAAACACAGGATTGTGGTCGCCGGAAAAAGAAGCGGCACTGGAACAGCAGCAGCAGGCGCAGATAGACGATGCCATCAAGGCTTGGCTAGCACAGCCACCACCTGTACTAGCCGACATGTTTGATCATCTGCATGCCGACATGCCCGCCGACCTGAAACTGCAACGCGCCGCCAGATTGGCTGAGCTGGAGCGGCATTCATGAATATGCAAACCACACTGCCCCTGATCAGCGTGGTCGAAGCGGTTGATCTCGCACTTTCACGCGCCATGAGCGAAGACGAAAACGTCATCGTGCTGGGTGAGGATGTCGGTCGTAATGGCGGCGTGTTCCGCGCCACCTTGGGCCTGCGTGAAAAGTTCGGCCCGCGTCGCGTGCTGGATACACCGCTGGCAGAAAACCTGATTGCCGGTATTTCTGTGGGCATGGCTACGCAAGGCTTTCGCCCTGTCGCCGAAATCCAGTTCTTCGGCTTTATTTATGCGGCGCTGGAGCAACTTATTTCCCATGCCGCGCGCATGCGTAACCGCACACGCGGCCGCCTCAGCTGCCCACTCACTGTGCGCGTGCCTTTTGGCGGCGGCATACATGCCCCCGAACATCATTCAGAAAGCACTGAAGCCCTGCTCACCCATATTCCCGGATTAAAAGTCGTCGCCATTTCTTCACCGCAAACTGCTTACGGTCTCTTGCTTGCTGCCATACGCGATCCCGACCCGGTCATCGTACTGGAGCCCGAACGCATTTATCGCAGCGTGAAGCAGCAGGTGATCGACAGCGGCGAAGCCATTCCGCTCGGCCAGTGCCTGACTTGGCGCAAAGGCGACGACATCACGCTGGTAAGCTGGGGTGCCATGGTGCAGGACTGTCTGCATGCCGCTGAGCAACTTAGCCAGCAAGGTATTTCTGCGGAAGTCATCGACGTCGCCAGCCTGCGCCCCCTGGATATGGACACGATTCTTGATTCAGTGCAGCACACCGGCCGCTGCATCATTGCCCATGAAGCCTGTCGCACCGGCGGTTTCGGTGGCGAAATTGCCGCGCGCATCGCTGAGGCCGGCACGCCACTGCTGACACCGCTCAAACGCGTGACCGCACCCGACATCATCGTGCCCTATCTGCGCATGGAGCCTTTCTATGCGCCGGGGGTGGCGGATATAGTCGCGGCCGCACAGGACATGATGGAGCGCGCATGAAAATCTTCCGCCTGCCCGATGTGGGTGAAGGACTGGCCGAGGCCAGCATCGTGCAATGGCATGTGGCCGCTGGCGATATCGTTGCTGCCGATCAGATCATCGTCTCGGTAGAAACCGCCAAGGCCGTAGTGGACATTCCCTCACCGCGCGCCGGCCGCATCAGCGCCCTGCTCGCCAAGCCCGGTGACATCATCCCCACTCATGCCGCCCTGGTGGAGTTTGCTGACGGCGAAGACCCGGCTCATGCCCTGCGGCCGGTACCGCCGCAGACCGCAGCCCAAGGTAAATCTACTGCGCACGGCGAAAAAGGCAGAGATAACGGCAGCGTGGTCGGCCAGCTTTCGGATCAGGATGTGTTGCGTCGCGAAAACTTCATCATCGGCCGCCATCGTCACACCGAGGCCCGGCTGCAGCAGACGCGCACACGGCGCAGCCAGCGCAATCACGATGTACGTTCCGAGGCACTTTTCGAGGGCGGTGAAAATCTGGACATGACGCGCCGTGCCATGGCCGAAAACATGGCAAGAGCACATCAGGAAGTGGCTCTGGTCACATTGACGCTGGATGCCGAAATTGCTTTTGAAGACAGGCGCCAGCTCACCTCACGACTGGTGCGCGCACTGGTTGCCGGCGTGCGTGTCGAGCCTGCGCTCAATGCCTGGTTTGATGGCGGCACACAAAAACGAAAACTGCATGATGCCGTGCATGTGGGTATGGCCGTAGACACCACGCATGGTCTTTATGTCCCCGTGCTGGAAAATGCACAGGACAAAGAGGCCATGCAGATTGCCCGTGAAGTGGCACTGCTCAAACAAGCCGCCGAAGCACGTGCGCTCAGGCCGGCACAGCTGCACGGTGCCACCATTACGCTCTCGAATTTCGGTGCACTCGCTGGCCGCTTTGCCACACCGCTGGTAAGCCCGCCACAAGTGGCCATCCTCGGCGCCGGACATGCTGAGGACCATCTGCTGCCGGCAGCTGAAGAACAAAACGGCATACGCCGCGCACGCCTGCTGCCACTCTCGCTGAGCTTTGATCATCGCGCCGTCACCGGTGGTGAGGCCGCACGTTTCCTTGCAGCAGTCGCGGCGGATCTCGCCCTGACCTGAGCACCGGCCTCAAGCTTGTCGGAGCCCGGGAAACCTGCAATAACCCTTCGACTGCCGCCTGCCACACCCAGACTTCAAGCAAGGAAACTGCAATGCCGGATGCCTCCCCTTCCCTTTTTCACCACCTGATCGCGGCCTGGCATCCTGCACATATCAATGCCCTGCTGGCCGCTGTCGTTTTGTTGGCGGTGTTGCTGCGTGCGCGCCCGGAAGGCAATTTCCTGCGCAATACCCTGATCTACGTTGCCTTCTGCAGCATCGCCATTGTTGCCACTGCTATCTGCAACTGGCTGGGCTATCGCGAAACCGCCACCTTGCTGGACGGCATCGCCATTCTCCTGATGGGCCTGCTAGTCATACGTCTGGCCGGGCTCGTACTTTTTCGCGTGGCACTCCCAGGCCTGCATCTGCATCCGCCGCGCATCATGGAAGATATATTGCTGGTGCTGGCCTATGTGATCTGGGGTCTCGTGCGCCTGCGTTATGCCGGCCTTGATCTCGGCAGCCTGGTAGCCACATCCGCCGTCATTACCGCCATCCTCGCTTTTTCCATGCAGGACACGCTGGGCAATATCCTCGGCGGCATCGCATTGCAGCTGGATGACTCCATACATATCGGCGATTGGGTGAAAGTGGATGATGTCAGCGGCCGCGTGATTGAAGTGCATTGGCGCCACACCGCCGTGCGCACACGCAACGGTGAAATCGTGGTACTGCCCAATAGCCTGCTGATGAAATCCAAATTCACCATCGTCAGCCGCAATGACACCCCGCAGTGGCGGCGCTGGGTGCATTTTTCCGTTGCCTTGGAAATCCCGCCACAGCGCGTGATTGCAGCCGTGGAAAAAGCCGTCTGCGATGCCGCCATCAATCTGGTCAGCCGCAATCCTGCTCCCTCCTGCGTGCTCATGGATTTCAAAGAAGGCGTCGGGCATTACGCCGTGCGTTACTGGCTTACCGATGCTCTCGTTGATGATCCCACCGACTCCACCGTGCGCGTACATGTCTACGCCGCCCTGCAACGCGAAGGCTGGCGCCTCGTGGCCCCGGCTCTGGATGTCAAACTTACGTCCGACAATGCCGAGCGCCTGCACGAACAACGCGCGCAAGAAATCGAACTGCGCCGCAAGTATTTGCGCCGCGTAGAAATGTTCAATCATCTTTCCGAGGATGAAATCATCCATCTCGCCCGCTCGCTAACCTATGCGCAATTTGCCAAGGGCGATGTGATGACGCGGCAGGGCTCCGTGGCGCACTGGCTTTATGTGCTGATACAGGGCGAGGCCGATGTCTGGTTTGAAGGCGAGGGCAAAGCCCGGCGCCTGCTTACCACCCTGCCGGCGGGCCGCGTCTTCGGTGAAATGGGCTTGATGACGGGCGAGCCGCGCCGCGCCACGGTAACGGCGCATAGTGATGCCGAGTGCTACCGCATCGACAAGAAGAATTTTGAATACATCATGCAATCGCGCCCGGAGTTGGCCGATGCCTTTGCGCACATCATTACCGAGCGCAACAAACAACTGGTGGCCGTGCAGCAAGAGACACAGCCCGTGGATCACGAGCGCCAGAAAGAGAAGCTGCTGGCCAGCATCCGCAAATTCTTCCGGCTTGAAAACGCCTGAGCTCTACGCACAAGAATCCAGCCACAAAAAAGCCCGGTCATGCCGGGCTTTTTTCTTTTTCAGATTATTTCTAGGTCGGGCTTTAGCCCGACAATCATTCCTGATCCAACTCTGCTGTCGGGCTAAAGCCCGACCTACACGCATCGCGCTCAGGCCAGCGCCAGTTTTCGTTGCCGCGCCAGCAGAAAAAGCGGAAGCATCACACTGATGGCGATGCAGCAGGACAAAACAATATAGAGCCAGACATGCTTCATGCCGAGACGGCGGGCCTCCACCAGCATGAAGGCGAAAATCGCGAAGCAGACAAAGACGATATCGTTGGTAATCGAGGCCGCCGCCGGATTGGCGTAGCTCATGCGGATAAAACCGGCGAGGCCACCATTATCCGGCAGGGCAAAGAAAGCCAGATTCTGGCTCCAGGTAGCAAACAAGGCCCCCACGGCAATCAGGCCGTAGATCGCGCACAGAATTTTGTCGCTGCTTTTCATTTTTTCTTCCTTGTTATGCGAAAAGTCTGATGAGCAAGATCAGGCGGCGCCCGGCGCCTTCAGCTCCGTCATGGGCCAACGTGGCCGCACCGTAATGCCCATGCCTTGTCGCTCGCCCTGCAAGAGACGCTGACAGCCCGCAAACGCAATCATGGCGCCATTGTCTGTGCAAAACGGCAGCGCCGGATAAAACACTTCGGCACGGCGCCGTGCCGTCATCTCCGCGAGTTGTACGCGCAGTAATTTATTGGCGCTGACGCCACCCGCCACCACCAGACGCTTCACCCCGGTTTCTTTCAGGGCCCGCTCGCATTTGCGCGCCAAGGCATCCACGGCAGCGGCCTGAAAGCTGGCGGCAATATCAGCCGGCTTCTGCGGATAATCTTCTGTATTGCGCAGAGCATTGAGCACAGAGGTTTTAAGGCCACTGAACGAAAAATCCAGACCGGGCCGGTCCAGCATGGGGCGCGGAAAAGCGAATTTCGTGGCATCACCACTTTCTGCCAGCCGCGCCACATTGGGTCCGCCGGGATAATCCAGCTTGAGCATCTTGGCGACTTTATCGAAAGCCTCGCCGGCAGCATCGTCTATGGATTCGCCCAGCAATTCATACGCGCCGATACCATCCACGCGCATAAGCTGGGTATGGCCACCGGAAACCAGCAGCGCAATAAAAGGAAAAGCCGGTGGTGCCGCCTCCAGCATGGGCGCCAACAAATGGCCCTCCATGTGATGCACGCCCACCGCAGGAATATCCAGCGCCCAGGCCAAGGTGCGGCCGAAAACCGCGCCCACCATCAAGGCTCCCGCCAGCCCCGGACCGGCGGTATACGCCACGCCATCTAGCTCTTCCAGAGTGCTGCCAGCCTCGGCCAGCAATTCGCGCAGCAGGGGAATGATCTTGCGCACATGATCGCGAGAGGCCAGCTCCGGCACCACGCCGCCATAGTCGGCATGCAGCTCAACCTGGCTGTAAAGACGGTGCGCGAGCAGGCCCCGGGCGCTGTCATACACCGCCACCCCGGTCTCGTCACAAGACGTCTCTATACCCAGAACCCGCATATTTCCTCACTCCAGCCGGATTTTGGCCGCCCGACTACATGGTTTACCCCTATCAAGGGCCGGCATCTTAGCGGGGCGACCGTTTCAGGGCCAGCCGGGGCTTGGCAGAGGGGCTCCAAGTGGCTAGAATCGGCGCCCTTGTCCGGGGACCCGTCCTGTCTGGGCCCTCAACAGCAATGAATTTAAGGTGAATGCATGCCCTCCGTGAAAGTGAAAGAAGGCGAACCGTTTGACGTAGCTCTGCGCCGCTTCAAGCGTTCCTGCGAAAAGGCCGGTGTGCTGGCCGATGTGCGTAAGCGCGATTTCTTCGAAAAGCCCACTCAAGAGCGCAAGCGCAAGGCAGCTGCTGCCGTTAAGCGTCACGCCAAGAAAGTGGCTCGCGAAAACATGAAGACCACCCGTCTCTACTAAGACTGGTCTTCGGCTAGAGGCTCAGGCCTTGGCCACGCGACATTATCAGCCCCGCAAAGGCTGACAGCGAAAGCGGCACCACTGGTGCCGCTTTTCGTTTTTCTGTCATACCCGTTTTTCGCTGCCCAGAACTTATATCTAGCCCGTCATAACCAGCAAGGGAGCCGTGCCATGTCCGAACTCAAGACCAAGCTGACTGAAGCCATGAAGGACGCCATGCGCGCCCAGGACAAGGAGCGCCTTGGCGCCATCCGTCTGGCCACGGCCGCCCTCAAGCAGATCGAAGTGGATGAGCGCATAGAGCTGGACGACGCCCGCGTGCTGACCGTGCTGGAAAAAATGATCAAGCAGCGCCGCGAATCCGTGGCCGCCTTTGAAGCCGGCGGACGCCCGGAACTGGCCGCCAAGGAAACAGCCGAGATCGTTGTGCTGCAGTCCTTCCTGCCCGCCCAGCTGTCGGATGCTGAAATCGACAGCCTGATCACGGCCGCCATCGCTGAAACCGGCGCCAGCAGCGCGCGCGATATGGGCAAAGTGATGAATACCCTGCGCCCGCAGATTTCTGGCCGCGCGGAAACCGGCGCCGTCTCGCAGAAGGTGAAGGCCAAGCTGGGCTGAAAACGTGAAACGTGATTGCGCTGCGCTCGTGATCCGTGAATCGTGGCCTCGCCACTGGCGAGGCTTTATGCTCACTGCGTGACACCCGACCCGGCTACGCCCCAGAACCATCCCGGCGCCGCCATACGATTCACGTTTCACTATTCACGTTTCACGCTCCCATGGCAGCTTACGGCCGTATCCCCGAATCCTTTATCGATGACGTCCTGCTCAGGACGGACATCGTGGATCTCGTTGATACACGGGTGAAGCTAAAAAAGGCGGGCAAGAATTACGCAGCCTGCTGCCCCTTCCATAAAGAAAAATCCCCGTCTTTCACGGTGAGCCGTGAAAAGCAGTTTTATTACTGCTTCGGCTGCGGTGCCTCCGGCAACGCCGTCAGCTTCCTCATGGATTACGAGCGTAAAAGCTTTCTGGATGCGCTGAACGAGCTGGCTGGACGCGTCGGACTGGAAGTGCCGGATACGCGCGATCCCAATGCGCCAGTGCGTGAATCGCAGCAGCCGCTCTACGACACACTGGAAGCCGCGGCCAAATATTTTGAAGTGCAGCTGCGCACGCATCGCGACAAGGAAAAAGCCGTCGGCTACTTCAAGAAGCGTGGCCTCACTGGGCAAATCGCCAAACATTATCGTCTGGGCTACGCGCCGCCCGGCTGGGACAATCTGCTGTCCACACTGGGCACCGATGAAGACGCAAAAAAACAGCTGCTAGCCACCGGCCTTGTGGTCAAACGCGAGGAGACCAATCGCGTTTACGATGCCATGCGCGATCGCGTTATTTTTCCCATCCGTGATTTCCGTGGCCGCGTCATCGCCTTCGGTGGTCGCGTCCTCACCGATGAAAAACCGAAATATCTGAATTCGCCAGAATCCCCCGTTTTCCATAAGGGCCAAGAACTCTACGGCCTGTTTGAAGCCAAGCAGGCGCCGGGAAAGCTCGAGCGTGTGATCGTGGTGGAAGGCTATATGGATGTGGTGGCGCTGGCGCAATATGGCATCAGCTATGCCGTGGCCACGCTGGGCACCGCCACCAGCACCACACATATCGAACGGCTTTTCCGTCTCGTACCGGAAGTGGTGTTCTGTTTCGACGGCGATGCCGCCGGACGCAAAGCTGCTTGGCGCGCACTGGAATCTGCCCTGCCCGCCATGCAGGACGGCAAAGCGGCGAGCTTTCTCTTCCTGCCCGCGGATGAAGATCCGGACTCTCTGGTGCGCAAGGAAGGGAAAGACCGGTTTGTGGACCGTATGGTGAATGAGGCCGAACCCTTGGCCGACTTCCTGTTCCGGCATCTTTCGGAAGGACTCAAGCTGGAAAGCCTGGAGGGCCGTTCGCGCCTCGCCATGCTGGCCAAGCCGCTGGTGGCAACGCTGCCCGACGGCCTCTATCGCGAAATGCTGCTGGGCCGGCTGGCCGAATTCACCCAGCTGGAAACCGCCACCCTGCGCGCCGCCGTGCTGGATACGCCACCGATTGCCGCCACGCGCAGCGAGGCTGCCCCGCGTAAAAACACGCCGGAAGCAGTCTTCGCCCCTGCGGAATATCGCGGCGCACCGTCCCGCAACAGCCATGAAGAAAGCTTTAACGGCCGCTTCCCCGAAGACGATGAGCCGGAATACGGCCAGGGGTTTGGCCAGAACTTTGGCAGCAAGGGCTTCAATGGCCAGCGCCGCAAATCCCCCAATCAGCGTAAAGCCCGACCCTCGCCGCGCGCCCAGACCGTGAGCCTGCCCGAGCGCGCCGTGCGCCTGCTACTGCAAGACCCCAAGCAGGCCGCGCTGACCAGTGCCGAGGAAATGGAACAGCTAGGGCTGCCCACTGACTCCCTGCTGATAGACCTGCTGCGCCTGCTAGGCGCCAGCCCCGGCATCAGCACACCCGCGCTCATGGGCGCTTGGCATGGCACCGAACAGGGCGATGAGCTCAGCAGCCTCGCCGCCAGTGAATTCCTCACCCCGAGCACCGGCGTGGATCAGGAGTTCCAGGATGTGCTGCTCGCCCTGCGTGTGGCCGCCAAAGAGCAGCAATTACGGGCCGCCACCGAGCTGGAGACCATTGGCCGCCTCAGGCAGGAGCTAGAAGCCCTGAAGCGCAGCCGCCGCCCCCTTGAAAATCAGTGAGATAGCCCCACCTCTGCTCCATCAGAAAAGATAATCGTTGCTGGCCGCGACCAGACCCCATCGGTATAATCGCGCGCTTGGCTTTTTGCCGCTCTACCCCGCCGGACCCTACGAGGCGCTTCTTCGATGACGACGTTACCCGATAAAGAGAAACAGAAATCCCAGCTCAAAGAGCTTATTGCCAAGGGCAAAGAGCAGGGATATCTCACGTATGCCGAGGTGAACGATCATCTGCCGGAATCCGTTACGGAAACCGAGCAGATCGAAGACATCATCCAGATGCTGAACGACCTCGGCATTCCGGTGCACGAACGCGCACCGGAAGCTGATGATCTGATGCTGGAAGAAGCATCCGAAGCCTCCACCGATGAAGTTGCCACGGAAGAAGCCGCCGCCGTGCTGGCCTCGGTAGAAAATGAACCGGGTCGCACCACCGACCCCGTGCGCATGTATATGCGCGAAATGGGCACCGTGGAGCTGCTGACGCGCGAAGGCGAAATCGCCATCGCCAAACGTATCGAAGAAGGCATACGTGAAGTTCTGCACTCCATGTCTTACTGGCCAGGCGCTGTAGCCGGCATTATCGATGAGTTCGACAAATTCGAAGCCGGCGAGCGTCGCCTCGCCGACATCATCGCCGGCTATCTCGATCCGGATGATGACGGCAATGCCGCCACACCACCGCCGGAAGTGGATGACGAAACCGCACTCGCCGCACTCGCCGCCAAGGGCAAACCCGCCGCCAAAGCGGAGGGTGCTGAGACCGAAGAAGAAGGCGACGGCACTGACGATGACGATGATGAAGCCGACACCGGCCTTGATCCCGTGCTCGCTTCCGAGCGCTTTAATAATCTGAAAAAGCTGTATGCCAAGACTCAGGCTGCGCTGAAGAAATACGGTCCCGAAGGCAAGGCTGTCGCCAAGAATATGGAAGAACTGGCTGTCCAGTTCACCATTTTCAAGCTGACGCCGCGCCTGTTCGACGGCATCTGCAATCAGATTCGCGGCGTACTGGATGAAGCTCGTTCGCAAGAACGCTCCATCATGGCCACCTGCGTGCGCCGTGCCCGTATGGACCGCAAGCACTTCATCGAAGAATTCCCCGGCAACGAAACCAATCTGCAATGGATAGACAAGCAGATCGCCTCCAAGAAACCTTTTGCCAAGAATCTCGAAGCCTATCGTGACGATGTACTGCGCGCGCAAAGGCGTCTGATTGCCATTGAGGAAGAAGTCGGCCTCACCGTGGCCGAGATCAAGGAAATCAATCGCCGTATGTCCATCGGCGAGGCCAAGGCCCGCCGCGCGAAGAAGGAAATGGTCGAGGCAAACTTGCGTCTCGTGATTTCCATTGCCAAGAAATATACCAACCGCGGCCTGCAATTCCTCGATCTCATTCAGGAAGGCAATATCGGCCTGATGAAGGCTGTCGACAAATTCGAATACCGCCGCGGCTATAAATTCTCGACTTACGCCACTTGGTGGATTCGTCAGGCCATCACGCGCTCCATCGCTGACCAAGCCCGTACCATCCGTATTCCGGTGCACATGATCGAAACGATCAACAAGCTGAACCGTGTATCGCGCCAGATGCTGCAGGAAATGGGTCGCGAGCCGACGCCGGAAGAACTGGGCAAGCGCCTGGACATGCCGGAAGACAAGGTGCGCAAGGTGCTGAAGATCGCCAAGGAGCCCATCTCGATGGAAACTCCTATCGGTGATGATGAAGACTCTCACCTTGGCGATTTCATCGAGGATTCCACCATGGAATCCCCGATCGACTCCGCCACCGCCGAAGGCCTGCGCGAAGCCACCCGCGAAGTGCTGGCCAACCTCACGCAGCGCGAAGCCAAAGTGCTGCGCATGCGTTTCGGCATCGACATGAATACCGATCACACCCTGGAAGAAGTGGGCAAGCAGTTCGACGTAACGCGTGAGCGTATCCGTCAGATCGAGGCCAAGGCGCTGCGCAAGCTGCGTCACCCCTCGCGCTCCGAACACCTGCGCTCCTTCCTGGACTCTGAATAAGAGCAGCAACAAAAAACGCCCCAAACGGGGCGTTTTTTTTGAGAAGATGCCAACGCTTTTTAAGCCGCCTTTTTAGAGACAGACTTTACGGAGCCCGCCTCAAATGTCCGAACGAAGCCCTATGAAACCGATCTCTGCCATCATCTTCACCAGCCGCTGGCTGCAGCTGCCGCTCTACCTGGGCCTTATCGTTGCCCAGACAGTCTATGCCGGCATCTTCCTCAAAGAAGTCTGGCATCTGGTGGCTCATGCCACCGAGCTCACTGAAGTCTCCATCATGCTTGTCGTACTGAGCCTGATCGACGTGGTGATGGTGTCCAATCTGCTCATCATGGTCATCATCGGCGGCTACGAGACCTTTGTGTCCCGTCTTGGCATAGAAGGTCACCCGGACGAGCCGGAATGGCTGGACCATGTAAATGCCGGCCTGCTGAAAGTGAAACTGGCCATGGCCCTCATCAGCATCTCCTCCATACATCTGCTGAAAACCTTTATCGAGGCCGACAGCAAGAGTAACGACACCATCATGTGGCAGGTCATCATTCACTGCGCCTTCCTGCTCTCCGCCCTGGTCATGGCCTGGGTAGACAAGATCAGCAGCCATGCCCATCCGCATCTCACCACGCCGCGTGACGCGCACTGAATACAGCAGCAACAGAAAGACAAAACCCCGGCGAGCCGGGGTTTTTGTTGCCTGTATTTTCGCTATACTCGCGCCTCGCCGTTGCTGGTCAGCCGCAACGGCACCCTGCATCAGTACCTCCGCCGTACTTCGCGCACGGGCCTGTAGCTCAGTTGGTTAGAGCAGAGGACTCATAATCCTTTGGTCGAGAGTTCAAGTCTCTCCGGGCCCACCATCTATGACGTTTCCGGCGTTGTTCACGCCGGAAACACGTCAAGCCCGACGTGAAGTCGGACTCGCTCCGCCGCAGGCGCCCTCTGTTTTCTTTTCTTGTGAAGTCGACATTAAGCACAAGCAAGCTTGTGGGAGATGGGAATGATCTTCCCGATCTGAGTCACATCCGATGCACTAAAAAATGAGGCGCGCACTGGTGAC
>JBOICI010000034.1:0-227180 GCA_050739955.1 Moraxellaceae bacterium
GCCGGATCAGAAATGGCACCACGGCCCAGCATGAGATCGGGGCAGGTGGAAATTTCGCGGCAGCGGCGAGCATCGTCTTCATTCCAGATTTCGCCATTGGCCATCAGCGGAATCTTCACCGCGGCGCGGATTTCCGCAATCGCCTCCCAATGTGCCGGCGGCCGATAGGCATCGGCCTTGGTGCGCGCATGCACGACCAGAGCATTCGCGCCGGCCGCTTCAATGCCCTGCGCGTTATCAATCATGTAGTTCCGATCCTGCACACCCAGACGCATCTTGGCCGTCACGGGAATATGCGCGGGCACCGCCGCACGCACGGCGGCAACAATGGCTTGCACCACATGCGGCTCATCCAGCAGCACAGCGCCACCACGATGACGATTTACGGTTTTGGCCGGGCACCCAAAATTGAGATCAATAGACGGTGCGCCCAGCTCGGCGGCCAGCGCTGCGTTATCGGCAACAACCGAGGGCTCACTGCCCAGCAGCTGCACATGCACCAAGGTGCCGGCAGCCGTGCGACCACCGGTGCGTAGCTCGGGGCAGGCGCGGAAAAAGACGCGCGCGGGATGCAGGCGATCCGTCACACGGATGAATTCGGTGACGCAGGCATCGTAGCCGCCCGCTTGCTGTGCCGCTGCCATGCGTGTGAGCACATCGCGCATATAGAAATCCGTCAGGCCCTCCATAGGGGCCAGAAAAATTTGCGGCACGAGAGCAATTTTCGAAGGAGAAGCTGCGCTCATTTCATTTTCCGGAAAAACAAAAGGCCCCATACGGGGCCTTTTGCAAATGCACTGATCAGCGCACGGCCGCCATACCGGCCTGCTGAATAAGATCCAGCACCGGCTGCGGATACATGCCCAGCACAAACATGAGTACGGTAAGACCGAGCACCATCACACCACCAGCGCCTGTACCCCAGTTCAGCGGCGCATCGTAACGACGCATGCCGGGCTCGGGCAGGAACATGGTGATCATGACGCGCAGATAGTAGTAAAGACCCACGGCGCTACC
Source organism: Moraxellaceae bacterium (assembly GCA_050739955.1). Lineage (GTDB taxonomy): Bacteria > Pseudomonadota > Gammaproteobacteria > Pseudomonadales > Moraxellaceae > UBA2031. Next base: position 1,018 of record JBOICI010000034.1, read on the forward strand.
GGCAACGACCAGACCCAGCAGCACCCAGAGCTGGGCGCTAACGCCGGCGGCCACTACATAAAATTTGCCGATAAAGCCGGCCGTGACCGGAATGCCGGCCAAAGAAAGCATCATCACCGTCATCACCGCGGTGAGATAAGGACGACGCCAGAACAGGCCACGGTAATTGAACAGCTGATCTGCATCCTGACCTTTGTAGGGGCTGGACATCAGCGTGACCACACCGAAAGCGCCCAGCGATGTCACCACATAGGTGATGAGATAAACCGTTACTGCTTCCGCCGCAGTACCGCCGACCACAGGCACCAGCAGATAACCAAAGTGCGCAATGGAGGAGTAAGCGAGCAGACGCTTGATACTGGTCTGCTGCAGAGCGAGCAGATTGCCGACCACGATGGAAATACCGGCCAGAATTGCCAATACATCACGCAGCACATCCGACTGCAGCGCGCCGGTTTCGTAGAGGAAACGCACCAGTGCCGCAAACACGGCGGTCTTGCTGGCGGTGGCGAGGAAGGCCGCCACCGGAGCCGGCGCACCTTCATAAACATCGGGCGTCCAAAGATGGAAGGGCGCAATGGAAAGTTTGAAAGCGAGGCCGGCAATCATGAGCGCCGTGCCGGTGAGCAGCAGCGGATCATTCAGACCGTTAGCGAAAGTGGCGGTGAGGCCCGCATAACTCAAGGTGCCGCTCACGGCATAAATCAGCGCCATGCCGAAGAGCAACATGGCGGAAGCAGCGGCGGAGAGCACCATGTATTTGATGCCCGCTTCCAGCGCACGTCGGTTGCGGAAGGTGTAAGCCACCATGCCATAAACCGGCACCGACAAGAGCTCCAGACCAATGAACAAACCGGCGAGATGGCGGCTGCACACGAGAACGCAAGCGCCCAGTGCCGCAATTAGCAGCAGCAGATAAATTTCTTCACGATTGTCCTGAAAGCCTTCCATATAGGCATTCATCAAGGTGGAGCAGGCCAGCGTGGTGATGATGAGCAGGCCCATGTAGAAACAGGAAAAGCCATCGAAAACCAGCAAGGGCGTGACCAGCTGCGGCGGCAAAACCATGGCCACATAAACCACGGCGAGCAGCGCGGCATTAAGGCCCAGCACGGTGAGCGTGCCGGTCCACCAATGATGCCGACGCCAGGCAATGAAAAGCATCACGACGATGGCGGTGGTCGCCAAGGCAATGAGGGGCAGCAGCGCGAGAAGTTGTTCTGTGTTCATAGCGACAGAGTTCATCGTGGCAGCGCCTCAGGGAGCAACAGGGGAAACGATTGCCGCCGGCACGGAGCCGTCGGGCAACACACCCAAGGGAATACTGATTACAGCCGACTCAGCACGTGCGACGGCAGCGCTATAGCTGGCATGCACCGACTTCATCGCGTCTGCCGAGGTATTGAGCACCGGCTGCGGATACAAGCCCAGCACGACCAGAATACCCATGAGGCTGAGCAAGACCGTGAGTTCACGAGCAGAAAGATCCGGCAGTTTTTCTTCGCTCTTGGCCGGGCCGTAGAAAGCGCGCTGCATCATGATGAGCGAATAAATCGCAGCGAGAATCAGACCACCCGTGGCGAGAATGGTGAGCAGCGGTGCCGAGGGGAAGCTGCCCATGAGAATGAGGAATTCGCCCACGAAATTACCGAGGCCGGGCAGGCCCAGCGAGGCGGCGGTGAAAACCATGGCCACCGGCGGCAGATAACGCAGGCGCGTCCACAAGCCGCCCATCTCGCGCATATCGCGGGTATGCATGCGCTCGTAAATTTCACCGCAGAGGATGAAGAGGGCACCGGCAGAGATGCCGTGCGCAATCATCTGCACTATCACGCCCTGCAAGGCCATCTCGCTACCGGAATAAATACCCAGCAGTACAAAGCCCATATGTGAAATGGAGGTGTAGGCAATGAAACGTTTTATATCGTGCTGCGCGCAGGCCAATACCGCGCCGTAGAAAATGCCGATCACACCCAGCGTCATGGCAATCGGCGCAAATTCCACCGAGGCATTGGGGAAGATGGGTATGGCAAAACGCAGGATGCCGTAAGCCGCTGTTTTCAAGAGAATGCCGGCCAAATCCACCGAGCCGGCCGTGGGTGCCTGCGAGTGCGCATCTGGCAGCCAGGAGTGTACGGGCACGATGGGCAACTTCACGGCAAAGGCGATGAAGAAGCCCAGCATCAAGATCATTTCCACGCCTGGCGTCATCACCGTGGTGCGCAGAATGTCGTAATCAAAGGTCACCACGCCGGTGCTGGCGTTGTGCACAAATACGAGACCCAGAATCGCCAAGAGCAGAATAAGACCGCTGGCCTGCGTGAAGATGAAGAATTTATTGGCGGCGTAAATGCGGCCCTTGCCTCCCGGTGCGTTGTGTCCCCACAGCGCAATCAGGAAATACATGGGCACCAGCATCATTTCCCAGAAGAAGAAGAACAGGAACATGTCCAGCGCGAGGAAAATGCCGATCACGCCGCCCAGATTCCAGAGCAGATTCAGGAAGAAGAACCCCACATGCTTCTGGATTTCACTCCAGGAGCAGGCCACGGCCATGACACCGAGCAAGCCGGTAAGCATGACCATAAGCAGGGAGAGACCATCCAGACCGAGATGGAAGCTGATACCGAAACGCGGAATCCAGGGCAGCTGAAATTCCTGCTGCCATTGGCCATGCGAGCCGGCCGCATTCAGCGTGTAATTTCCTTGCACCCAGAGCACGCAAGAAAGCACGAGCACGCTGCTCATGGTAATGAGGGCAATCCAACGCGGCACATTGAGGCCGAGACGTTCGCTCTGCCAGCAGAGCAGGCCGCCGATGAAGGGGATGAGGATGAGCCAGGGCAGAATCATGTCAGGCCTATTTCCTTTAAATCAGGGCAAACGTGGCAATCACCAACACCAGGCCCATGGCCATAGTGGCGGCGTACCAGCGCAGCTTGCCGCTCTGCGTGACGCTGAGCAGCTGGTTTCCTTTTTGCGTGAGCCGCGGCAATAAGCCGATGGCTGCATCAAACCAGTCACGACCCAACACGCGTACCAGCCACATGAAGGGTTTGACGAACACCAGATCGTAGAGCCAGTCAAAGCCCCAGGCATTTCTCCAGAGACCGCCAATCACGCGACCGGGGCCGCTATTGGCCAGTGCCGTGACAAAGCGGCGTTCGCCCGAGAACAGCAGCCACGCCATAAACACACCAAAAACAGCGACGCCCATGGAGATGAATTCGATGGTGTGTTTGCCTTCTTCCATATGCGCACCGGCACTTTCCGGCAGCACGCCGGCCAGCGGCGGATGAATCAGCGCACCCACAGCGGTTGAAAGCAGCAACAGCACGGAAAGCGGCAGCCAGTACGACACGCCGTGAAGTTCATGCGCCTGCGTTTTTTCTGTCCCGTGGAAGGCAATAAAAATCAGGCGGAAGGTATAGAGCGAGGTGAGCAGTGCACCCAGCAAACCGGCATAGAAAAAGAGATGGTTGCCGCTGGCCCAGGCCTCCCAAAGAATTTCATCCTTGGAATAAAAACCCACGGTGAAGAAGGGCAGGGCCGCGAGGGCAGAGCCGCCAATAAGGAAGCAGGCATAGACCAAGGGGATTTTTTTGCGCAGGCCGCCCATCTTGAAGATGTCTTGCTCGTGATGCGTGGCGATGATGACGGCGCCGGCCGAGAGGAAAAGCAGGGCCTTGAAGAAGGCATGCGTCATCAGATGGAAGACTGCTGCACTCCAGGCGCCTGCGCCCAGCGCGAGGAACATATAGCCGATCTGGCTCATGGTGGAGTAGGCGAGGATGCGCTTGATATCAGTCTGCACCAGTGCCGTGAAGCCGGCGAGCAAAAGCGTGAGCGCACCGACGATGCCGACCAAGTGCAGGATGTCCGGCGTCAGAATGAAAAGCGTGTGCGTACGTGCAATCAGATAAACGCCCGCAGTCACCATGGTGGCAGCGTGAATCAGAGCGGATACCGGCGTAGGGCCGGCCATGGCATCTGGCAACCAGGTTTGCAAAGGCAGTTGTGCGGATTTACCCACAGCGCCACCGAGCAGCAAGAGCGTGGCCACCGACAGCGTGGGATCGCCGGAGGCAAACTTCTGCGGCGCCAATGTCAGCAATTCAGAAATACTGAGCGTGCCGAGTTCGCGGAACAGAATGAACAGGCCGATCGCCATGAAAGTATCGCCCACACGCGTCACTACAAAGGCTTTGCGTGCAGCGAGGCCGTTGGCCGGATCTTTGTAATAGAAGCCGATGAGCAGGTAGGAGCAGATGCCCACGCCTTCCCAACCGAAATAAAGGAAGAGCAGGTTATCGCCCAGCACGAGGAAGAGCATGCTGGCGACGAAGAGATTCATATACGAGAAGAAGCGCTCATAACCGTCTTCGCCGCGCATATACCAAGAGGCGAAAAGATGAATGAAGAAGCCGACGCCGGTAATCACGCCCAGCATGGTGAGCGAGAGGCCGTCGAGCTTGAGCGCGAAGTTCGGCGCAAAGCCGGGCACGCTCATCCAGGTCCAGAGCTGCTGCGTGTACGAGCCGCCAGCCGGAATATGCTGAATGAAATCAACGCCGGCATAGAGTGCGGTCAGGGCTGACAAGCCCATGGAGCCGACACCGATAGCCGCCGCCACATTTTCAGAAATGCGCCCACGTGAGCTGGCCAGCAGCAAGAAGCCGATCAGGGGAAAGAGGAAGGTGAGGAAAAGAAGGTTCATCCGCGCATCTCACTGGCTGCGTCCACATCAAGGGTGCGGAAACGGTGATAAAGCTGGAGCAGGATGGCGAGGCCTATGCTCGCCTCGGAAGCCGCGAGGCTGAGAATCAAAATGAACATGATCTGGCCATCGGGCTGACCCCAACGCGCGCCAGCCACGACGAAGGCCAGAGCCGCTGCATTCATCATTACTTCCAGACTCATCAGCATCCACAAGAGGTTGCGACGCGTCATCACACCAACGAGGCCCAGCGCAAACAGCACGCCGGCCAAGAGCAGACCGTATTCCATAGGAATGGAGGAGCTCATTGCACGCTCTCCTTTTTGTTGTCCGGCTTCAGATCTTGGCGACCGAGATGCCAAGCCGTGACCAGTGCTCCCAGCAGCAGCATGGAAGCCAGCTCAACCGCGAGCAGATAAGGACCATAAAGCGCGATGCCGACTTGCTTGGCATCCACCATGGTTTGGCCAGCTGGGCGGAAGGCGCTGGTATTGAGCGCATAAAGCAGCTCGGCCAGCAGCACGAGAGCCAAAAAGCCTGGGCCTATCCACACCCGCGGACGCAGCCACTGCCGCTCTTGCTGCGTAGTGGGCTCGCCCAAATTGAGCATCATCACCACGAAGACGAAGAGCACCATGATGGCGCCGGCATAAACAATAATTTCCAGCATGCCGGCAAAGGGTGCGCCCAGCATGAAGAAAATCATGGCCACGGCGAGCAGCGAGATGATGAGGTTGAGCAGGGAGTGCACCGGGTTTTTGCCCAGTATCACACCCAGCGTGGCAGCAACCGCGACGCCGGCTGCCAGAAAGAATCCGATTTCAAGAACAGACACTTGGCTGTTTCTCCCAAGGGCAGCCGATCAAGGCAGCAAGCTTTTCACGTCGATAGGAGCAGCTTCATTCTGAGCTGCGCCCTTGGGCTTGCCAGCGATGGCCATACCCGCGATGCGATAGAAGTTGTAGTCCGGGTATTTGCCCGGGCCGGAAATCAGCAGGTTTTCTTTTTCGTACACGAGGTCCTGACGCACGAACTCAGCCATTTCAAAATCTGGCGTGAGCTGGATGGCATTGGTCGGGCAAGCCTCTTCGCACATGCCGCAGAAAATGCAGCGCGAGAAATTGATACGAAAGAACTCCGGGTACCAGCGGCCGTCATCTTTCTCGGCTTTCTGCAGCGAGATGCAGCCGACCGGGCAAGCCACGGCGCAAAGATTACATGCCACGCAGCGCTCTTCGCCGTCCGGATCGCGGGTGAGCACGATACGGCCACGGTAGCGCGGCGGCACATAGATGGGCTCTTCCGGATACATCAGCGTGTCGCGCTTGCGGAAGCCGTGCGAAAACACCATCACCAGACTGCGCAGCTGGGTGTAGGTGCCGATAATCAAGCCTGTCAGAGTCATTTCAAATTCCTCAAGGCATCGTGTAGAGAACGATGGCGCCGGTGACGAGCATATTCAGCAGCGTCAGGGGCAGACACACCAGCCAACCGAAGCTCATCACGTGGTCGTAACGTGGACGCAGCAGCGAGCCACGCACCAAAACGAACAACATAATGAAGAAAGCGGTTTTGGCGGCGAACCAGAAAAAGGCCGGAATCACATTCAGGAAGGGGAATGTTTGACCAAAAGGCGTGAGCCAGCCACCGAAGAAAAGCGTGACGAGCAGGGCGGAAATCACCACCACACCCACATACTCGCCCACGAAGAACATGCCCCACTTCAGGCCGGAATATTCGATGTGATAACCGTCGGCCAATTCCTGCTCGGCTTCCGGTTGGTCAAAGGGATGACGATGCGTCACCGCAATGCCGGCAACAAGGAAGGTGGCAAAGCCGATGATCTGCGGAAAGATAAACCACATATCACGTTGCGCTTCGACGATATCGCTCATGCTGAAAGAGCCGGCCTGCACCACCACGCCCATGAGCGCGATGCCCATGAACACTTCATACGACAGGGTTTGCGCCGAAGCACGCAGGCCGCCGAGCAGGGCGTATTTATTATTACTGGACCAAGCGCCGAAGAGCACGGCGTAAACCGCAATGCCGGCCATGGCCAGGAAGAAAAGCACACCGACATTCATATCGGGCGCCACGCCCCAGTCCGGCGTAATCGGAATAACCGCCATCACCAGCAACAAGGCTGACATAGCCACTGCCGGCGCCAGCCAGAAAATCAGCTTGTCAGCGAAGGGCGGCGTCCAGTCTTCCTTGAAGAACATTTTCAGCATGTCAGCCGCGAGCTGGAATATGCCGTAGGGGCCAACTCGGTTAGGACCATAACGATCCTGCCACCACGCCAGTAGGCGACGCTCGACAAAGCTGAGCAGGGCAGCGGCAATTACCGTGGCCAGCAGAATCACCACGGCTTTCACCATAGCGATGATGATGGCGATAACTTCCGGCGTGAACCAAGCAATCACGGTGTTGAGCATGTCGTTCATGCGCCTGCTCCCACCATGGCGGTCTTGCCGGCAAAGACACTGATGCCGCTCAAGCCCACGGGCAGACCCACCGTGCCGATCGGCAAGGTATTGCTCACGCGCACATTCAGCTCCAGCAATTCATCACCGATTTTCACTGAGGCCTTCTTGCCATCAACCAAACCAAGGCGACCGGCATCGGCAACACTCAATGCTACATAGGGTGCTTCAATACGTTGCTGCACAGGGGCGGCGCGCGCACTCATCTCTTCGCTACCGAAAAGATGATAAAGCGGCAGGGCCTTGAGACTGCTGCCTGCGACAAACGCTGCCGGCACATGGGCAAAATAGGCGAGCTCGCTGCGGCCCTCAATCAAACGCACACCGGGGTCACCGGCTTTGAGATGGCCTCCAACTTCATCCTGAAATTTGTTCCAGGACTGCGGCGAATTCCAGCCCGGCGCCCAGGCAAAGGGAATCAACGGCGACGGCTCATTAGGACCGCCATAACCTTCCATGGAGAAGGCGAGCGCGGAATCATTGTCTTGCGAAGCGCGCGGCTCGTGCACGGAAATCGGTGCCCGCGTAGCGGTACGGCCGGAAAAACGACGCGGAGAGCGCGCAATCTTCAGGCCCTTGATACGGAAAGAAGCCTTGGGGGCTGCATCCACAATACCGGCCAGCACGGGATTGGCTTGCGCACAATGTGCGGTCACATCATCTAACTGCGTCCAATCGATTTCGCGATTTTCCAAGGTGGTGTGCAGGGCATGCAGCCAGCGCCAGGATTCGTGAATCACGGTATCCGGCTTGTAGTAGACCGGATCGTAAACCTGGAAGAAACGCTGGGCGCGACCTTCCGAACTCACCAGCGTGCCATCGCCTTCGGCAAAGCTGGCCGCCGACAGAATCACGGAAGCTTTGGCCGTGGTCTCGGTCTGCTGATGATCAATCACGATCACGGATGAGGCACGGGCCAGTGCGGCATCGACACGGGATTTTTCCGCGCGGCGATACAAATCATTTTCCACGATGACAACGGCGTCGGCGTCGCCATGCTCCAGCGTAGTCAGCGCGGCATCCAGCGATTCGCCACCGAGCAGAGCCAAGCCCATGCTGTTGGCTTCCGTCAGGCAAAGCCAGATGCCGGGATTCTTTTCTACGGCCTTGAGTGCGCCGGTGATATTGGCAGCCGCTTCCAGCACGGCCTTGCTCTGCGCACCCATGCCGCTAACAACCAGCGGTTTGTCAGCCGCCAATAGGGCGGCCGCAATGCGCTTGGCCAATGCCGCCGAGTCCGCATCCAGATCAGCAACCACAGGTGCGCTGCTGTCAATCAGATGCGCCACCGCAAAACCGAGACGGGCAATATTGTCGGGCGCAGCGTGATAAGTGGCTTCGGCAATATCATCCAGACGTGTGCTTTCAAAGCTGGCAATAAAGACGGGACTCAACGCGCCCTGACCGATATTGGCCAGCGCTTCTGCCTGCCAGGGCTGCACGCGGTTAGCAGCGGCCATTTTGATGACTTTGTTCTTGGCGGACTGACGCAGGGACAGTGCCAGACGCGCCGAGGTCTGCGTGACATCTTCGCCCAGCACGAACACGGCATCGTGCTCTTCCACTTCGCGCAGCGTCGGCGTGCGCACGCCGCGCTCAAGAATCTGGCGAGCCAACGCAAGGCGCTCCAACTCGTCTGCACTCACACCAGAAAAATAATTCTGCCCACCCACCAGTTCACGCAGGGCGTGGTTGGCTTCCAAACTGGCACGCGGCGAACCTATGCCGATCACGCGCTTTGCCTGACGCAGCACATCAGCCACATTGTCCAACGCAATATCAGCGCTCAGCACATTCAGCGCCATGCCATTGCGCTGCAGCGGCTGACGCGGACGATCTTTGCTGTTCACATAGCCATAGCCGAAGCGGCCACGATCGCAGAGGAAATACTGATTCACAGAGCCGTTGAAACGGTTTTCTATGCGGCGCAATTCGCCATAGCGTTCGCCCGGGGAAATATTGCAGCCGGACGCGCAGCCATGGCAGATGCTGGGGGCGAACTGCATATCCCATTTGCGGTTGTAACGTTCGCTATGGGTCTTGTCGGTGAACACACCGGTGGGGCAAACCTCGGTGAGGTTGCCGGAGAATTCCGATTCCAGCGTGCCCGATTCAACGCGGCCGAAATAGACATTGTCATGCGCGCCGAAAACACCGAGATCGGTGCCGCCGGCGTAATCTTTGTAATAACGCACGCAGCGATAGCAGGCGATACAGCGATTCATTTCGTGATTAACGAAAGGACCGAGATCCTGATTCTGGTGGGTACGTTTGGTAAAGCGATAGCGACGGGTGTTGTGACCCGTCATCACGGTCATATCCTGCAGATGGCAGTGGCCACCTTCTTCGCAAACCGGGCAATCGTGCGGGTGATTGGTCATCAGCCACTCGACCACGGAGGCGCGGAACTCTTTGGCTTCCGCATCTTCAATGGCGATATACATATCGTTGGTGGCCTGCGTCATGCAGGACATCACCAAGCGGCCGCGCTTGTCATCGGCATTAGCGTATTGCTTGACCGCGCACTGGCGGCAAGCGCCCACGGAGCCCAGCGCCGGATGCCAGCAGAAATAGGGAATGTCGAGGCCGAGCGAGAGACAGGCTTGCAGCAGATTGTCTGCGCCGTCGACTTCGTAAACCTTGCCGTCTACGTTGATCGTTGCCATTACGCATTCACCCCGCTTTGCACAACTACTGCGGCCGGAGCTGCGATCGCTGTGGGCGAGATGCCTTGTTCAAATTCGGAACGGAAATACTTGATGGCCGAACCCAGCGGTTCGACCGCGCCGGGCGCATGCGCACAATAGGTTTTACCCGGGCCGAGAAAACCCACGAGTTGCAGCAGCACATCAATATCGGCCGCTGTGCCTTCGCCATGCTCAAGAGCGCGCAAAAGTTTCACGCTCCAGGGCAGGCCATCACGGCAAGGCGTGCACCAGCCACAGGATTCGCGCGCGAAAAACTCTTCCATATTGCGCAGCAGTGAAACCATATTGACGGTGTTGTCCACCGCCATGGCAAGGCCGGTGCCCATACGCGTGCCAACCTTGGCAATGCCACCGGCATACATCTGCGCGTCCAGATGCTCGGGCAACAAGAAGCCGGTACCGGCGCCGCCGGGCTGCCAGGCTTTCAGCGTGAAACCATCACGCATCCCGCCAGCATAATCTTCAAACAGTTCACGCGCGGTCACGCCGAAAGGCAGCTCCCACACGCCGGGATTTTTCACCTTGCCGGAAAAACCCATGAGCTTGGTGCCGTGATCTTCGGAGCCGGCGCGCGCCAGTGATTTGAACCAGTCATTACCGTTGGCCACGATGGCGGGCACATTCGACAGAGTCTCGACATTGTTCACACAAGTCGGCTTACCCCAGACGCCCACCGCCGCAGGGAAAGGCGGCTTGGAGCGCGGATTGGCGCGACGGCCTTCCAGCGAATTGATGAGCGCGGTTTCTTCGCCGCAGATATAACGGCCGGCGCCGGTGTGTACATAAAGCTCGAAATCAAAACCGGAGCCCTGCACATTCTTGCCGATAAAGCCGGCGGCACGCGCTTCATCCAGTGCCTGATTCAGATTGCGCGCGGCATCTACATATTCGCCACGCAGAAAGATGTATCCGGTATTGGCTTTGAGCGCGCGCGCTGAAATCAGCATGCCTTCAATCAACTGGTGCGGCATCTGCTCCATGAGCAGACGATCTTTCCAGGTATTGGGCTCCATCTCGTCTGCATTGCAGAGCAGATAGCGCACATTCTGGCTATCGTCTTTGGGCATCAGGCTCCACTTCACGCCGGTGGGGAAGCCCGCACCGCCGCGGCCTTTCAGGCCGGAATCTTTTACGCTGTTGACGATGTCGTCGGGTGCCAATTCTTTCAGCGCTTTTTTCGCCGCCGCATAGCCATTCTTGCTTTCGTATTCTTTCAACCACACCGGCTCGCCGTCATCACGCAGACGCCAGGTCAGCGGATGAGTTTCAGCGGTGCGGGCAATCTTGTTAGCGGGACCAAACGAGGAAAGCTTCATTTGTATTCCTCCAGCAAGCCGATGACATTTTCCGGCGTAAGACCGCCGTGCGTGTCGTCGTTCACCATCATGGTCGAGCCCTTGTCGCAATTGCCCAAGCAACAAATGGGCAGAAGCGTGAAGCGGCCGTCGGCCGAGGTTTCACCCAAGCCGATACCGATATTCGCCTTGATGGTATCCAGCACCTGCTCATGGCCATTCACATAGCAAACCATGCTGTCGCAAAGCTTAATGACATTGCGGCCGACCTGCTGACGGAAAATCAGGCTATAGAAAGTGGCGACGCCTTCGACATCACTGGCAGGAATACCCAGCAATTCGGCGATGGCGGGAATCGCGCCATCTGGCACCCAGCCATGCTCCTTCTGCACGATCTTGAGGGCGTCGATGCTGGCCGCGCGCGGATCGGGGTAATGGCCGATGGCGTGCTCGATTTCGGCACGGGCTTCAGGCGACAGCACAAAACGGCTGGTGGCAATAAGAGTTGTCATCTGTCCACGTCCGCCATTACGAAATCAATAGACGCCAGATAGGCAATCAGATCCGGGATCATGGATCCGCGAATCACCGCAGGAATCTGCTGCAGATGCGCAAAGCTGGGCGTACGGATGCGCGTACGATAACTCATGGTGCTGTGATCCGAAGTCACGTAGTAACTGTTGATGCCCTTGGTGGCTTCGACCATTTGTGAGGCTTCGCCCGCCGGCATGACCGGCCCCCAGGACACGGACAGGAAGTGCGTGATCAAGGTTTCGATATCCTGCAGCGTGCGCTCTTTAGGCGGCGGGCAGGTCAGCGGATGATCCGCCTTGTAAGGACCGGCCGGCATATTCTTCATGCACTGCTCAATAATGCGCAGGCTCTGGCGCATTTCTTCGATACGCACCATGGCGCGATCGTAGGCGTCGCCGTTTTGCGCCAGCGGCACTTCAAAGTCGAAGTTCTCGTAGCCGGAATAAGGCCTTGCTTTACGCAGGTCAAAGTCCACGCCGGTAGAGCGCAAACCAGCACCGGTGACGCCCCACTCCAACGCCTCTTTGGCGTTGTACTGAGCCACACCCACAGTACGAGCACGCATCACACGATTCTTCATCGCGGCTTTTTCATATTCTTTTAGGCGCTTGGGCATCCAGTCGATGAACTCACGCACCTTACGATCCCAGCCCTGCGGCAGATCGTGGGCGACGCCGCCGATGCGATACCAGGCCGGATGCATGCGGAAGCCGGTGACAGCTTCGATCACGTCATAGGCTTTCATGCGGTCGGTGAACATGAAGAAGATGGGCGTCATGCCACCCATGTCCTGAATGTAGGTGCCGAGGAAGAGCAGGTGCGATGTCATGCGGAAAAATTCCGACATCATCACGCGTATGGTTTTCACACGATCCGGCACTTCTATGCCCGCCAGCTTTTCTACCGACAGCACATAGGGCAGGTTGTTCATCACCCCGCCGAGATAATCGATGCGGTCGGTATAGGGGATGAAGGAGTGCCAGCTCTGACGCTCAGCCATCTTTTCAGCACCACGATGGTGGTAACCGATATCAGGCACGCAATCGACAATTTCTTCGCCATCGAGCTGCAACACGATACGGAAGGCGCCGTGGGCAGAAGGATGGTTGGGGCCCAGATTGAGGAACATGAAGTCCTCATCCTGAGTGCCACGCTTCATGCCCCATTCTTCCGGGTTGAAACGCAGGGCTTCCTGCTCCTGATCCTGACGCAGGGCCGTGAGCACGAAGGGATCGAATTCGGTAGCGCGCGCCGGATAATCCTTACGCAGCGGATGCCCCTGCCAGGTGCGCGGCAGCATGATGCGGAAAAGACGCGGATGGCCGGCAAAGGTAATGCCGAACAAATCCCAGACTTCACGCTCATACCAATCGGCATTGGGCCAGATACTGATGGCAGTGGGGACGCTCAGATCGCTTTCGGAAAGTGCCACCTTGATACGCACATCCGAATTCCGCTCAATCGAGAGCAGGTGATAGAACACCGTGAAATCGGATTTGGGCTGACCCTCGCGATGCTTGCGCAAACGCTCGTCCATGGCCGAAAGGTCATAGAGCATCACATAGGGTTTGGGCAGCTGCCGCAGAAAGCGCAGTACCTCGATCAGCTTGTCGCGCGGCACCCACAAAGTGGGCACATCATCTTTGGTAGGCTGGAAAACCAGACCCTCACCAAATTTGGCGAATAATTCACGCACGACCTCATACTGGGTCCCGGGCAGCTCTTTACCGGGAAGGGCGTGCGGAAGCGGGGCGTCGTCGGCCATCGTCTTGTCGTCGCAATATTGAAAAACAGTTTTTGATGCCGGCTCCTGTGAAGCCGGCATCAGGAATTTTTATTGGCGAAGGCGGCTACGTCGCCTTTCGTCAAACTTGGTCAGGCGTGCGCAGATTGGTGACCGCGATGCGTTCTTCCTGTTTGCGCTCACGCTCAGGCTGCATCTGCGGGCGGTACACACCCTGGTCACCCATCACCCAAGACAGCGGGCGGCGCTCTTTACCAATAGATTCCTGCAGGATCATGAGCGCTTGCAGGAAGGCTTCGGGGCGCGGCGGGCAGCCGGGGATATACACGTCCACGGGCAGGAATTTATCCACGCCCTGAACCACGGAATAGATGTCGTACATGCCGCCGGAGTTGGCGCAGGCACCCATGGAAATCACCCACTTCGGCTCCAGCATCTGTTCATACAGACGCTGCACCACGGGGGCCATTTTCATGAAGCAGGTACCGGCAATCACCATCACATCGGCCTGACGCGGCGAGGCGCGAATCACTTCAGCACCAAAGCGTGCCACATCGTGCGGTGCGGTAAAGGCTGTGGCCATTTCCACATAGCAGCATGACAAGCCGAAGTTATACGGCCAGAGGGAATTCTTGCGGCCCCAATTCACGGCGCCATGGATCATGTCTTCGAGACGACCCATATAGATATTCTTTTCGATATCCGCTTCCAGCGGATCGGGCACCGTTTCCTTTTGCTGTATCGGATAGAGCTCATTGGGAGCATCGGGGTCGATACGGGTCAGGGTGTATTTCATGGGCGCCTCAATCAGGATGCCTTGTTAGCGAGCTCAGCTTCTTTACGGGCACGGCGACGACGCGCCTCCGGTGCCCAGTCCAGCGCACCGATGCGCCAGAGATAGATGAGGCCTGCCAACAAGAAAAGCACAAAAACGGTGACTTCGATGAAGCCCATCCAGCCAACCTCGCGGGCCGACACAGCCCAAGCGTAAAGGAACAGAGCTTCTACATCGAAAATAACGAAGAGCATGGCAACCAGATAGAACTTGGCCGAAAGACGCATGCGTGCGCCGCCCTGTGGGACAACGCCGGATTCGAAAGGTTCATTCTTGGCGCGGCCCCAATCGCGGCCGCCGAGCCAGACAGGAACACCGAGCATGAAAGCGCACATGCCGATGACGCCGACGATGAAGATGGCAAGAGCCCAATAATCGGGAGAGAAGGATGCAGTCACGCTGGGACTTCCTGGCTGACAGAAAGGGAGCGGGCCTGATCGCCACAGGGTGCGGGAAACGGGGTCTCGACACGACAATGTGAGCGATGCGCCACGCCGGCCAAACCCCACGTCGGGTCTGGCTCAACTGGGCGCGATTCTAGCCGCTAGCTTGGCCTATTTGCACCCCTTTCCTAGGACCAATACCCCTTGGACACGCTGAAAGTGGCGGCATTCAGCAGTCAAATAGGAGTGATTTTCAACTGGCCGCCAAAGCGGCCGATGCCAAGGATTGTGTATAGCGGGCGATGTCTTGCGGCCAGCTCGACTGGGCCTTGAGAAAGTCATCCTGATTACCGGCAAAGAGGGCACGGCTTGCTTCCTCAAAACCGGCCTCATCGCCCGCCATGGCAGACATGAAGCGATACGCGGCCTCTTGCGACAGACGTTTGCGATCTGCCTCGACATTTTGGCGACTCGCCACTTCCACCAGTTTGCGTAAAGCCACTGAGGCCCCGCCGGACTGTGCTGCCAGCCATTCCCAATGCCGGGGCAAGAGAGTGACTTCACGGGCTGACACGCCCAGTCGAGGCCGACCTCGACCTCGAGGAGCATCCTTTTCTGCCTGAGCATCAGGAACGGAAGGTAGGCGAGCACTCACATCATCGAAGGAGCTTCGAAAGTCGACATCAATAATCTTGCCATCCGCATCACTGAAGACCAGCGCCTGCGCCTCAGCATCATGGTCAAGCAGAGACTTCAGTCGGGAGACCACATCGCCAAGATCGCCGCGGGCAAAATACTGTTTGCCGAGAAAGGCGGTCACTGCTGTTTGCGGGCTTGTCATGGTGATGTGCTTTGCTGATTGAGGAGCACGAAATTTACCCGGATAAAATTATGCCGTCAATATTACCCGGGTAAAATTATCCTCACACTACATACCACAGCATGCAGACAAACTGGCAAACACTGCCGCCCAACACAAAGACATGCCAGATGCCGTGATAGTGCCTGCGCTCATCATTAAGGAAAAAATAGATACCCACGCTGTAGATAAGGCCGCCAACCGCCAGCCATGCAATGCCACGGGCTGGCATCGCGCGCAGCAGTGGGTCAATCGCAATCAGGATGAGCCAGCCCATGACGACATAGAGCCACATGGACAACACCCGTGTGCGTCGGCCCAGCGTCAGCTCCTGAATGATGCCCAAGGTCGCCAAGCCCCAGCTCAAGCCAAATAGCGTCCAACCCCAAGGGCCCTGCAGGGTAATCAGGGCGAAGGGGGTGTAGCTGCCGGCAATAAGCAGGTAAATGGAGCAGTGATCAAATTTCTGCAGAAGGGCTTTGGCAGCCGCGGGACGAACGCTGTGATAAAGCGTTGAAACAACGTACAGATTGATGAGGGTGGCGCCATAGATGCCGAAGGCGACCAGCTTCAGGGAATTACTAGCCAGCGACAGCAGCAGGCCGGTGACGCAGCACGACAGGACATCTTTGAGAGCTCTTCTACAACACGAAACGCCGGCATGGTTTTAATGAAGGGTTGTCGCCGGTACAGTACGAACAGCAAAACCCCGTGAGGCGGAAAGTATCTAGGGGAGCCGGGGCGATTCAGTTACTGCCCAATGTCTGAGCACTGCCTAGTTGATCCAGAGCTCTTATAATGGGCGCAGGGATTGGAACGTGCAAAAGAGACAATCGCAGATAAATGACTTGCCGGCATCCATCTATTTCAGGGCCAGTAACAGGATTAACCCCTGCCGCACTAAGACGATGAATCAAATATCGTGGTGAAGTCCTGAGCATCTTTGCGAGATCCCGTGCCAGAACATATTCAACCTGAAATCGCCTGACATCATCCTTCGTGACAAGCTGGCCCTTCCGGCCGAAAGGCTTGGTATAAATAAGCCCCTTTCTAACAAGATGGTAGGCAACCTGCTGCTTTACTCCTAAAAGGGATGCCACCACTGGAATCGTCAACAAGTCTCCGGAAGGCTGCAGCCACCTATTAAGTCTCTCTTTGTCTAACCAGAGATCTCTGAGCGCGGTTAAGTCCGACCTCCACTCAAAAGGAATAACGCCACTAAGTAGCGCTTTAGCCAAATCAACAAAGGAGACCCCACCAACTAAATAATGGCGCAGCACGCCATCCATCCGGACAAGCCCCTGAGGCGATATCACCTCCTGAGTTGCAGCAATACGAAAATCTGCAAGTAAGCGATCAATATTGACTCGCAGTATTTTCCATTGCTCTCCCGGCCCCGCAGCCTGACCACGCAACATCTTTCCTGACAGCAACTCCAGTACACGCTTCTCCGGAAGGCCCAGCATTTGTACTGTTGCTTTAAGATCAATCCAATCCCATAACGCAGCTATACATCCAAGGTCAGACCTGGCCACAACGATTCGCTGGCGACCAGAGGCTAAAGGAAAAATCCGGCCCTGTATGGTGCCATTTGCAATCCCTGTTTCCAGTACGTGCCTTGGCACGTGCAACATGCGCATCACAATTGATGCGGGCAGATACGCCTGCGACTCCTTCATCTCTGGAGATAACCGTCGGTTTCTCCCCGACAGCACATCATCCCAATGCTCCTGCAGAAACATCTCGAACTCTGTCCGCAGAAACCCAAATGCAGGTGCGCTGAAATCGCGATAGATAGCGGTATAGAGATATCCAAAGCGCTCTTTGATTCCCGTCTCACCACTTCTCCTATCAAATTGGGTGAGAAGGAAGCCATGAAAGCTATCGGGCCAATTGCTTAGCAGTGACGCCGCTGCCGTCAGCAATTGCCAAACTTTTCGGGGCTCACCTTTTAGCGCAATTTTCCGTGGCTTTTCCAGCTCTTGGCCAGATGAATAGGCTCCCAGAAAATAAACCAGACTCCGAAGTTGATGCAGGCTCAACGCCTGAAATGAGTCTGGAATGACCCCATCTAAAGTAGGAGCTTCTAATGGGAGGACAATCCCTGCCTTAATCCCAATTGCATCGGCCAGCCGTAAACCATCATCAACCGCAGCATCAGCCACCTCAGCAGGGAGGCTTGAAAGCGCCATACCGCACTTACACCGGCTTACGAAGCCTCCTTGCACCGGCAGGTACTGACCGCACTCTGAACAACTGTGTACGAGCCAAATATTATGCCGATGGCAATATAGAGATAACTCATAGTCCCATGCTACGCGCCGGTACACGGCCTCCTGTAAACAGTTTGGGCAGCATCTGGCTCGGGATACATTAAGGTACTTGGAATCCAGTATTTCATCTGCATCACCAATCGCCCACCCCTTAAGTTTTCCCATTGGCATCCCGATGAGGACATGGAGGTTGTCATCGTGCTCTCGTAGAAATCTTACAACTTGGGCTAGATCACCCCGAACCTCGATATTTTTAGCCAGCCTGAGCAATAACTTGGCATCGCGATACCCATTATATTCTGCAAGGCGAACCAGATACCCAAAGACCGACTCATCTTCAAATGGGGTCGGTCGCAAGAGGGGCCACATTAGCTTTCTCACACTGCAGCTGCCCCGGAAGCTCACTCTCAACTTTACGAGCTTGCCTTCTAGATCCTGTTGAGTCGAAGCGCTGCAACCAGCCGTCCGTAACACACTCGCGCATCAGAGATGAGGACCTTACTAGCGCCGCATACATCAGTAATGCTTCGTAAATCGACCCAACAGAGAGATTTTGCCCCAACCCCTTCAAGGGTTTATCTCGCGCATATATTATCCTAAAGAAGTAAGTCATTATTGACCGACCCAGCTCTCCAGTTTTCATATTTTCAACGATGCCGAACTCTGGGTATGCAGCTAATACAGCCTCATTTACCGGCTCTCCCACCAAGTTCGAGAGAAAAATCTCCTGCAGTGAAATGGCTATTGGAGCAGCGGGCCATTGTCTATTTTCAGAGAGAGGATGTCCGCAATCACAATTCATATAGTGCTTTCTATGTCGCGGAATTTCCTGGGCGCATCTTTCACATGTATCTATCAGAATCGCTTTGTGCGCCTGACAGACTGCAACTAAAGATAAATCCCACTCACATCGAAAGTATTCTTCTTGCCGCAAGCATTGCGGGCAACAGCGCTGGTTGTGATCGTTTTTCAGATAAAGGCCAATTTCCTTTTGCTTGTACGAAAATGGGGATCTCGAATGGAATCCCGGACAATTCAAGTGAAAGTTTTCGTAGGAAAATTTGCTCCCCATTAATAACTTCATTTGCCACGGCTTCCAATCCAAAACTCTATTTACATTCTGCAGCTTGAGCATAGACAGAAATCCACCCAACCCCTCCATGTGATTCGCATTGGCTAGGCGCAATATATAACCGGCTTGGCTTTCGCCAATTTCAGGCCTTGGTCTTATCATTAGCATGGATCAATACTCCTATATCAAAACTGGCTCAAAGGGTTCATTTGCACGATTCAGTGGGCGCCACTCAAAGCTTTCATTGAATGGATTCCGATTAGAGGTTGCTTCAGCCCATATGTGTTTAATGAATGTCGAATGAAGATGAGCAATAGTGATACGGCCATCTCCATTCTTCATGGCAGTGCATGCAGACATGGTGACCAATTTTGCTAGATACCCAATCAACCCACCGCTGGCAAAAAATAACCGGCGCATCATATCTTCCGTATGGAGCTCCCCAGGCGCAGGCAGATTTGTAGCGCGCTCCAATGCCTTTATTATTCCTTTGAATTCGCGAATATCTTCAGAGGATTCAAAAACCCACGGTCTCATTTTGATAGCGGCCGAAAATCTTCGTCTTAATTGATCGTTGTATCTCAGTATCCTTGCTGCTCGCGGTAATCCAAATATCACGACCGATACTTTTGTTTCATTCATAAGGCCCTTAATCCAATCTGCTACTGCAGTATTTGCTGTTGTCGTTCCACGATCTATAAAGTGCTGGAATTCATCAAATACGATGACCCTGACCTCGCACTGCTTTATAAGCAGCTTTATTCTTTTGGTTTTTTCCCCCGCCGAGCCGCCCACATAAAGGCGGTCAAACTGGGTTAAAATCGCGTCAGCGGTTGACTTAATTGTGGGGCGCGAGGGAATTTCGACAGAAAGCACTGGGATACTGGTTTTTTCTTCGGTTATTTGCCGGGGATATCGCTCCATAAAAGCTTTGAGAAGCGTCGATTTTCCTGTTCCGCTTTCTCCCAATACCATCATTGCCGCTGACTGGTTTGATACTTGAGAGAGATCGAAGACCTCAACTAGCCGCTCCAATGCCGTTTTGAACATCGGGTAATGGATGACCAGATCGCCCATCGTCTTTACCAACTCCACTTCTCTGGAATCAAGAGTCATGGCTACCTCCAATAAATTCCACATCAAAATCCGGAAGATCGTGTGCAAGCTCAGTAGCCATTTGGGGTGGGTCCTGGAATAAAGCGATTGGTACTTTTTTAAGACCTTCTCTGGCGTTAATGTTTACGCTGTTGACCTCTGCTCTTCGTAAAGTCTCTTTTCGCCGAGCCTTCGAGCGAGAATGAACATCTGTCAGAACCATTTCGTTGATTTCCTGCCTAGCAGCGACCAAAGCAGGAAGACTGATATTTTCTGTATTCTTGGATCTGAGAACATTCTGAATGGCCTTGTGCATGGGCAGGCCGAGACTCCGTGTGTAGTCCGGCACGGTTGAATCGACACGAATCAGTTCTTTTGTTCTTGGATGTTCCACATAAATATGTGAAAGATCTGAGTGGCTGTATCTCACCGTTACTCTTATGTTGTTGCCAATCTCTTTACGAAGCTCAAAAAGAGAGTCTGAGTTGTAAATGATTTTGAACAGCTCAATACCAACGATTCTGAGCTTTCGGCTCTGTATACGCAGAATGTTATGGCGGATGGTGCTGCAGTCGGTGGGAAGCATTGGAGGATATTTACTTGCCGACTGACTCCATGCTTCTAATGGGGTCGTATTTATTCCTTCATGGTTATCGATCATATAGCTATCAATCATCCATTTATGAATGATGGCAATTAGTGTCTTGAACGTGAGAACTGCCTTCTTCTCAGACTGATAGTCGCCGGCTTCAACATAGTTATTGAATCTTGTCCCAGGTAGGTCATGGATAAGATCAAAGTTGAAGGCCTGCAGAAACCGCTCAATCTTGCCTTTGTAGAAGGGAATACGGGAAGGACAATACTGAACAATCGTTCCAAGCATCAGGCAGATATTTTCCAACTCATCTGCGTGGAATTCAGGCCCGTTATCACACACCAGTGTTTGCATCCGCCCATACGCGGGCCAATCATTGATGACACATGGGAATTCATCGCGTACGTACGTCTTTGGTAAGATCGCATGTTCAAGAGCAGCCAAAACAGACTGCAAGCATGGCGGATCAAACGAGACATGAAATCCCAGCGGCATTCTTGAGAAAGCGTCGATAATCATCGTCAGATAAGGCGTGCCCAACGACAAACCTGTTTCTTCACAGCACACGACGATATCAATAGGAGTATGGTCAATTTCTGCCACCTCAAGAATCCGACTGTGCTTTGGTGCGATAGCGCCTTTTCTGAACTTGATATTGGCCGCATGACGACCCTGACGAGCTCTGACTCGATCATACTCAGGGATTGATTCTTTAAGTCGATATAGCGCCGACTTTGAAATCATGCGCAATGGCTGATCGGGGTTCTTCTTGTTGTGAACATTTATATCGTGATGCAACGCCATAAATACTTTTTTTATTGATCGGCGCTGGTCTGTCAGGTACTCACGCCTGAGCACGCGCATATAGGTGGAGAGCTCACTTTCAGTAAAGCGCTGATTTCTATTTCCTTTACGGTCGTCTCTGTCAATCAGGCATTGCCAATCAAAATTATTGGCTTTTAGCCTGTCCTGCCAACGTACTACTGATGATCGAGATGGGACGTTTTTGTCTCCAATACTTTGCGCATGCTGTCGAAGTATTATTCCCAAGCGATCATCTGCAGTCCCCCACTCTCCCGCATCAATGATTGCCTGTATGTAGCCCTGCTTCCTTCGAGCTGATGCCATTGCCTTTTCTGACACACTGGTAACATAGCGATGGCTCCTGGTTGGCTCATTGCGTTCTGTGGGTTCAACATAGACGTTCCCATCGCCCAGTGTGAGCGTGCCACTTGCATAGAGGTCCAATATTTCTTTGAAGGACTTCTGCTCGTAAAGTCCACTCATACTTTCATAGCAAACCTGTGATCGCAGAGTGTCACTCTTACAGGCCGGATCCGGTACTATTCGTACAATCGTGTACTGCATTCCTGCCATCTGGAATGTCATGTCTTTTTCAAAAGAGAAGATTTTCATGGGAGCCTCCAGTAGCAATGGTCAGAATGGTGTTCGGCGTTAGCTTTTTATCCAGGTCGAAGCTCAAGTACTGATCCGCCAGTAGTGCCATTACCTCTGATACTGAACCTAATTTCTTGGTCAGCTCATGAAGTGACGCTGATCTGAATTGGCTTCCTAGCCGATTAAAAAGGTCTGCACCAATCTGACTGATACGGGACGATCGGTATGAGAAGAGGAGGGATAGATTGGAAAGCCTAGGCTCCCGACGTATCTCCGCCTCAGTCAAAATCTTGTAGAAGAACCCTTCATGTTCAAGCACTCGTTGCAGAGCCATAAGGCGATCTTTTACTTCAGGCAATATGAGCTGTCGGCTTGATTTGATTTCGACATAACCGATTTCGCCATCAGCCATCACAATCTCAAAATCCGGGAACTGCACGTGATCTGCCATGCCTGCACAGGAAACCTGGACTTTCCGAGGCTGCTCCTGGTAAGTCCTTATTCCAGCTGAATACTCCAGCAAGATGCATGCATCACGCTCCAGCAAAGACTCCCAGTGCACTGACCGTCCTGTTTTTGCAGAAGGAAATTTCCCGCGTATGCGGGCACCTGACCGGGTAATTACGGTTCGAGCACGCATGTGGTGCCTCCCATGTCATTTTGAAGTGAGTCTGCCCGCAGCGCCTGATTGACCTTTTTTTAGGTCAATAAAAGGGGCACTGAATATGTGGGTCAGTGATGAATTGGGCTTGACGAGCTGGGAGGGTCAGAGAAATACTTTAATCGTTGGGTTAAAGGTCATGCTCTAAGACCAAACAGACGGGTCAGCCGAAAGGTTCGGCCCGTTTTTTTACATGGTCATGCCCTCTTTCTGGTGATTGGAAGCTGGCTACACGTTATCGAATGCCAGTTTTCTATATAGCTTCTGATGAGCTCAAAATTCTCGGCTGGCATGCGGCCAAGGCAGTTAGTCAGCAGATGCAGTACCTCAACCTCATCTGGAGAGGCGTAAGGTGGAATAACAATGCGAAGACGAGATGCCTCTCTGAAACGTCGGAGCTCTGCCAGTTCTGATGCTGTTAAGGAAAGCGCCGTGGCCAATCGCTCAAGCATCAACTCGCCAAGATGGACTCGAATACCCCGCTCCAGATTTGAAAGGTAGGAAGGCTCAACCCCTATAGTGGCTGCCAGCTGCTTTTGCATGAGACCGCGGCTTTTACGAAGATTCTGCAAGTAGCTGCCTAGTGTATTGGTCATGACTTAGCCCGGTTGATCACCTACGCCCGATCTTATTGCTCCTTTTTCTTACCCTCAATATCAGTGAATTACCCTTGAACACGGGTTACCTGTAAAATCACGGCGAACCCTGAACAATTATTTTTCTTTTTATTTACATAGAAATTTGTGGGATTTTCTCTGCACCCCAAGCCCAGCAAGGGCTCATGCTCTTTATTTAATTCATTAATAATTAATTCTCTGTCTGATGACGTATGGATAACGCCTTTATGTTGAAAATTAGGCGGCCTTTTATTTTCCGATAAGCGGTATTTGGCGACCTGGAAATGCTCGGCTTGGAGAAGCTTCCCTCCGCCTAGCAGTCCTGAAGTCTTTTTGTATCCAGTAAAAAGCTGATTTTTAGGAGGGGAGGGGTATTTATGAAAGCTCGCTATCGGAGCTACCTACTCCTGAAGAGATAAGATTTTGACCGGCAGCGCATGGGGCAGATGGGGTCGCTCTTACAGGCTATATTCATAGCCGTACTCATGTCCGTTAGTGGGCTGCCAATCAAACTGATGCAGGCTCTCACAAAGGTGTAAGAATTCGGTACTAGGAGTAGGTATGCCGCACGTCAGGTCAGTCGTCACATTTAAAAACGGACTGCTGGTTGCTCAGCTGATCAATGGGCAGACCTTCTTATCTGCTGATGAGAAAACTCTGGAAGACCTGCTACTGGGTCAGCATTACTTCACTTCTATTCGCACCAAATGTGCCCAATGTTTTGGGGGCAAGAAATGAGAAAAGAGTTAGATGATCTTCTTTGCAAGAAGTATCCGAAGATATTTGCAGAGAGGCATATGGACACCTCCACTAGCAGTATGGGCTGGGGCTTTTCTTGTAATGACGGCTGGTTCGATATCATCGATATCCTTTGTGCCAACCTACAATTCTGGACAGACCGGAACGGAGCACCGCAAAGTGTGGCTAAACAGGTGAAGGAGAAGCTGGGGACGCTCCATTTTTACTGTTCGGGCGGTAACGAGCTGACCTTCGGCATGGTGGTGATGGCCCAATCAATGTCTGCGAGGATTTGTGAGGTGTGCGGGGCGCCAGGCCTCCTTAAGGCGGAGAGTGGCTGGTACCAGGTGCGTTGCGCAGCACATGCCAACCAGAACCAAAATGGATTGGATCTCGAAGATTCCCCTGCAGAGTGATCTGTGGATAACCGGATTCGAATGTCTGAAGCGGCTTATCTAAAAGGATCTACCATGACCCCGAGCTATCCAATTTTCTTGGACTTCGACGGCGTTCTGCATCCTGTGGATGCGTCTCATGATAGCCAACGCTTCCGTCCAGAGACGATCGCGCTGGTGAACCGGATTGCGGACTATGTCGATGCGCGCATCGTGCTTTCCACGGCTTGGCGCATGGAGTGCGACTTAGAAAAGTACAACCGCTGGTTCAAGAATCGCGTCATCGGAGCCACCCCAATAAATCCCCTCGCTATGGGTGAGAAGTATCCGCGGTACCAGGAAATCCTTCGCTACCTAAAGGAAAACCAATATCAGCAGGTGCCATGGGTAGCCGTCGATGACAAAGCCAGTCATTTCCCAAGTTTTAGTCCCGCGCTCATTACCAATGGGCGAAAAGGACTGACTGAGGGCAATGCGGGCGTGATCATGCATCAGATGCGTTGCGTGATGTATGCACTCGCTCAGGCCCGACTACTGGCAACGGACGACACGGCCTGAAACCATCTAAGGCTGAAAAGTGTCTAGTGAGGTCGGGAGATCCTTTGCCTCTACCACTGGCAGTGATGACGCCTGCCTTTGCCAGCTCTATACGTGCCGAGCCACCTTGCCTGCCTTCAGATAGCCTGGAAGCTATACTTCGGCCCACTCTCTTCAGCTGGCCGGGGAAATTATCTGGGCAGCTCCCTATGAGTTACGGGTATATTTGATGCGATGGCTTAGCCAACAGGGCGGTAATGCTCGGGGCGGTCAATACCGCATCAAGGAACAGATTTAGGAGAGGAGTGTGTCGCAAGCAAGCCGCATTGAGTGGACTGAGGCCACTTGGAACCCAACAGTGGGCTGCACAAAGATCTCGCCAGGCTGCAAGCATTGCTATGCCGAATGTATGGCCAAGCGACTAAATGCCATGGGCACTCCAGGTTATGAGAATGTTTTCAAGCTAACGCTTTTGCCTGAGCGGCTCGATGAGCCCCTTCGACGCAGAAAGCCTACCGTCTACTTTGTAAACTCTATGTCCGACCTTTTTCATAAAGGCGTACCTGACACATATATTCAACAGGTATTTGACGTTATTGAGCGGAGCCCTCGTCACACGTTTCAAGTCCTCACTAAGCGCGCAGATCGCTTGGCAAGCTATTTCCGTCATAGGCCAGTACCACCAAACGCCTGGATCGGCGTCTCTGTTGAAGACAAGCAGTATGGGGTGCCTCGCATTGATGCTTTGCGAGGGGTTGATGCCAGGATCCGCTTTCTATCAGTAGAACCCCTACTTGAAGATATTGGGGAAATCGACCTTACTGACATTCATTGGGTCATTGTTGGGGGAGAGTCCGGACCAAAGGCTCGCCCTATGAAGACGGAATGGGTTGAAAGTATCCGCCAACAATGTGAGGAGCAAGGTGCCCAGTTCTTCTTTAAACAATGGGGCGGATGGGGGGCGGATGGAAAGCGCCGATCCAAGAAAGCTAATGGCCGACTCCTAGCAGGCCGCACATGGGATGCAATGCCAGAGCTCTCAAGCCAAATTTAAAAAGGACAAGCTAAATGCCACGGAAGCCATACAACTATAAGAACGGCCCCGACATTATTCAGCAGCACAGCATCGCAAAACATAGAATCCTTCAATCTTATTTAGCTGCCTATTTCCAAACACTTGTTAGCTCTCCGCACCAAGATGTACTTAGATTAACTCTTGTTGATGGCTTCGCTGGTGGCGGCCAATTCACACATTGTGATAGTGGCGAGTTGGTTAAGGGCTCACCATTCATTTTTCTAGATGCAACTCGTGAGGCCGCCTTTCTCATCAATAAGGATCGCCGCAAGCAAGTCCAGTTAGAGGTTGATTATTTCTTCATTGAAGCCGATCGGCACGCACACGGGCATCTTGATAAAGTACTAAGAGATGAAGGATACGGACCAGAGATTGGGCAATCAATCCACTTAAAGCATGCAAAGTTTCAGGATGAAGCCGACAAGATAATAAATTTCATTAAACAAAAAAGCCCAAAAAATGGGCGCTCCATCTTCGCTCTTGATCAATATGGCTACAAAGAAGTCCCTACTACTCTAATTCAGAAGATATTTGCCAATCTCCCAAGTGCCGAAGTCATTCTAACATTTGGAGTCGACTCATTTCTTAACTATGCAAGCGATGGAAGTCTGACGCAGAAGTTATTAACCGAAATCGGTGTTCCAGATGTACTTCAGGGCCGCTCTCTAGATGAAATAAAACAATCCGAGCGCGATTGGCGTCTATTCATCCAAAGCAGCCTATATCGGAGCTTAGTAACACAATGCGGTGCTCGACACTACACACCTTTCTTCATAAGAAACAATAAAGGCCATGGTGATTATTGGTTAATACATCTATCACAGCATCATCGAGCACGCGATGTTATGACTGAAGTCCATTGGGACAACAATAACTATTTCATTCACTATGGTGGCGCCGGATTAGATATGTTTCAAATGGTTGGCTACGACCCTGATTTTGACTCAAAACAGAAAGGGCAGTTCGAGCTAGGCTTTGAATTTGACGACACCGCACGTGCGGCTAGCATTTCTGCACTGAGCGAGCAGATACCACGACATGTCTATGCGAATGATGAGGGCATTAGCTTTGGTGTTTTGTTCGCTACGACATGCAACAACTCACCTGCATCGTCAGAGATTTACCGCAGCACGATTGAGCAGCTTGTGGAACACAAAGCCATTGAGGTTATTAGCACTGATGGAGTGCGCAGGCGCTCTGCGTTGCAAATCAAAGCCAGTGATCAGATAGTCATGCCGAATCAAAGATCTATATTTTTCGAATGAGTGAAGTGCGGAAGTAGCGCCTCAATATTTCTGGCCACAATCAACTAAGTCCACAAGCCTTTTAGCAACTCATATGCCGTCGGTGTGAGCTTGAAGTAAATTATGTGCGAAAGAAAAAGGCCGCACACTACAAGAATGTCAACTGTCAAAATAATTGCCCGCTGTGTCCATATTCTTTTTGAGAGATATACAAACGTGGCAGAGAAGTTCTCTGCAACCGTAGAGAATTCATTTTTAAGCTGCCGCTGCTGACGAGCAACCTCATCTCGTAGAACGCCAAGTGTATGCGACTGATTATGTAACATGAACACCATTAATATCGCGAATATCCAACAACCAAGAAGGACTGCGCTATTAACCCAGAAAGCGTATCCAACGGCCTCTGCATCCTTCATCTGTGTGGCCACAATGACTGTGGCCACAGGAATTCCGAGTAATTGATTCTGGATATCTGAAAGAACCTTATGAATTTTACCTGTGTACTCGACACGGGCTGCTTCAACTTGATCCCTTACTTTTTCATATGAAAACCCAGATGCAAAAAGCCTGTATCCGGCTTCGAAGCGCTTCTTCAAGTCTGGAAGGTGTGCCAGTAAATACTGAAACCGATCATAGGCTGGTAGATGCTGTGTCATCTCAATTACAGACTCGGCCATGATGACATCACACTGTTTTTCATGGGTGCCTTCAGGAAGAATTTTGGTCAGCGCGATAAGATCCGACAATGATAAGCTCACCAGATCGTCCTGCGTGTAATTAACGGGCACCTCAAATTTCCCGTCCTTGATAAAAATAAGTGCTGGGGCATCTGCATCAAGAAATGCTGATGCTCGCTTAAGCATTTGGATAAACTCAAGTACTGATCGATATCTGGCAAGAGCATGATCATTAGCCACGACATCTGAGCTCATGATTGATTCTGTAATAAGCAGGAATCGACGAGGTTCTTTTACTTTTGCATATTGCACACTAAGAAGAGCAGCAACATCTTTTAGTAAAAGACCAAAGCCTAGTCGTGGCGAAACTTCAATATCAACTGTTTCGCCAACAGCAAGAGATTCTATATTTTCGTTATTCTCTACGCGCAGCCTTGTATCTACCTCGGACTCAAGACAACTTTTTAATGCGTGAAGCGTGGTCTGATCACTAATGAGAAGTTTTCCTCTCACTGGCGGCCCTACTCGAATATCGGAAAGACCTCGAACAAGGCTGACAAGGTCATCCCAGCTCGCCTTACTTTCCATCTTCTATCTCGTGGTCAAGCTCAGCCCTCAGACCTTCGGGTAGATTCTGTAATACCAGCTCGCCTTTTTCTTGATTATAGCGAGCGTATCCCTGCGTTAGCGCATGGCGATCAAGATCCAGAGTCCAGTAATCGGTTTTATACTTCATCCGCATAAGTGATTTTATGCTTCGCCCATCCGGAACAAAGCCGTCGCTAATCTGAACATCGCCCTCAACAAAAGCCTTTTGCAGCTTCTTTGGATCATCTGGCCAAATGGCATTGGAGAGTGACTCCAAACTTAATGGCTCATCGTTCTTATTTTTATCAGAGCAAAAATTATAGGCCGACTGGAGAAAGTCTCCTTCTTTCTCAGGGTCAAGGTTCTCCGATTTTGCAAAGGCCTTTAGTACCGAAACCAGCTTCTTCGTCTCTTCCGTATCTGCAATGAGCTCATTGCACCCAAGAAACTTCTTGAAATAGTCGGCAACCTCGCCACGCTGCTTAAGAAAACCAACATAGCGCCTTTCAACATCGTCACCTAGCCAATCTGAAACATTCACTCGGCCGGCTACTCGAAGATTTTCAAGATCTACATGCACCGCATCAATGACCTCAAGTGAGGTGTCATCAATGGCACTTCCATCAACATTATTAATTATGGCAACAACGAACCAATTTACGTTTACAGCATTGCTAACGTGCGCCATGAGCACGTAGCCGCCTGT
Source organism: Moraxellaceae bacterium (assembly GCA_050739955.1). Classification (GTDB taxonomy): domain Bacteria; phylum Pseudomonadota; class Gammaproteobacteria; order Pseudomonadales; family Moraxellaceae; genus UBA2031. The sequence continues at coordinate 30,250 of JBOICI010000034.1, forward strand.
GGCTAACGGAGCATCCCCAGACTTCGCAGCCAGTACGGATAAGAGCTGACGCGATGCATCTGAGAAGCTCAGACTCGTCTCTTTAAATACGGATCTGAGAATACGTGCTGATGGGTAATTAACTTCATCAGCTTCAAACCTTCCATATCCCTTGCTTGCACGACTGGCATACAAATCATGAATGTCTAAAACTAGCTTTCTCACAGGCTCCGTAACTGGCAGATCCGTGCCGCGCTCAACGACAGAGGCTTTGCCATGCTTGTTTTTGACAAGTTTATGAATGATGGCGCTATTAACAGTGTGCAAAGAGGTTGCCTGGTCCATGTCTCGAGTCCATTAGTTTTCTTAGATATTGTTATCAGTTTATTAGCTCAACATAGCCAATCAACTCGGCAGAATAACCTGGAGCCATTACTGCGCTCTCTACGCCATTAAGTGATTGGTTGTTACGCAGCCACAAATGATGGCTTTCTGGATCAAGTGCATGCTCTTTCGAGCAATCTACGCTCCATTGATTAAGTGCATATCCCACCAATGCTGCGCGCAGCTGTATGCGTAACACACCATTTTGCATTGAGTAATCTGCTGCAATAGCTTCTGGATGATGAAGACCTGGGTGGGGACTCAACTCCAGATCAATCACTCGAAGCCACTGCTGATCCTCAGCAAGAAGCTCATGCTTGTGAGGAGTCTCTTCGATCACTTGTGCATGGGTAATACGTGTAAGAACAAAATCGCCAAAATGATTACGCTCACGGTCATACGCACGGACATGCCAACGGCTTCCATTATCGGCGAGTGCTCCTGGAACAATAATGCGTTCAGTTATCCCTGAGGATAAAGAGAGATAAGTGACCTTGAGCGGTAGCGACTGATGAATAGCTCTCGTGATTGTTGCTAACAAGCCGAAATCTGGATTGATAAGCGAAGGGAGTCCGTTGCACGGTATCTGATTACGCTGGATATCTAAGCCATCACCAAATCCATGCAGCAGCCAACTCAAGATACGTTCGATTGAGAACGGGAAGAGAGGGGTAAAGCTGGCTGAGGGCACATAACGGCGCTGGGCTGCGTCGTAGCTCAGTTGGCCGGGATTCAGATCCCGATACGCGTGAAGATCGCGGGAAGCGGCTGCCGGTGCCAAACCAAAGCGCTTCTCGATGTCTGCCCTCATTAGCCCGCCACAAAAGAACGCCTTCATTTCCAGATAGGCGAGACGCTCTCGCTGTAACTGGGTAAGGTCCTTGAGCCTCTCGGAGTAAGGGCTTTCTAGTGACCTCATCTTTTCCCTAAGCCCTCTCAGTAACCTCTCGGATTCTATGGCAGAGCGAGCCACATACCTAATCATTTTGATTAGGTATAAATACTGACGCTTTCACTATGCCTACAAACGCAAAACCCCTCCTAAGAGGGGTCTTGTTGGTCTAAGTTTCGCGTGATCCCAATTTGATCAATGGCTTGAAACCGACTCTTCGGCTCATCTTTATGGGAAAAATCTCACCTTATGTGAGAACAGACAGGCCGTGTGCGTTTCCCCATAAGGCGAGACTGGCTATCTGTTGATATTAAAGGAAAATTTCGAATTATGCCTTAAAATCAATCCCTCATTTTTATACCCATAAAGTTAGCTAAACCGCAGTTTGTAACCCATAAGATGAGCCAAAAGTTAGGCTCCAAACTAATTGGCCTAGCGGATCGTTCTTTCCAGCCAGCAAGCTCTGACTCAGCCGACAAGGCTGCTCTAATTGACTCCCAACCACCCCTCTTGCCTACGAGAGTTTAAGGATATTGCCCGAACTCAAAGGTTCTCCTTAAACTTTTATCCCACCCGTAGCCTTTGAGTCCCGAGCACCCGGCTCAGCGACTGCAAGGACTTGGGTCACGTCATTATGCCGGGTCAGCTCTAAACCCAAGAATCCACGATTGCGCTAGCATTCGGTCCGGCCGAGCGTAAAAAAGCCCGCTAACTGCGGGCTTTTTTGACGATCCGTTTAGAGTCGGCCTTCTTCAATTGCCTTCTGTAGAGCAGCATCAAACTTCTTCTCCAACTCAGGAGTCCAACGTACGCCTAGGCCAACGGGCGCCGAGGCATAAAGCTGGCCACCACCTATCCTCTGGAGTAACTCAGGTGCAGCTGGATGGTCGGCAATCGGGGTGCTTATTTTTGTTTCTATGTCCATGTGATATCCCCTTTCTTTTACCGCTTCGTCGATTGAGCTCGCCAGCAACGTCCTGGGAGTGACTACATTCAGATTGTGGTCCTGTGTCCGTAGGTCCACATATTGAATTTGGCCTCCAGAGTAATGGTCAACCGTAACGGCGGACTTTACTGCTGTTCGTGCACACTTGTTGGTCGTCCAGCAGGTTTTCGCTGGTTCGGCACCAGTGCCGGAGAATCTTGCTTCGTCGCTGACTCTCAAAGCTCCAAGATCGCTATCTTCCCAAATATTCCCTGTTGGCACATGAATCATGCACAGAGATACAACCACATCGGTACCATCAATATAGATGTGATAGGGGGGACGATTGAAAAGGCTAAGCTTTTCTCTGGGCTGATGGAGCCAAGCCTTCCAATCTTGGATCAACAAAGAGTTTCCTGCAAAAACCATGCAGAACTCATTGCGCACAGTGATCTTGTCAAACTCTGTATTGTCCACATACAAGATTTCACGTTCATTAATCTTGTAAGACCAGCGCGAGTCACTCGTAGCTAGCAGTTGCAGCCGATCAAATACGTTGGTGGTCAATCTGATGGCCTCACGAGGAGTACCTAAGGCTTCCTCGTCCAGTTGTTATCAGCCTAAACATTCAAGCTTTATTAAGAAAGGCCCGCATTGTATTGATTCTGCTTATATTTTCACCTGTCCATGCGGACAGTTAAGCGCGCTTATAAACAGAATAAGCAAAATCCTTCCTTTGGTACTCCTCCGGAACCTGACTGGTAGATTCCCCCGCCGGCCGGCTCTTTGCTTACAGCATCAAGAGTTCGTGTCTGAAGTTAGCTGAGTACAACAGAGGGCGTTACTTGGTCACAGCGATTGGGGCGCCCCCTTATGGCCCCTACTAGTAGGGGCGCTTTTTCTTATGCCGAAGGAATGCCAAGTAGTCAAAAAGTGCCTGCTTTTCTTCTGGAGATACGTGGGAAATAGAGAATATCTCTCCAGCAGTGCTCTCCAGCAGTGCTGGATTGTCTTCAGCACCCGCACTTGCGACTAGCCGATTGGAGCTGAGATAGCCTGCGCGCCCCATGAGGTCCTCGTATGGAACACCATATACATGAGCCAATGCATGCAAGATGTTAGGCGAAGGCTTTGCGACCTTACCATTCTCAAGCTGGCTTAAATATGCGTTGGAAACGACCTTGCTCGACGCCTTCTCTACCTCGCGCAGGCTTAGTCCGCTGACGGCACGCAAGGCTGACAGAAGCTGAGCTAGCGTCTGCCCCCCAAAACTGTCCGACATGATCTCTTCTCCTGAGGGGGCGAATATTGCCCTTGCCCGCAAAGTATAGCAAGCACCGCTAGTCAGTCGCTTGATATGACAAGCTATGCTTGCTAAATGCTTGACATATCAAGCAGTGCGCTGCATGCTTCGCTAAATCCTAACCAAGGCCTATAGAAGAGGTAGCCATGAAACCGCAGCATGATGTGACGACAATGGGAGCAAACGCATTGGACGAGAAGCAAGAGCAGCCTAATCAGGCACAGAGCTCTGGCCAAGGGAAGGCGAACGAGCAGCATCCCCAAGAGATTCCTTTTCATGTCGATGGGGAGCTAGAAAAGACCACTCAGGCAATCTGGACGCCCAATGAAATTATCAGGAAGTTCGGACAGAAGGATCCTGCCACCAACTACCTGGTCCAGATTCAGGGGCCGGAGAAGGGGACCAGTTACAAGGACAAGGGCGACATCCCGATAACAATCCGGCCGGGCTATCATTTTCAGATCGTTTCCTTGGGGGCAACGACCGTCTCTGATGGGCGCCCTTTGGTAGGTGTCGCGGCCTTCATCTATGGACTGAAGGAAATGGGGTATGACCCGCAGGTGCCGCCAAGCCAACCTGACCATGTGTACTTCGACTACGAGGTGCCAGTAGGAAAATTCGCTGGCATCAAGGTCAAGCTGGGGTTCTCGATACCACCCTCCTTTCCAGTGAGTGGGGTTCCATCCGGCCCCCACGTTTCTCCGCATGTCCTTCCACTCAATCCACAGAGCGGGCCGCATCCGAGCCATGGTGTCCACGCCTCCCCGTTCAGCAGCTTGGTCGGCGGTGACTGGCAGTATTGGTCCCGCCCCTTCCCGGACTGGGCAGCTCGCAAGAAAACTGTGGCGGCATACCTCAGTCACATCCATCGCTTGTGGGAAACACAGTGATGGACAGGCAGTTCAGCGTTGCAATGACAGAGGCGCTCCATCGGCAGGCGAAGGAACACCTGCTGCGGAGCGACCACCAAGAAGACGTGTGCTTCGCTATCTGGTACCCCGGCGAGGGTAGCAAGCGGACGACATCGCTCATTCATCGTCTGATATTGCCGAAGGCTGGAGATCGGAAAGTCCACGGGAATGCCAGCTTCGAGGCACAGTTCTTCCAACGAGCACTAGAGGAAGCGGCGAAGGCTGGTGGGGGGCTGGCGTTATTGCATAGCCATCCGTTTGGGGAAGGATGGCAAGGCATGAGCCCCGATGACATTGTCGCTGAACAGGGGCATGCAGCTGCTACTTATGGAGCGACTGGTCTGCCATTGGTGGGACTAACTCTCGCTGGCGATGAACATTGGAGCGCCCGCTTCTGGCAGAGAGTTGCTCGTAGGCAGTACAAGCGTCGGGGGTGCGGACTGGTTCGCGTTGTAGGTCAAAAACTTGCGATGACATACTTGGACAAACTCATTCCGAGGCCAAGTGCTACAGCTCAACAGCGCCGGACAGTGTCTGCGTGGGGCGAACAGACACAGGCCGACATGGTTCGACTGCGCGTCGGTGTAGTCGGACTAGGAAGTGTAGGTGGCATGATTGCTGAGGCGCTCGCCAGGACCGGGTTTTCCGATGTTGTACTGATCGATTTCGACCATGTGGAGGAGCACAATCTCGACCGGCTAATCTACGCGAAGCTGACTGATGTTGGTCGTCTGAAGGCTGATGTACTTGCTGAAGTCATGCAAGAGCATGCAACGGCACAGCGCATTAACATCCGCAAGGTCGCAACGGCGGTATACGAGGAAGAGGGCTTCCGAGCGGCGCTTGATTGCGATGTACTGTTTGCCTGCGTGGACCGCCCTTGGGGTCGTGAAGTGCTGAACCTGATGGCACATGCGTACCTTATCCCAGTAGTTGATGGCGGGATTGCGGTGCGCATGAATCAATCAGGGCGGCTTACTGCTGCTGATTGGCGTGCACATACGGCAACCGTAGGCCGGCCCTGCTTGCTTTGCCTTGGACAGTACAACGGCAGTCATGCACAGATGGAGCGGGAAGGGCTTCTCGATAATCAGAGGTATATCGAAGGGCTTCCGAAGGATCACGTCTTGAGGGCAGGTGAGAATGTGTTTGCCTTTTCGATGGCATGCGCCAGCTTGCAGATGATGCAGATGTTATCACTTGTGATCGCGCCCCTTGGACTATCCAATCCTGGCTCACAGCTGTACCACTTCGTTGGCGGCACGATGGAAGCGCCAGAGCACGGCACCTGCCATAAGGAGTGCCTGTTTCCATCCCTCGTAGCACTTGGTGACACCTGCGGGGTCAAGGTAACGGGTGACCGGATGATGATGAAGCCACAACCGGCCGATCATGTCGCTAATACTCGCGCTGTATCAATCCGTGAGTTTTTACGGAAAGTTTTCCGGACTTTATGGCCATTATAGAAAGTGGAGCAGAAAAGTTAGGCTGGATAAGGTTGGGGGGAACTCCTGCAGCGGGAGTGATTCCAAGGGCCGTGGCGATGCCATGTTCGGCGTGGTGTCGGCCATGGCACGCTTTCAACTTATTCATAAGCTACCGATTATGCTTTCTTTCTTTCGGCCACAAATGTGGCATAAATTCTGCGAATTCGGCCTCGAGCTCTTTCAAATCAAGCGAGTCTTTATTAATTAACTGCTCTGCTTCCGGCAAGGCTGTGCCGTATGTAAATCCATTACCCCACCCCAACCGCTCATAGCACTCTTCCACTTCTTTTATTACTTTAAATAGCATGTCGATCAATTCTTTCTTGTCCTCTTCATTGGGCGGCTCAGAAAAGAAGTTATTTATAAAGCCATTAAATACATGATGAATCCTCCACGAAGGACTGTAATACTTTCGAGAAGGGGCGACATCTTCAAATAGAATGTACGTAGATGTAATAGCAATCATTACGTAAAATAAGAATCGCTCATTATGTCCATCTTTTGGACCGGGAGTGGGATGGTCAAACTCTCGAAATATTGTGGAGAAAAAGGTTCCGGCGGCCTGATCTGCATCTAACTCAAGCAGTCTTATGACGTCTTGAGCCGCCACATCGTCAGAGAGATCATTTAGAAAGCTCTCATATGTTCCGAACGAAAGCCCTAACTTATTCCTTAAATATCCAAGATGTCCCCTATAAAAATGGGCAAGTTCATGCGAAAGGATTATGGAGGCCCCAAAGAAAGCCACTTGCCGCGCAATTTCCTTTTTTCTCGGATCTAGCGGCAGTGTATTTACCCAATCCCCATTTTTGGGGGGATTTAATTTTGCTTCAGCGCCACTGCTTTGCATCCCGAAAGATTTGAGAAAACCATCATCGGCTAACATGGCGCTAACTCTGTGTGTCAGTTGCACAAAAACTCCTGCATTAAATATCACATATACAGTTGCGGCCTTGATATCCGAGGAGATCCTGACACATGCATTTACCGATATCTCTGGAGAGATATAAAGAGCTTGAACCCAAGGAAACAGGGGGTCTCCTGACTTGGGCTTCTTATCACCAATTACTGAACGTGACAGCGCAAGGAAATTATCAATAACTGGCAGAATTTGCTTTAGCCCATCTTCTGATACTCCAACTTCTCTTAAATAATCCTCCGATAAAACTTCTGACCCCGCTCGCCCCCGTACAACCGCAGAAATTTCTTTCTTTATATTGTTCGGGATATATCCAATACCACAAAGACCTTCGTCAACATCAATGTAGTCCTTAAGCACTCGTTGTTTTTTCTGCCGTTGCATTAACAAAGGCCCGATTAACTTCATTATCCATTCGGAACGCACTAATAAGTCTCCAGGTCCAAAAAATAAGTCTTCGCATCCTACTTACGCGGTACATATGCTACCAAAGGTAAGATTCCGAGCGTTTAATCCGGCTTCTTGTGAATTTTTGATCAATCTTTTGTGAAAGCACTTGTTCTTTCACACTCTCCCGATATACCGCCTAGACACTTTGTGCCGGGTGGCTGCCATGATGGGTCAGCGCAATCTGAAAGATTTGGGTACCGGTGAGCCTGCGGAAATCCGTGTGGCTCAGTACGTGCGCATGTCTACAGACCACCAGCGTTACTCTACCGAGAACCAGGCCACAGCTATTCAGCAGTATGCCGACAAGCACGGCATGACCATCGTTCGCACCTATGCCGATGAGGGCAAAAGCGGCCTGAGCATTGGCGGTCGAGAAGCCCTCAAGCGTCTTATATATGACGTCCAAAATGGGAACACCGATTTTGAGGCCATCTTGGTCTACGACATAAGTCGCTGGGGCCGCTTCCAAGATGCCGACGAAAGCGCCTATTACGAGTACCTCTGCCGGCGGGCCGGCATTCGCCTGATCTACTGCGCTGAACAGTTCTCTAACGATGGCAGCATGTCCGCCACCGTCATGAAAAGCCTCAAGCGCGTCATGGCTGGGGAATACAGCCGGGAGCTTTCCGCCAAGGTCTTTATCGGCCAGTGCCGCCTGGTTGAGTTGGGTTTCCGGCAAGGCGGGCTGGCCGGCTATGGGCTGCGCCGCCTGCTCATTGATGAAAAAGGAGAGCCCAAGACCGAACTCAAGCATGGAGAGAAGAAAAGCCTGCAGACCGATCGTGTGGTTTTGATTCCAGGGCCTCCCGATGAAATCGCCGTCATCACCCGGATCTACCAGATGTTCGTGGCCGGAGGCCTTCATGAACAAGCCATTGCCGACCGCCTGAATAGAGAAGGAATCCAGACGGACCTGAATAAACCATGGTCTCGTGGAAGCGTTCATCAGGTGCTGACCAACGAGAAGTACATCGGCAACAACGTCTACAACCGGAACTCCTTCAAGCTGAAGATGAAGCGGGTTCGGAATACCCCGGATATGTGGATTCGGCACGACGGCGCCTTTGAAGGCATCGTGGATATTGAGCTGTTTCAGAAGGCCAATGCCCTGATTGCCGAGCGCTCCCGTCACTACAACGATCAGGAAATGCTGGAGCTCCTGTCCAGGCTCTTCTCAAAAACCGGCGTCCTATCGGGACTCATCATTGATGAGCAAGAGGCCATGCCCTCCAGCAGCGCCTACCGCCATCGTTTCGGCAGCCTGATCCGGGCTTATGCCTTGGTTGGCTATCAGCCTGACCGGGACTACCGCTATATCGAGATCAATAACGAGCTCCGCCGAAAACTCCCGGCAGTAATAGGCGACGTTGTCGCCGGGCTTCAAAAGGCTGGGGCTGCAGTTGCTCAAGAGCCGGACACCGACCTGCTCACGATCAATGATGAATTCACTGCCTCTATTGTGATCGCACGCTGCCAGCAGACCGAGTCCGGCTCCTACCGCTGGCGCATCCGGTTTGATACGGGGCTGCTTCCGGATATCACCGTCGTCGTACGCATGCATGCCGACAATCAAAGTGCCTTTGATTACTACCTCTTTCCCCATATCGACTTGCCACTTTCACCGGTTCGTCTCGCTGAAGAGAACCACTTATCGCTCGATGCTTATCGTTTTGACACGCTGGATGCTCTGTATGGGCTGGCAGCGCGCTCGCCAATCCGGAGGACGGCATGATGGCCAAGAAGGATGTCACCCAAATTGAAATGATCCCCGTTGATGCCATTACGGTGATCAACCCGCGCGTGCGCAACCGGCGCCAGCATCAGGAAATCATCGAGAGCATCCGGGCTGTCGGGTTGAAGCGGCCCATCACGGTAAGTCGTAAATCTCCCATCGATGGCAAAGATCGATATGACCTGGTTTGTGGCCAAGGTCGGCTGGAGGCCTTCCAGTATTTAGGCCAGACCGACATTCCGGCCATCGTGATTGATGCAGCCGAAGAAGAGTGCCTGCTGAAAAGCCTTGTTGAAAACGTTGCCCGTCGACAGCACTCGCCGATGGAGCTGATGCAAGAAGTCGGCAATCTTCGCAAGCGCGGCTACAACGACAATCAGATCTCCGAAAAGATTGGCGTTTCAGTGTACTGGGTCAGCGTTATTGCCGGTCTGCTGGAGAACGGAGAGCAGCGGCTGGTTTCAGCGGTCGAGACAGGCCTGCTGCCTATCAGTTTGGCAGTTGAGATTGCCAAGAGTGATGACACCGACATTCAGGAGTTGCTGACGGACGCTTATACCAAGGGCACTTTCCGAGGAAAGAAGCTGATCGTGGTCCGGCGGCTTTTGGAGCAACGGGCCAAGCACCGTAAAAAGCTTCACTCCGGCCCCATGTCTCGAAACGCACCCAAGAAGCTCACCGCCGACCAGCTGAGAAAGGTCTATGAGGCAGAAGCTGAGCGTCAGCGCATTTTGATCAAGAAATCAGAGTTTGTTCAGAACAAGATCATGTTCGTCGTACACGTCTTCAAAGAACTACTGGCCAAAGACGATGGATTTTCAGACTTACTGAATACCCAAGACCTGGCTGCCATTCCCCGACAACTGCACGAGCGTATCGCCTGAGGAGGCATCATGGGCAAGAAACGTGATGTTGATGCTTTGACACTTGGCTTTGAGCAGCACTGCGTCATTGTGCCCATTGCTTCCTTGGTCCCGCTAAAGAAACTGCGTGAGCACTCCTTAAAGACCAAGAAGTATCAGCAGATTGTCGCCTCTATTCGCGCAATTGGCATCGTCGAGCCGCCGGCCATCTGCACCGACCCGAACACACCAGGAAGCTACTTCCTGTTGGATGGCAATTTGCGGATTGAAGCCCTTAAAGAACTTGGCATCGCCGAAGTGGAGTGCCTGCTCTCAACAGACGACGAGACCTACACCTACAACAAGCGCATCAGCCGTCTCAATGCCGCACAGGATCACCGCATGATTGTGCGGGCCGTGGAGCGGGGCGTCCCCGAAGAGAAAATCGCTGAAGCACTTGGCCTGGATGTCAGCACCGTCAAACGGCGCTTTCGCATGCTGACGGGTATATGTGATGAAGCGAAACGGCTACTGGATGACAAGCCGTGCCCCATGAAAGTCTTCGATATCTTTAAATGCATGGCGCCGCTTCGGCAGATTGAGGCTGCCGAACTGATGGTGGGGCATGGGAACTACACCGTGCTTTTTGCTAACGCCATGCTGGCAGCAACACCCGAAGATCAGCTCGTGAAGAAAACCTCTCGCAGCACTGACAGTGCCGTCCGTGAAGTCATTGCCCGGCAAGAGCGAGAGCTCTCTCTGCTGCAGGTTCATATCAAAACGATTGAAGGCAATCTGGGTGATGACGTGCTTCTGCTTACCGTCACCAAAGGGTATCTCAAGAAAATGCTGGGCAACGCCAAAGTCGTTCGTTGGTTCGCCCAGCGGCATCCGGAGTATCTGCAGGAGTTTCAAGCCATCGCTGAGATGGAGTCTGTTGCTGGAGCCAGCTAGGACAACCGTTCTTTAACAATTTAGCCTTTCGTGGCTTGGCCAAGTACTCAGGCAGGGAGCATTCGCTTGTGCTGGCTTTTCTGTTACTGCAGCGTTTGGCCAGAGCCATTTTTTATATATCCGTTTTCCCCCGCTGCTGTTGAGCAAGTGCATACCTAACACATCTCATTTGATGCATGATCACGCCCGCATTGCCCTTAGTTAGGCCCTTCTGCCCATCAGTTATGAAGGCGGGACAATGACTTGGAAAATGACTGGCTTTGTCGTCAATAGCGACCCAAGGAACCTGCTCGAATTTGTTCTCTTTTAAATAATGCAGGATTTCCTGATAGCGGGGATTCTTCTCGCCAATATTCAGGGGATTAATTGGTGTGGCACCAATGACTCGGCCCTTAAACCATCGATTGTACTTTTCGATATCACCGTCCATGCGCCATGCCGTTGAAAGCACAATTCGAGCATCAACGTAGTCAGCAATTCTATTTACAAGTGCGATCGACTCTGGCCTGAAGCGCTGACTGTCATGCGACGCATCCACGGGATGCAAAACGCCGTCAAAATCCAAGAAGATTAAGTAGGCAGGGGTCATATATATCTCCTTATCCAGGATATACCACTGACACTGGAATTGATCATGCTCCGATTACTCTTCAGGAAAATCATCTGAGTCCAAATCAGTTTGGTAATAGCAGTGCGGATTTGCGCAACGCACTTGAAGGCCGCCATTCTCGGCCTTACGCGGACGAGGCCCCCCACACATTTCGCAGACTCTCACTGACATAGACTGTGCCAGCATAACCATGCCGAACGTCACTTCGTTGCCGCCCGAATAAAGGAAACAAAGATTTCCAAACTTTTCCTTAACCTGCTTCGCCACGACTTGAGGCGCAGCGTTTCTGTCTGTCATGGACTGAAGGTTTGCACACAGAGTGTCGATTATGTCGAACCAACCGTCCCCACAATCCAACCCCCAGCCCATGCAGCTGCTGGATGTATCCATATGCCGCTCAGCAAATATCTTTGGATATTTATCGCAAAGCAGGTCGTCTAGTTCTTTTCTCACTTTCGGCTCCAAATACATTGGGAAGATTCCGCTTAGGCAAACGCGAAGCAGACCTCATGTTGCATTTAAAAACGTAGTGCCTAGTTCGGTTACATTTACCTAGTGAATCAGAGAAGAGAGATTATCTACGCCCCAATGACGCACGCTTCATGCGCCCAAAATGGCTATCTTTTGCCCGACCATTGGAGCCCCATCACCGACACGACAATCTGGCATCGTGATGGAATCTGCATCGACTCCTGCTGCCAGTAATAGGTCTGCCTAAGCAACCGCATCGGCAGATAAAAAAGTCTTCCCGTCACTTAATTGAGCAGCCAGCAAATCATCCTCTAACGTAACGACTGCCGTGACACGCTGCATAATTTTTCCTCGCACCGAATACTCACTTAATGAGGTCTTCTATTTTCGAGACGAAATTCTTTTCCATTTCCCAGCTGGTCCAATGCTCTGGCAATGGACGCCGGAATCGGGAGGTGAGAGAGGGAGGCTCGTAGATAGATAACTTGCCGACAGCCGTCGACAGTCGGGCCCGTGACGGGAACAACGCCTGCCGCTGTGAGGCGTTGAATCAAATACCGCGGCGACGTTCGAAGCATCTGAGCCAGATCACGTGCGAGCACGTATTCCGATTGAAAGCGTTTAACTTCAGTCTGTTCTATGAGGAGGCCTTTGTTGCCATGCCCTTCAGCAAGGACCAGTTGCCTTCTAACGATGTGATACGCGACCTCTTGCTTGATCCCCAACAGCATCGCCAGTGCAGGAACCCCAACCCGATCTCCGGCCGGCTGCAGCCATGACTTGAGCTTCGCCTTGTCTAGCCATATACCACCAAGTCCAGCCGAATCAGCTTTCCATTCAAACGGAATATCACCACTGCGCAGAGCACTGAACAACTCAACAAATGATGTCTCGCTCTTAAGGTAATGCCGCAACACAGCGTCTAGTCGTACAAGGCCCTGAGATGAGACCAGGCACGTCACGGATACCGTACGAAGTTCGGCAAGCATCTGCTCAATATCGGATCTCTGGATTTTCCATGTTTCGCCCGCCTCAGGAGCTTTGCCGCGCAAAACATCTGCTGCCAGCAACTCACGCACCCGCCGCTCCGTAAGTCCCAATAGTTGTGTTGTCGCCTTCAGATCAAGCCAGTCCCAAAGGGCCGGAATGCGAGCGAGATCGGTCTTAGCAACGACAATACGTTGTCGACCCGAAGGAAGGCGGGTGATTCGGCCCTGCAGCGTACCCTTAACAATGCCTGTCTCTAGTACATGCCGCGGCACGCTCAGCAACCGCATGACACTGGAGGCCGGTAGATAGCCCTGAGATTCCTTGAGCTCTGACGAGAGTCGTCGATTTCTCCCCGACAACACATCATCCCAGCGCTCATGCAGGAACGATTCAAACTCTAGTCGCAGAAAGTCGAAAGCTGGCTCTCCGAACTCCCGGTAGAGGGCGGTATATAAATAGCCAAACCTCTGCCTAATGCCTGCTTTGTCTTTGTTCTCTGCCAGAAGAGCACTGAGAAATCCATGAAAGCCCGTTGGCCACTCTTTTAGCAACGTCGCGGCAGCAGTTAGCAGACGCCACATCTTCCTAGGCTCACCCTTAAGCAGGATCTTGCGAGGCTTAATGAGGTTTTGTTTGGATACGTAGGCACCCAGAAAATGGACGAGCTTATGTAGTTGGTCTGAGCTTAAATTTTGAAAGTCAGAGGGAAGCACATCGTTGCTACCGCGCATTTCCAACGGCAGGAAATTCTCCGACTTGAGCAAGACCACATCCGCCAACTGCAAGCCGACATCGGTCGTCACATCTACTGATTCAGCCTGAAGACGCGATAGCAGCATGCCGCACTTGCATCGACTTACGGACCAACGCCACATCGAAAGTAATTGGCTGCACTCAGGGCAGTGATGAACTAGCCATACATTGTGACGAGGACAGTACAGGGAAAACTCATACTCCCACGCCACTCGCCAATAGCCCGCTTCTCGCAGACAACAGGGACAGCACCTCGCATGGGATACCGTCAGAAAGCGGGCATTAGGCATTTTGATAGTGCTGCCCTGTGCCCACGATCTGATGCATTGCATCGTCAGCCCTGCCAATACATGCCTATTTCCATCATGCGCATGTAGGAAGCTGACAATCCATCCAAGGCCTCCCTTGGCGTCAGATTGCTGCGCCAAAGACAGGAACAGAAGAGGGTGGCTGTAGCCATTAGACTCCGCCACCCTCAACAAATAACCTGTTACCGACTCATCACCAACTGAAGCCGGCCTAACAAGAGGCCACATATGATGACTCCTAGTGGACGGCGCTCTCTGCAGTGAATTGACCTGTACTCAGTGGCGATATGGCTCCTTTTAATTGCAACCGAGTAGCACATAAGGAAAACCTCTGTGAACAGCTCCAGGCGGCAAAGTTAGGCACAAAATTTGATGTAAAAACTACCGTTGAAAACAACAGCACTGCTTCGTGTATGAGCGTTACAGGCAGAGGAATGCTTGAGTTCACAGAAAACTTCCCCTCAGTGCGGGCATACCTATAAAAGCCTTCAATTATCCTTTTCCCAATTTCCCCATTCTTTATATCTTTCAATGCAAAGAGCTCAGGAAAGGCAACGAAGATTTCAGGATCTGCCTGCCTGTCAAAAAGACTGGCAAGTATCAATTTCTGTATCGCGATAACTTCCGGCTTTGTAGGCGTATTGATCTGGGTTTCCGACATCGGATGACCACAATTGCAATGCAGATGACTCCTTCTTTTCCAGGAGACGGGACGATTACATTGCTCACAATGATCGACCAAGATGCATTGATGGATATCGCACACGGTTACAAACGATAAGTCCCAGTCGCCGCGAAAGTATGGGCTCTCCTTTATGCATTGAGGACAGTACTTCTGAGAGTGCCGGCTGTAGTGGTAGCTATCGATTAACTTGCTGTTATATGTGAGGCGAAACTGCCCATTGGCCCCACAATAACGCAGCGGAATATTTTCATAGGAGAACCTTCTCCCAAGAAGATAGTTCATAGTCTCATCCCGCCAATATGTGACACGATGTACGCATTTATGCCCAAGCAACTTCCGCAAATCCTCTAGTCCATTTTCGTAATCGTTTTCCGCAGCAAGTCGTAGTGCATAACCTGCCTGACTTTCTCCAACACGGGGATATGGCCGAATCATCAACATAAATAGACTCCTTCTAAATCAATGCCGGTTCAAAGGGCTCGCAAGCGCCATTCAATTGACGCCACTCGAAATCATCGTCAAACGGGTTCAGGTTTTTTGGCGCGTCTGCCCAGACAGATTTCTGAAATGCTTTGTGAAGATGGCTGCGCTCAATGTGGCTGTCGCCGTCTTGCAGGGCAATATAAGTGGCCGAGTCGATTAACTTCGAAAGGTAGCCAATCTTTCCGCCGCTGGCGAAATAAAGTCGCTTGTACAGGTCATTCTCGTAGAGTTCACTACTTGCAGGAAGATCTGCTGACTTCTCCAATATCTTGATTACTCCCCTGAATTCTTTCATGTCACTTTCAGAAGACATTGACCAGGGGACCAATGTGACTGACGCGGAGAAACGCCTACGCAATTGCTCGTTTGATCGGAGAATTTCTGCCGCTTGTGGCAAGCCGAAGACAACAAATGACACACCGGCGTTATTCATCAGGCTTTTTAGCCAGTCGGCCACAAGTGCATTAGTCTTTTTTCTTCCTCGATCAGAAAAGTGCTGAAACTCATCCAGAATGATCGTTTTCACATCGCAGTGTTTAATGAGCATTATGATCTTTTTTGTTTTCGTCTCTGCTGTTCCACCTTTATACTTTTCATCAAATTTACCCAATATTGCATCTGCCGTTGATTTGATTGTCGGCTGAGACGGAATTTCGACGGACAGCACGGGGATTCGTGTTTCCTCGTCAGTTTCATGAATAGGGTGTTGTTTTAGAAACGTCTGCAGCAATGTTGATTTACCAACGCCTGAGGCGCCCAACACCATCATCCCATGTGACTGCTGAGAGCTAACTGAAAGCTTGTGCTGCTCATTCAGCAAATCTAAAGCGTTTTTGAATTGGGGATGCTGAATTATCCCTCTCTCCAGTGAGGCCGTCTTTTTCATTGGATCTGCCGTATCAACGATATTCATTTGATAATCCCTCCTGACTCAAATCACATCGAAGTCAGGGATGTCGCTGGAAGAAATCGACATAAACCCTTCGCTCAAGACCTCTTGAGGTAGTTTCTTGGGTGCTTTTCTTAGATTCTTGCTTCCATCAACGTTTGTATTGCTAATGCCGGCTTTCCGGGCGCTCTCTTTTCTTTTCGTCTTGGATAACGAGCGCATATCAGACAGCACCATTTCTTTGATTTCCTGTCGAGCTGCTACCAACTCTGTCAGGTTTGGATTTCTGTGGTTTTTCTTTCTCAGTTGCGCTTGGATTGCCTTGTGCATAGGCAAGGCAAGATCGTTCGTATACTCGGGACGGGTTGACGCAACCTTAATTAGCTCAGGCTTGTTAGGATGCTCAACATAGATATGCGATAAATCAGAATGGCAGTATCTGACATTCACCGACTTATCATTTCCTATTTCCTTGCGAAGTTCGTGAAGCTCGTCCGAGTTATATACGATCTTAAATAGCTCAATCCCCGGGATTCTTAACTTCCTTGTACTGATGCGCAGAATAGTCTGCTTAGCACAGTCAATGTCTGCTGGAAGCATTGGTGGGTTATCTATTACGGAGGACTGCCACTTCTCCAACGGAGTCATGTTTATAGTTTCGTGATGACTCACCATATAAACATCAACAAGCCACTTATGGATTACCATAACCAACGTCTTAATAGTTAGGACAGCCTTCTTTTCTGATTGATAGTCGCCTGCTTCCTGATAATTATTAAAACGAGTCCCTGGAATGTCATGAATAAGATCGGAATTAAATGTTTTTAAGAACCGCTCAATTTTCCCCTTATAGAAAGGCACACGGGACGGGCAGTATTGAAGGATCGTTCCTAACTTTAAACAAATGTCCTCCAGTTCCTGTGCATGAAATTCTGGCCCATTATCTGAGACCAGCGTCTGCATCTTTCCGTAAGCGGGCCACGTATTTTTCACGCAGCCATAAGATTCTTTTAAATATGTCTTTGGCATGATTGCATGTGCCATCGCCGCCACAACGGATTGCACGCAAGGCGCATCAAAAGAGACATGAAATCCCAACGGCATCCTTGAATATGCATCGATAATCATCGTCAAATATGGCGAACCCAAAGTTAGGCCCGTTTCGTCACAAACGACAACGAGATCAATTGGCGTATGGTCTATTTCAGCAACTTCTAGAATATGACTATGAGCAGGCGCAACTTGTCCTTTCCTATACTCAATATTTGCCATGTGACGTCCACGGCGGGCCAGCTCACGTTCATATGCTGGAATGGCCATTTTTAATCGATTTAGCCCAGCGTATGAGATCATTCGTAATGGGTCGCTAGGGAATCTCTTGTTGTGCAACGCAATATCATGATGAAGTGTATGAAATACTTTCGTTAGAGAGCGTCGCTGATCTGTAAGGTACTCGCGCCTAAGTACCCGGCTGTACATATCCATCTCTTCTTGTGAGTGCCTGTTGGTTTTATTACCTTTGCGATCATCTCGATTGATTAAGCATTGCCAATCAAAATTGTTTGCCCTGAGTCGTCGATACCAGCGCGTAATTGAGGCTCGAGAAGGGGCTCGTTTGTCTCCAACACTCTCAGCATGTCGGCGAACAATTGGTCCTAAATGATCGACAGCAGAGCACCAGTCGCCTTCGCTTAAAATGGCCTGAATGTACCCTTGCTTCCGCCGGGCATCGGCCAGAACCTCTTGAGTAAGGGTGGTTATGTGGCGGTGGGGAAGTGTCTGATCACTTTTTAATGTCGGCTCAATATAGACATTGCCATTTCCTAAGGTCAGCTTTCCTGCTTCATATAATGCAAGCAGCTCAAACATCGGCTTCATATCATAGAGCCCGCAGTGGTTCTCATAGCAAATCGTGTAGCGCATAGGGTCATCCTTATGCTCCGGATCAGGCACGATGCGTACTATCGTGTTTTGCTGAGATCCCAACTGAAAAGTCATATCTTTTTCAAAACAAAATGTTTTCATACGTCACCCCATCATTTTTGTTCAGGATCGTTTCTGAATTGAGCTCTTTGTTAAGATCGAATGCCCAATGCTGATCGGCAAGCAGCGTCATAACCGACTGTGTTGATCCCAGTATTCCCGTGAGCTCGCTGAAGGTTGTTTGGTGAAGATGGCTTCCGATCTTCTTGGCCATGTCTGCATTGATTGGTGTTATGCGTGGTGAGCGATGGGTGAGTAGACGTCGTAGAGTGGTGAGCAGCGGCTGACGACGAATTTCTACTTCTGTCAGCACTTTATAGAAGTAGCCCTCATCCTCGAGGTGCTCTTGCAGGCGTTGAAGTTTTTCCTTCACCTCGGGTCGTGATAGCTGGCTGCTGTGCTTGATCTCGAGGTAGCCAACTTCTCCATCCGTGGTCGTAATCTCAAAATCCGGGTACTGCACTTGGCTCGACTGGCCGGGAGCACTGATCTGAACTTTTCGCGGCTGCTCCTGATAGGCTTTTATTCCAGTTGAGAATTCCAGAAGCATGCACGCATCCAGCTCCAGCAATGACTCCCAGTGAATAGATTTTCCCATTTTCGCGGAAGGAAATTTCCCACGAACTCTGGCTCCAGATCGTGTAATAACTTTGCGAGTTCGCATCATGCCTCCCCATCCCTTTTTAGGGATGAATTCGTCCGTAGCGCCCAATTGACCTGTTTTTAGGTCAACAAAAAGGGCGCCAATAATTAAGCGTTGGCGATTGAGATGGCTTGACGGTCTGGGGGAGAAGGGTAAATACTGCGGCTGCCAAGCTTGAGTATGTATCTACCACTACTCGCGACAGACGGGTCAGCCATATGGTTTGGCCCGTTTTCGTTTCTGCGTTCTAAACCTCCTTGCTGTCGAAGATCGGCCGGCCCAGTGTTATGGTCCGCCACGTCTCTATGTAGTTTCGAATAACTTCAAAGTTCTCAGGCGGCATTCGCCCAAGACATCCCGTCAGCAAAAGAACCACTTCAATTTCTTTAGGCGCTGCATATGGAGGAAAAGTGATCCGTGTGCGTGACACATCTCTGTAACGGCGAACCTCTGCCAGCTCCTCTGGCGTTAGCTGTAATGCCTCGCTGATCCTTTTCAGCATCTTCTCGCCCAGGTGAACGCGAATGCCTCGTTCGAGATTGGAAAGGTAGGAGGGCTCCACGCCAATGCTTGCAGCCAGCTGCTTTTGCATTAGCCCACGATTCACGCGTAGCTTTCGCAGATAGTCGCCAACTGTTTCCGTCATTTGATCACTCGGGATATCACACCAATGACTGGAGCTTATTGTTCACTCTAGTTACCTGCAAGCGGCGCCAAGTGCTCGTAACTTACTGACTTTGATAACAATTATTCAGTAATTAACCCCTCACTAACTTTTATTTTTCTTTTAATAATGATCTTGATTTTTCGTTAACTACTACAGAAATAGGCATTTTCATGCGGACCAATTATTAAAAAATTAATTGGTCCGCATGGCCGAGTGCCATCAACTGCCGACATTCAATCTCAAAAAATAATTCTGGGGCGGACTTGTCATCTGACGAGTGGTTGGAATTTGAACCAATTTTCTGGCATTGGGATGCACAAGTTCATAATTTCTTAGGTCAAATTGATGACATAAGCCCATGCAGGGCGGTCATCTGCCATATAAATAGATACTGTCTATTGGCCCAACTTAGAAGCTGCCGGTACTAGGTGGAGTGTTTCGGGGGGATGGGGCTGTCCTAGCAGCGCCATTGTCATCATGTCGTGACCCCACAAGATGCGTAGCAAAGCTCATTGCAAGCTCAGCTCTCCCGCCATCCCAGGTAACTGAGTCTCTTTTGACGCTATCTGGAGCCTTGCCAGTGGAAGTCTGAGGCTTGAGAGCACTTCGGCTTTTACGGATATCTGCGTTGATTCCAGCTTGGTAGGGTACCGGCGGCGGCGGTAATCGCTGGTGTGGCGGTCTAGCAGTGAAATTTGACTTCATCGCCAAAAATGGCGATGCTTTTGCCATGAGATACGATGGTGGAAAAGGCGTCTGCTACGCTCAAATAATCAACCTAATGCCTCCCCACACTCGCTACATTGAGAGCCACTTGGGCGGGGGCGCAATAATGCGCAACAAACGGCCAGCAAATGAGCAAATTGGCGTTGATATAAACCCGCATGTAATCGAGAAGTGGGGCAACATTAAGCCGGGCATCTGCTCCTTGGTTAACGAGGATGCGGTTGGGTTCTTGGAAAGAACCACAATTGATAACGACACGCTGATTTATGCGGACCCCCCTTACCATCCAGATACTCGCCGACGTGCGAGAGTCTATGCCCATGACTATTCGACTGAAGACCATGAGCGGCTACTGGATTGCCTTATAAGCCTTCCGTGCAAGGTCATAATCTCAGGCTATTACTCCCCTCTTTATGAGAGCCGACTGGCTGGTTGGTCCTCTCATCGCTTCATGGCTAAAACTCACACCGACATGCGCGAAGAGTGGGTGTGGTTTAACTACCAGAAACCAAGAGTCCTGCACGATTACCGCTACTTAGGGCAGAACTTTCGTGAGCGAGAAATGATTCGCCGCCGCCAAGAGCGATTACGTAACCGAGTTAATCAGCTGCCCCCAGCCGAACAGGTGGCTCTGTATAGCTGGCTGGAAGAAAAGCGTCTTGCGGGGGACTGGCAATGAATCAAACCATTTCTTACTGGGTCGATGGCATTGAAGTTAAGAGAGAGATGCCGGGGCCAAACGAGGAAGTGATCCCTGGAGTTTCATGGGGAGAGCCGTGGGCCCTTTTCACGCCAGCGTATTGGCTATCACAACTTTGGATGAGCGGATTGGATGAAGCTGCCCAGTCGCCCTATGTGGCGCGAGGCGGCCTGACTGAGGAGATTGTTTTTTGCATGTTGGGTGGCTATGGAATAACCGCCGAAATGGCCACAGAAGTATTTTACAGGGTTAGAAGCGAAAAGCTCATATCCAATTTAGAGTGCTCTCATGATGCGTGGCTGGATCAACTAAAAATGCCGATCTTGCTGAATGGCAAGCATCGTCATTACAGATATCCGAACCAGAAGGCGAAATTCATCTCAGGCGCAATGGCGCATATCAGGAAAAACTGTCTTTCTGGAAAAACTGGAAAGGAGTTAAGAGACGAACTGCTGAAGATTAATGGGATTGGCTTAAAAACCGCCGGCTGGGTCGCTAGAAACTACTCAGACTCAGATGATGTTGCAATTTTAGATATTCATCTGATTCGGGCATGTCAGCTGTGCAACATCTTTACTCCAGAGCAAAAGGTAGAGCGCGACTACTTAGAAATGGAAGCTCGTTTCTTGGAGTTTTGCCACGCACTTGGCGCAAGGCCCGCTGTATTAGATTGTCTAATATGGGACCAGATGCGCAACTATGGAAAAGTTGGCCTCAACGCATTGAATATAAAGCTACGTGGGTTCGTGGAAAACATTAGTGGTGAAGCGCCATTGCAATTGCAAATGTGCATCGGGGCCTGATGCTATCTGTATAGGCCAAGCGAGCTCATTACCTCAGAGTGTTTTTGACAGCCTCTACACTTCCCGCATGCAAAATCGCTGACATGGCAAGAATGAGTCCAACCAAGCGTAGAGGGCTGGATGCCTGACAGACGAATCAGCTCCGTACTTGTGAGTGAGACAGCTGGCGCATCTAGTCGGATTTCTCCTTCCTGGAGAGAAAGAACATGGTCAAGTGCACTGACAAAATCAAGTGATCCATCTCGATGGCGACTGTCTGTAAGAACAGTGCCTATTAATAGACTGCGACACCCTTCCTTTATGGCGACCATTGCTGCCATGGTTATGAGGTATTGATTCCGGAAGGGCCAGAACTCTGTATGTGTCGAATGCAGTGATGTCTCGTTTGAGGACATATCGCCCGCGCCAAGCTCAGAAATGCGCCACGTCCCGACTTTATGTTGCAAATTTAGGTCGGCGCATATCTGCTTGGATGCCTGACTTTCAGCTCTCGCCGATTTCTGACCATAATCTATCGTCAGACATAAAGCTGGGCGCCTCCATGCTGCGACAGCGGCCGAGTCAATACCGCCGGATAAAAGCAGAAGTTCAGACATCGCCCATTAAGTGCCAGCATGCGAGGTATATAGCGGTTGCGAAATCGTTTGTCATGACGCAACCGGACCCAATCATCATTGTTAAATCATTGGTGTCGACGCACTCTGCTATTGCAACCACAGGAATATTCTTTGCTCTAGCGTAACCAACCTCAAATACTGTTCCAGCATCAAGCCCATCAAGCACAGCCAAAACTAGCCCTGAGGCGTCTAATCCTTTTAGATCTGCCTGAGCAACTTCTTCAGCGGGGCCAAACCCAACCTCATGAACAGGGGAAAACACAGTAAATCCCATGTCCATAAGTGCGCCCCTGGCCTCATCAATAAGCCATTGCTGTGCAGTGTTGAAAAATGGGCCGGCCAGATAGATTTGTGTTTTGGGTAAGGCGCGAGGCCCCTTACCTGAGTACAGCTCTCTTGCCTTAAGAGTCTCACTCTCAAAGAGCGCGGATAAGGAGTTATCGATCCTATCTTGGCCAGTCTCTACATAAGCGGCCACAATTCGGGAGGCAAACCATGCCGAAGATATTGGGTCTTTTCCCTGAGAAATCCAAGCAAATGTAAAAGCCGCTGAGAAAACATCGCCCGACCCAACCTTATAGACCCTCTTGGTTGGAAAGGCTCTTATCCAATCTTGATCAGATCTTGTCTTAACTAACGCCCCTTGTGGGCCACATTTAATTACGACTGCGGAAATACGAGGGTCACTCAGCAAGTTTGCTGCCATTGCTTCAGGAGCGCTCTCACCAGTTAGAGCTTTTGCCTCAGAGTAAGATGCAACAACTGCTAGTTCTGATGCAGAAGAACCATTCGCAAAGAAGTGCTGTGATCTTGAGCCATCCTGTGGATCGTAAACCGCCTTCTTTGCATGTACCTCGGGCCGCCCTTCAAGCATTCCAAAAATCAGAGCTGTTTCGACATGTATCGGGGCTCTTGAGGAAATCGCTTTAGGCTGGGGTGGATAGATAGTTGGATGACTTAAGGGGTGCCGGTAACGGAACCATATATCCTCAGTTCCTGGGGCAGCCTTTAATTCATAACCGCAGGTCTCAGCGATGCTTTGGAAAACAGAGCCAAGTAGAGGGCCAGTGACTGTGTTGAGCGTTGTCTTTACCCCCAAACTTGAAAGGACCGCTGCTGCACGCCCACCACTACCTCGATAAATTTTTCGAGGAGGGAATGAGCACTCCTCGCCATACGCCCCACCAACGACCTCTACATGTGATGGCTTCATGTGTGGCGAACATCAACGGTGCAATTGCCGCCAGTGATCGAGACAACGGAGGCAGTGTAGGTGTAGCCATTCTGGAGGCAATTCACCAGCTCATTTACTGCGGCTCCGGTTAGGGCGCCAACTGCTGCACCTGCATGCTCCACGATGACGGCCGTTGCAGGGGAGATCTGTAGCCTAACATTGAGAACGTGACCAACCTGAAGGCTGGCTAGCACTGCTGGTTGTGGTGAATTCACATTGGCACGAAAGGCGATCTTCTCGCACGAATTCTTCGGTGGCGTCGGCGTCCAGCCCCCTGATCCTGATCCACCCATGATCCTCTCCCTGTAAGAATTTTAATTTCCAGAAATCTCTTTGGTAGATATTTTTATGGCGAATAACTGACGTCCGACACCTCTTGGGCAAAGAGCATATCTAGGCAATAAGCAGTATCACGTCGTCTTTAGAAAATCTATCCGTAATACCCGTATAAGAATGCCCACTCGAGCAGTCGAGATATTCAGTGCGGTTTTCATGAGCAGCTCCTGATGAAGTTCGGATGCTGCTCAATCTAGTATCGGGTAGTTAGATATAAGCGCTCCCAATGGGATAGACCAACCCGGCAGTAAGCACTCGAGCAGATTGGTCTCGATAGCATCGCGCAGTAAAAATTCCGGCAAGATGCCCAAGCCAGTGCCCGCGATCAGCGCAGGCATCATTGCGTCACCACTGTTGGGGCCACTGGGCCTCACGCTGGGGATTTATGGCCCGTTGGAAGCCCAGACATTGGCAGTCATGGCATAACTGCTTAGCTACGAACGAGGTGCCAAGGCTGCCCCCCAAGGAGTCATTTCTCAGGGCCGGCTTCGGATGGTTGCAGCTAATGAGTTCCGGCTTCTTATATCTTCCCGTAGTATCAGGCAGATATCTAATATGGGAAGCGGTATGTCGGCTATGGATGATGAAATTCTTCTGCGTTTTCTGGCAATTGGCGTTATTGATGTCGGCGGTGACGATACTAAGCTCGAGAAGTTACGAGCAACCGTGACAGATTTGAGTAGCGCTCTCAAAAAGACGCCCGCTAAGACCCCCCTCTACACCATGGTTGCTGCTGATCCAGATGTGCCTGCCACGGACCCTACAGTCCAAGAGGCCATGGCCGTGCTGAAGAAGCACTGGACGACGGTCGCTAACACCTTCTCTAGCACGCCTGTCGCTATCATCCGGGCAATGCTTCTTGACGCCGTTGTACAGTCTGCTCGCTTGGATGACGCGATTGCTGTCGCCTTTGTTAACTCTGCTCGAAATGCTCTTCCCTATGTGGAGTCCGGCAACGAGCAGCCTATCTGGCAGACGACCATCACTGAGATCGAAACGAAGGTCGACACGCGCGCAGAGTCCGAATGGGCCACGCCGGAAATGATTTCAATCCGGCCGCTCGACTTCAAGGCCCCGGATGCGATCTCAATCGAATCAAAGAGTGGGGAGCTCGATCGCGAGACGCTGAAAGCGGCGGTAACGCTGGCCGCAGGTCCTTGGGCGGGGGGTAAATGTAACCCTCATTGGGTGCATCAGCAGCCGCAGCACTGGGGAACTGAATTTGCCAGCAGGCTAAGCACTGCTATAGCCGACGTGGTTGATGAAGCTCTGGATGAGTCTGGACTTGAGCCAGTCGATCTCGGCACTCCTCTTGGCACACTAGCGAAAGCCGTCTCGACTCACGTCGAGGCCGCGCTCGCTGCCTTCAGTGGGGCAACTGCGGGCCTTCAACGTCGAACGAATTTGCTGTGGTGGAAAGAGGCTCTCTACTCTCCGAGCGCCCATGTCAGCTATCGCGATCTACCGGTATTTGAAGCAGCTGCGTTAATGGCGCTTGACCTATACGAGCAGGTACCCACCTACTCGCCAGCAAGCGTGTCAGCGTTCTTAAATGAAGCCATTCAAATGCTGCCAACTGTAGCCGATGCTGGAGATGAAGCGATCCTCACATTGGTCGAAGATGCGCGGGGCTCTGCTCTGATGGAGCCGCTACGCGAGGTGGCGGCACAACTAGTGGTGGCGGCTGCAGGCCGTGGACCGCTGTTGTCACTGATAGGCCACGCTACCGAACCTGCTTTGCTCGATGCAAGGACACTTCACCTGCTATGTGGTGTTAATGCTGATGTCGCAGTGTCACCGCCGGCTTGGGGCACCTGGTTGTTCCGTGAACTTCAAGCCGCGCGCGCCACAACAGTATCAAGTCCAAAACGCTTACGGCGCAAGGTCGGCTGACCGATATGGACAGCTGCCCCCACCATAACTGCTTTGCACCCGACGCTAGCTGTGCGCTTGGTAATATGGAGTTGTCGCAGTGCTCCAAATGGAAGGGCATAGCCCACGACACGGCCTTACCTGATGGTACGGCTGACGATATTTTGCTTCCTTGGACCGGTGGTGCTCTAGGGCTCTCTGATCTGAACTTCATCACCGGCCGAGCTAAGCCGATCATCGTAGGCATCGCCGGTCCGGAAAGCGCGGGGAAGACGACGCTACTCGCCGCTTGGTACTTGCTCCTTGGCCGTAGCCTTCTGACCGATAATGCATGGCGATTTGGCGGCTCTTTTTCTCTCGGAGGCTGGGAGGCTGTAGCGGCAGCACTGCGCTGGTCCCCTGGACAGATGCCAAGTTTCCCAGCCCATACCACGAGCCGCGGTGCCCGCGCCCCAGGCCTTCTCCATTTGGCGTTCAGGAGGATGGATGATTATTTGCGCGACCTCCTTTTCGCCGACGCGCCTGGAGAATGGTTCCAACGATGGTCGGTCGACGCGAACGCCGAGGATGCCGAGGGCGCTCGCTGGATTGCGCAGCATGCAGACGTGCTACTGCTCGTTGCGGATCGTCAAGCTCTATCTGGGTCACGCCTAGGCTCTGCACGCAACGCGTTTCAGTTACTCGCCACTCGAATTGCTGCGGAGCGGCGCGGTCGCCCAGTGGCACTGGTTTGGACAAAGGCTGATGTCGGCGTAGCCCCAGAGATGGAGGGCAGAATTAGGCAGGCCGTCATCAGTGCTATTCCAGATGCAGCAGAGTTCTCAGTGAGCATCTTGTCTGCCGACGGAGGTGATGTGGGGGCTGGCTTCCAGGAGTTATTTCATTGGGTTCTGGGCACCCATCGGCCTGGCACCCAGCTTCCTCTTGCAGCGCCCTCAGGCCATGACCCTCTCTTTGTCTTTGGCAGGAGGTAAAAAGTGCCTAGCTCACAGCGCTCAATCCTGATGATCGGGGAATCAAATGTTGGCAAGAGTCATTATGGTGCCCAGTTCCTCAAGCGTCTCATTGTAGGCGACTGCGCACTTCGTATGGACGGCGCCGCAACCAATCTAAAACCTTTTGAGGCAGCAATGGACAGCCTTGCCGAAGGCATGGCGATTGGACACACCGCGGCCAGTACTTATGTCGAGAGCATCTGGCCGATCATCGATAACCTAGGGGCGTCTGCGAACCTAATCTGGCCTGACTATGGCGGTGAACAGGTTCGCAACTTGATTGCTGAACGTCGAGTGCCTACTCCGTGGCGGGATCGCATACTGTCAGCGACTGACTGGGTGCTTCTCATCCGCCTACATACCATGCGCACAGCCGATGATATTTTCTCTCGCCCGATTGCGGCGCTTAGCGAAGGAGGCGCGGAAGACGCCCAGCATCATGTCTCGGACCAAGTGAGGCTGATCGAACTGCTTCAAATGCTCCTGTACATCGCAGGACTCGATCGAGACGTGCCACGTGATACGCCCAGTCTTACCGTGCTGTTAACCTGCTGGGACGAGCTTGGTGTGCAGGGTACTCCTCTAGAGATTCTGCAAGAGCAGTTGCCTATGTTCTCAGCCTTTATAGACAGTACGTGGCGAGAGCCTAAGATTGTCGGGCTTTCGGCGCTAGAAAAGCCGCTCAGTCAGACCGATCCAGACAATGAATATGCGATCCACGGCCCCGAGCAGTTTGGCTTCATCGTTCTTCCCGACGGCACTCACTCCGATGACATTACCTTGCCCATCCAACATTTGCTTGCGAACCAAAACGGGGTCTAAGGGCTATGTGGGTAGAACAAGCCATCTACGGAGAGGTTCAAGGTGGCCATGCATTAAGATCCGCAAGCGGGGATAGGTCGTTCGCTCAAAGCATCGCCTCCAAGCTCGACCTCCCGGACAATGCACCGCCTGGCGTATTGTGGTCGCCCTACATTAGTGGATTCCCCTCTGGCGATCGGTACGTCCTAGCCCGCACATTCGCAGATGCTGGCGCTTCTCGATCAGGCATGGTGCTCACACATGCCTTGATCATGCCACTTGCAGAGCTAGCCGGCCTCCGAAACCTCAAGGCCCTATTTAGGGCGCTAATCACTTCGACCGATCAGACTGTGCCCCCGACCGGCTTCAACCTGGAAGAAGACACAGACCAACCTGAAAACTCTCAAGATCTTATTAGTGCTGCAAACGCACTAACTAGCCGCGGAAGCGGCCCAGTGGTGATGCTCGGTATGGAGGGCTTCGAAGCGCTTGTCACCTCGCTTTGGAGCAATCTTTGGCCCGAGGTTCGTTCTACTTTCAGCTTCCGGCTGAGCTTTGGCCCGACGGACGTAGTCGAGAGTCCCTCACCTATCTTGGTATGCACCCCAGCGACCTTATCGGCACGCTGGTTACGATATCGAGTCCTAAGTGGTGAGAGCTTGGTGCCTGCTTCATCCTCAGCAGGCCTCCTTGTGGGCTCAGTGGATTCGGCATCCCTTCTTGGTTTTGCGCGTGAAATAGGCGCCGACCTACGACGCCTATCGGATCTTCCATTACTTGAACACGCCCACATGCTTCTTTCCGGGGAGGATGAGCTCGACAACGTGCTCGCCGCTGTGCGCTTGATCGAAAAACTGTCTCCTGTGCCCTTGATAGGAGGTGATGTAAAGAAGGCGGTTGCCACTCGCCTTACTGCCCATATAGCCACTGCAACTCCCCGTCAGATCTTAGCGCTGCGCAATCTCTCGCTTACAGGCTTTCCTTCTGTTCCAGACCTTTGGCAGGAAGTA
Source organism: Moraxellaceae bacterium (assembly GCA_050739955.1). GTDB lineage: Bacteria > Pseudomonadota > Gammaproteobacteria > Pseudomonadales > Moraxellaceae > UBA2031. The sequence goes on from JBOICI010000034.1 coordinate 58,604, forward strand.
GAGAGTTGGTTCACCTCTCGATATTTTGCGCTGGCCGATGACCCGCCGATGATGCAAATAGTCTCTGCAACGACCAGCCGCGATACTGCCGTGGAGGCTTGGCTTAATGTCGTCGGACGAGGCATGACAGCCGCCGCACGCGTAGACTCGTCAGAGCTGCCGAACGCAGTCTGGCGCTGGATATTCAAGCAACCGGACCTGCTAGACGCAATCTTTGAGCTGCTTCCGACCGAACAACCGGTCGAACTCCGAATAGCATCCGCAACTCCAGAGAAAATGCCGCCTCCGCTGGCTGAAACCATCGTTCTGAAGTCTCTGGCTCGCAAGTGGTCGGCTATGCATGGAGCCGTACTCTCTGCAATAGCAGATCCGATTAGCGCAGCTCACCGGCAAATCGCCATTGACGCCAACGAAGCCTCTACGACGGGAATTAAGTTCGCACTTAGATTGGCATCCTCGGCACAACTCCTGGATTGCGCAGTACAGCTTGGAGACGAGCGTTTAATCAGCCTCGCGGTAGACGCTGTCCTAGCGGATCCAAATATTTTTATGCGATCACAGTGCACCGAAATCGCAGAGCAGAAGATTTGGGAAGCTGCGCTGCGCCGGAATGGAGATTTATGGCGGACTCCACACGATCCATTTAGTGCCCGTGACGCAGCTCTAAAAAGCTTGGTTGAAGGAAGCAAAGTTCACCTGCCACTTATAGAGGAGTTAGCGCGGACACCACTTGCTGATCTTTGCGACTCTCCTCTGCGTGAGCAATTTTTGAGTGATCTAAAAATTGCCGCGGGCCATGAATATCTTCAGGCCACTGCAGCCGGTTGGTTAAAACGGGCGATGGAGAGCAGCCCTCCTTTTTCCCCTGACTTGGCCCTGAAAACGGCGATTCTTTCAGGCACGGATCTCGATAAGACTCTGTCAGCTTTAGCGCCTGACATTACTGCTGGCATCCGGATCATTGAAGCTCTTGGTGGCGTCGATGAACAACGCTTCCTCGCCTGGTTCAGAGCTCTTCTTTCTCAAGGTAAAGCACTTCCGATAAGTGGCATGGAAACGCTGGGACGGCTCGTGCTCGCACGATCTTGGCATCGTGTCGTCGATGAGATGGTCGCTAAATATCGTGGGAATCGTTTCGACGTGAAGCCCGCATTAAGAATATGTGCATCCATGCTGAGTCTTCTCATGCGATGGAAGCTCGATATCTCGGCCCCCAGTGTGTCCGAGAAGTGGGAATCGTTTGCTAACGTAGCGGCGGAGCTATACCCGAGTGGTCCTGATCATGAGGAGCTCTGGTCTCGTGCTGGAGGTAGTAACTCGGATCTACCGAGGATCGGTAGCGGGAGATCGATCTGGCTCACAGTAATCAGCCAAATACGCAACGGGCGAGGTCCGTCGCCTACAAGGCTTCTTCGCGAAATGCAGCAGGACTACCGTTCGAATCCAGATCTGAGCTTCATCGCCAATGACCCTGATATAGCGGGATATCGGCGATAGCAACCTTGTCCGTCCATTCGTTCCAAAAGAGAGCGCAATTTAGCCAATGAGCACTTCAGGATATCCTCAGGGTCACGCTCTAATCATAGCTGTCGCCACTTACCACCACATCAATTCTCTTCCCGTGGTTGTGCTTAATGACGCCAGAGAAGTGGCTCGTATTCTTGGTTCACCACAATACTGTGGTTACAACCCAGCAAACATTAAGCAACTGCTAAATGATTTCGCCACACGCAAAGCTGTATTAGAGGGGCTCAATGATCTAGCTGCGCGCACAGGGCCAGACGACACCGCTTGTGTCTACTTTTCAGGGCACGGCGCCCTTACCGGGGGGATCGACGAAAGCAGTTTACTGCCGGTGGACTGCACAGCTAATGATCTCGCCGGGACGTCTATCAGTGCAGCCGAATTCTCCGACGCACTCCAACAGATTAAAGCAAAACGCCTAATCATTTTTCTAGATGCATGCCATGCTGCGGGTGCAGGCTCCCTGAAGAATGCTGCATCAGCTGACAATCCCAAGTTCGGCTTCAGCGAAAAGACGCTTGCGCACTTGGCAACCGGTACAGGCCGAGCCCTTATGGCATCGTCAAAACCGAGTGAGACGTCACTCATAATGCATGGCGCACATAACAGCGCATTTACCGCCGCGTTGATCGAGGGGCTCACTGGAGCTGCCGATCGTAACGGCGATGGAGTGATCAAAGTTTTCGACTTGTTCGACTATGTCTCGCGCCAAGTGCCGCAGACAACGAACGATGCTCAACACCCAATCTTTAAGGCAAGCCAGCTTGAGCAGAACTTCCCAATTGCACTTAGCCGCGGAGGCACTAAAACTCCCTCGCACGACGGCGCAGGTGGCGCAGGTAATGTTGCCGATAGCAGCTCTTGGCAAGAGTTGGCAGCCATTCTTCCCATACTTTACCCAGCTGGCCCAAACGATCAGGAGATATGGGAAAGGGCAGGGGGCGATATCTCACGTCTCCGCTTGCAAGGCACTGGTCGTGCAACTTGGTTTGCTGCCATTAAAGTGCTTGAGCAGGGTGGTGGTGGGGCGGGAATCAGCATCAACTCCCTCGTCGACGCCTCTCTTGAAGACTTTCCGGGCCATCATGGTCTCGCAGACATTCGTCACCGCCGCTGAAAAACCCTCCAAATCATGGTGATCTAAAGCAGCTCCGAGGTTTAGAGGGCCCGTATTCTTATTGCTTGTTAGATACAGCCCCGCTCTTGGTCCGGCAGAGCCGCAAAAAACTCGTGCAAAGGAATCGCTGTTGGCTTGCTTAGTAACTAGCCCCAAAAGAGGGGCTTTGCTATTCACAGTCCATTATGGCCCAATTAAATCAATAAGTTGCGATTCCTTCTTCGGCTCATCTTTATGGGAAAAATCTCAACTTATGTGGGAACGCACAGCCGATGGCAGGCTTATACGTCCAGATTGGCAACCAAGAGCGCATTGGTTTCGATGAAGTCCCGGCGCGGCTCCACGGCATCACCCATGAGGCAGGTAAACATCTGGTCGGCCTTGATGGCGTCTTCGACATTCACACGCAGCATGCGACGAGCCTCTGGGTCCATCGTGGTTTCCCAGAGCTGCTCGGGGTTCATTTCACCCAGGCCTTTATAGCGCTGAATGGTGGTGCCCTTACGCGACTCAGACATCAGCCAATCCAGAGCCTGCTGGAAGTTAGCCACCGGCAGCTGCTTCTCACCGCGCTGTATGTAAGCGCCCGCTTCGATCAGGCCCTCGAGCTTGCGGGCCATGCCGTTGACAACCCGGTATTCGCCCGAGCCAAAGAAGTCGGCCGTCAGGCGGTAGGTATAGGGCACGCCATGGGCCACGAGCTCAATCTGCGGGATGAAGCGACGGTGCTCAATGTCTTCCACCACCTCAATGAGGAAGCGCTCGGAAGCATCAGCATCATTGCTGACACGCGTCTGCACCGCCTTGACCCACGCCTCGACCTGCACCTTATCAGTAAGTGCTTCCACACTTAGGGAGGGCGAATAGAGGAGGGCATTCAGCAAGGTCGCCGGGTAAAGCCGGCTGATGCGGTCAATAACAGACTTGGCCTGACGATAGTCTTTGATCAGGGTTTCCAGGCCGAGGCCAGCAATGGCTGGCACCCCGGGCGCCGGCACCAGACCGGCGTTTTCCAGCGCCACCGCAGTGAGGTATTCATCCAGCGCCGGCTCATCCTTCACATACTGTTCCTGCTTGCCCTTCTTCACTTTGTAGAGCGGGGGCTGGGCAATATAGATGTAGCCGCGCTCGATAAGCTCGGGCAGCTGACGGAAGAAGAAGGTGAGCAGCAGGGTGCGGATGTGGGAACCGTCCACATCGGCGTCAGTCATGATGATGATTTTGTGATAGCGCAGCTTGTCCGGGTTGTACTCGTCACGGCCAATGCCACAGCCCAGCGCGGTGATCAAAGTGCCGACTTCCTGTGAGGAAATCATCTTGTCGAAGCGCGCACGCTCAACGTTCAGAATCTTGCCTTTGAGGGGGAGAATCGCCTGCATCTTGCGGTTACGGCCCTGTTTTGCGGAGCCGCCGGCGGAGTCGCCCTCCACCAGGTAAAGCTCGGAAAGGGCGGGGTCTTTTTCCTGGCAGTCGGCCAGTTTACCGGGCAAGCCGGCAATATCCAGGGCACCCTTGCGACGGGTCATTTCGCGGGCCTTACGGGCCGCTTCACGGGCACGGGCGGCATCGAGAATTTTGTTCACGATGATTTTGCCAACGCCAGGGTTCTCCAGCAGGAACTCCTCAAACTTCTCGTTCATGGCCGAAGCCACGGAGTTGGTCACTTCCGAGGACACCAGCTTGTCCTTGGTCTGGCTGGAGAACTTGGGATCAGGCACTTTCACCGAAACAATCGCGGTCAGGCCTTCGCGCATATCTTCACCCGTGGTGGCGACCTTCTCTTTCTTGAGCAGGCCTTCCTTTTCCACATAGTTATTGAGTGTGCGGGTGAGGGAGGTGCGAAAACCCTGAATATGAGTACCGCCGTCGCGCTGGGGAATATTGTTGGTGAAGCAGTACACGCCTTCCTGATAGGTGTCATTCCACTGCATGGCGACTTCCACGCCTATGCCGTTGATGCCGGCAGACTGCGGCACATTGAAGTGGAACACCGGATGCAGCGTGCTCTTGTTGGTATTCAGGTACTCCACAAAAGCGCCCAAACCACCTACGTATTCAAAGACGTCTTGCTGACCTGTGCGCTCGTCTTTCAACACGATGCGTACGCCAGAGTTCAGGAAGGACAGCTCACGCAGACGCTTGGCCAGAATATCGTAGGAAAAATGGATATTGGTGAAGGTCTCTTCCGAAGGCCAAAAGCGTAGCTCTGTCCCACGGCTAGGTGTATCGCCCACTTCACGCAGGGAATACTGCGGCACACCGTGCTGGTACTCCTGCTCATACACCTTGTTATTGCGGCGGATGGTGAGCATCAGCTTCTTGGAAAGGGCATTCACTACGGAAACACCCACGCCGTGCAGACCACCGGAAACCTTGTAACTGTTGTCGTCGAACTTACCGCCCGCGTGCAGCACCGTCATGATGACTTCTGCGGCGGAAACGCCTTCTTCTTCGTGAATATCAACAGGGATGCCACGGCCGTTATCGGTAACGCTAATGGATTCGTCCGGGTGGATGGTGACAGAGACTTCTGTACAGTAGCCGGCAAGAGCTTCATCGATACCGTTATCAACAACCTCAAACACCATATGATGCAGGCCAGAACCATCATCGGTATCCCCGATATACATTCCGGGGCGTTTGCGGACAGCATCCAGACCTTTCAGTACCTTGATGCTGGTTGAGTCGTACTCTTTTTCTTCACTCATCTTCTTCTCCGGACTTCCTGCAATCCGCTGCGCCTGCGCGCTCCGCGGCTGGATTCAGTCTCTTGTGTGGTTGCAGCATTACAACAACGGCCTGTTACGACGCTTCCCTAATGTTTCCATGTTCCACGTGGAACATCTTATAGCCCTCTCCCGTGCGGTCCAGCGCGGGCCTTACGGCTTCCGGCTCAATAGCGGTGATAAACACCTGAGCTCCGGAAGTCGCCAGATAATCAATCAACCGGCCTCTTGCCTCAGCATCCAGCTCAGATGCCAGGTCATCCACCAGCAGTACACAATTACGCCCGGTGCTATGCAGTAGGGCAACCTGCGATAGTTTGAGGGCACAGACCACCAGCTTCTTCTGGCCCCGGGACAAAACCTCGTCCGCAGGAGCCGTACCTCGCTTGACCCGCAGATCGGCGCGATGGGGACCAATCTGGGTATATCCTTTTTCGCGGTCTCTATCCCAAGCCGCCGACAGCAGTTCGCTTAGCGGCTCCTCGACATCCCAGCCTGCGCTGTACTCCAGGCACAGCTCCTGATCAGGTAAAAAATCCCCTATACGGGCCTCCCAGAGGGGCTGCCAGCGCTGAAGATATTCACTGCGGAAGGTGTGCAGGAGAGCTGCCGAGTCCGCCAATTCACGGTCCCAGACAGCGGATTCAAGTCGGCCAATACTACCTGATCTCAGCAGGGAATTCCTTTGCTTAAGGGCGCGTTGATAACGCTGCCAAACCGGGTAAAACCTATGTTCCACGTGGAACACTCCCCAATCCAGCTGAGCCCGCCTGGGCTTGGAGCCTGCATCCAGAATATCCATGGATTCAGGGTCCAGCAGCGCCAAAGGTAGGCGCTGAGCCAGTTCTGCCAGCGTTATCTGCGAGCGTCCATCAAGCTTGAGTTGGGTTTCGCCATTGGCGCCACGCTCTATGCCCGCCATGCCTTGATCAACAAAGCTGGCAAAGACCGTGGAACGACTCTGCTCGTCGTTAACTAAACGCCGAGCTCGGCCGGAGCGAAAGGATCGACCCAGACCCAGGAGATGCAAAGCCTCCAGCACGGAGGTTTTGCCACTGCCATTGGCACCGGTGAGGAGATTGAGTCGGGGATGGGGGAGGAGTGAAACAGACTGGAGATTGCGCAAATGGGCAATCTCCAGTCGGGAGAGAGTCATTGAGAATCAGACTCCTGGATCAAAGACGCATGGGCATAACAACATAAAGTGCAGAGCCGTTATCAGCATCCTGCATAAGTGCAGAGCTATTAGCATCGCCCAGAATCAGCTTGGCTGTAGCAGTTTCCAGCACGCCCAGTACATCCAGCAGATATTGCACATTGAAGCCGATTTCGAGACTGCCGCCGTTGTACTCGACAGTGACGTCATCCTCGGCTTCTTCCTGATCCGGATTATTGGCCTGAATACGGAGCAAATCCGGGGTCAGCAGCAGGCGTATGCCACGGTACTTTTCATTGGAAAGAATAGAGGCACGCGACAGCGATTGGCGCAGTTCTTCTCGATTGGCGAGAACAATCTTGTCGCCACCCTTAGGCAGCACACGCTCGTAATCCGGAAACTTGCCGTCGATAAGCTTGGACGTGAAGCTCACATTACCCACGGTTGCCCGCACATGGTTGGTGCCCAAAGTGATGGTGACTTCACCTTCGTCATCGGTCAGCAGTCGTGCCAGTTCATGCACGCCCTTACGCGGAACAATGACCTGCATCCGATCATTGCTATCAGTACGTGCTTCCGCATCACACATGGCCAAGCGGTGGCCATCTGTTGCCACCGTGCGCAAACGACCTGCAGTCACCTCAAACAACATGCCATTCAGGTAATAACGGACATCCTGCTGCGCCATGGCAAAAGAAGTCTTGTCGATCAACTTCTTCAAGGCCTTCTGGTTGATGGTGAAGCTGAATGCGCCCACACCTTCTTCCAGATTAGGAAACTCATTGGCAGGCAGTGTGGTCAGTGTGAAACGGCTTTTGCCCGATTTCAGCGTAAGTTTCTGAGCATCAAGCTTGAGCTCAATCTCGGCAGAGGCGGGCAGTGATTTGCAGATATCCAGCAGCTTACGTGCCGGGACGGTGATTTCACCATCGCCAAACTCGCCAGCCAGATCAGCCCGCGCCACTAGCTCAACCTCAAGGTCTGTACCAGTGAGCGCCAGTTTGCCGGCATCCACGACCAGCAGAACATTCGCCAGCACAGGCAAGGTCTGGCGTTTTTCCACCACACCGGAAACCTGTTGCAGGGGCTTCAGAAGTTGATCACGGGAAATCGAAAGTTTCATGGTCTTTTGCTTCCTTGTACTCAAGCCTGGAGTAAGCGGAGAAGGTTGTTGTAATCCTCGGCCATATTGGGATCGGCCTTTTTCAAATCATCAATTTTGTCGCAGGCATGGATGACCGTGGAATGATCACGACCATCAAAAGCATGCCCTATTTCCGGATAACTGTGTGCAGTCAATTCACGAGAAAGTGCCATCGCCACCTGCCGCGGACGGGCATAGGATCGATTGCGTTTTTTACCGGTGAGTTCACGCAAGGGAATGCGGTAATACTCCGCCACTACTTTCTGGATATTCTCGATATTGATTTGCTTGGCGCGCACAGCCAGCACATCTTTCAGTGATTCCTTCACCAGTTCCAGATCAACCGATTTGCCCTTGAAGCGCGCTGTCGCGATCACCTTGTTCAAGGCGCCTTCCAGTTCACGCACATTGGCCTGCACATGCTGCGCAATGAAAAAAGCCGAAGGCTGGGGCAGGGCCACCACATTCTGTTCGGCCTTTTTCATAAGGATGGCAACACGGGTTTCCAGATCCGGCGGTTCCACCTGCAAGGTCAGGCCCCAGGCAAAGCGGGACTTGAGCCTTTCATCCAAGTTATTGATTTCTCTAGGATACTTATCAGAAGTCAAGATGATTTGCCGAGAGCCTTCGAGCAAGGAATTGAAAGTATGGAAAAACTCTTCCTGTGATCCGCCCTTACCGGCAAAGAACTGGATGTCATCGATAAGCAGCACATCCAGCGAGCGATACAGCCGTTTGAAATCATTCATGAGGTCGCGTTGCAGCGCCGTCACGAAGTCACCCACAAAACGCTCAGAGGTGATGTAGAGAATGCGCGCGCCCGGATTAAGCCTCAATACGGCATTGCCTACCGAATGCATAAGATGGGTTTTACCCAAACCGGTCGGGCCGTAAATGAACAGGGGATTATGTCCTGTACTGCCTGGCTTCTCGGCCACTTGGTGGCAGGCCGCAAAAGCCAGCTGGTTGGATTTGCCGGAAACAAAATTCTCGAAGGTGAATAGCGGATTGAGGTTACTCGACAGCCTCGGCAAGGAATCCGGTGTCGTAACCGACTTCTGCCCGGCAGGGGGCGCTGGTCGATTCACGGGCACAACCGGTGCAGGCGCTCTGTCCTGACGACTCCCCACTTCCAGCAAAACATTCTGCAAACGACCCTGACTAAGATCCAGAGTCAGCTCACGTATACGTCCCAGATACTTGTCAGCAATATGGCGTACAAAAAAGGGATTCGGGGCCAGCAGCTTTAGCGTCTGCACACCTTCCTCAGCCTGCAGAGGCCGAATCCACATATTAAAAAGATTCTGCGGAAGCTCATCCTGCAAACGCTCCAGACAGATCGGCCAAATTGCCACAAGGTCATCCTGAACAACAAAACGAAAAAAAGAGACCGATTCTAGCCGTCACCCCCACATCCCGACACCAGAGGGCGACAGGATGAAAGGCGAATATTCAATAGAAAACGGGGACGTTCCTGCCGGAAACCACCACCGCAAAGGCTGTGGATGAATGCCGGTAAAAGCCGGCCAAATCAGGTGGGCAGAAATCAGGCTGCAAGTTATCCACAACTGCACACTGCTTTTCAAGAGCTTGAGACCCCACTGACCCACAATTTTGTACATGGTCTAAGCAGCTGATTACTCAGTATAAAAACCAGTTTTCCACAGATGGAGCCTGAGCTAATAGATAAAGTAATCTTCTTTCTAAATACCTTTAAAATCATTAGAAGGACTTGAGGACCAGGCGGCCTCGCCGCAAGCGTCTCGGCCAAAGCCTAATGCATGACGGAGGCCAGTTTTATCTAGCGCATCTTTCCCATTGCCAATTGCCCCGGTCCTCCCTAGAATGGCCGGCCTTTTCCGACCCGGTCGGGTCATGTTCATTTTTGAGCGACCATCATGAAACGTACTTTCCAGCCCAGCGTTCTCAAGCGTGCCCGTGTCCATGGCTTTCGTGCCCGCATGGCAACCAAGAACGGTCGTGCCGTCCTTGCCCGTCGTCGTGCCAAAGGCCGTAAGCAACTCACTGTTTAACCTGTAGAACTTGAACCAGCGCTGCGGATTTCCGCCGACCCACAGACTGTTGCGGCCGGCGGAATTCCAGGCGGTTTTTGACAGCGCAGCGTTCAAGGTCGGCGAAGCACAGTTCCTGCTGCTGATTCGCCCCAATGGACTTGATCACCCACGCTTAGGCTTGGTGATTGCCAAGAAAAAAGTCCGGCGCTCGGTAGACCGCAATCGTCTCAAGCGCACCGTTCGTGAAAGCTTTCGCCAGAACCAGTCCAGCCTTCCTGCTGCAGACATGATTTTCATGGCGAGAAACGATCTCGCCACGATTGCGTCCGAAACCTTCCGGCAAGCTTTGCTGCAGGGTTGGAAACGGGTTCAACGCAAGGCGGCAAAATCAACCACGGAAAAAGCTCAGGAGCCCGGAGCACAGGTATGAAAATCCTGCTGATCCTGCCCATACGCTTTTATCGCACGGCCATCAGCCCGCTCATGGCACCGCACTGTCGTTTCTATCCCAGCTGCTCTGCTTACGCGGAAGAAGCCATTTCCCGTTTCGGTGTTGCCCGCGGGCTTTATCTGGCCGGCCATCGTATATTGCGCTGCCATCCCCTGAGCGAGGGCGGGGCTGATCCCGTTCCCCAAGAATTTTCCCTGCGCGCGCGTGCGCGTTCCTGCAAGGCGTCCTGATTTATGGAACTTCGTCGCACCTTACTCATCGTCGCCATGGCTGTGCTTGGCTATTTCATGATGATCAACTGGCAGAAGGATTATGGTGCCGTTGCTGCGCAAGCACCGGAAGCCAAGCCTGCTGTTGAAGCGCTTGCTGATACTCCGCTTGAGCCAGCTGCAACAACAAGCGCCACTAATAGTGATATTCCGGAAGCACCGCAAAAAGCGGAAACACCAGCAGCGCCCAGCCAGACAATTTCCACCAGCCTGATTTCAGTGAAGACGGATGTGTTTGACATCCGTATTGATCCAAAAGGTGGAGACATCGTGCGTGCGGCCTTGCCGGCCTATACGCATACCGTGGAAGACAAAAGTGCTTTTGTACTGCTGGATAATTCCCAGACCCGTACCTTTATTGCCCAAAGCGGCCTGATTGGCAGCAATGGTCCTGATGCCAACAAGGCAGGTCGTCCGCTCTACCAGGCGAGCACCGCTGCTTTTTCTCTCAAGGATGGTGAGAACACGCTGCAGGTCGTACTGACGCTGCCGGCACAAGACGGTGTGGAAATCCGCAAGATTTATGAATTTACCCGCGGCGACTATCTCATCAAACTGCGCTACGAAATCGCCAACAAGGGAACAGCGCCTTGGCATGGCCTCAGCTTCGGCCAGCTCAAGCGCGATAACAGCAAAGACCCGAGCACGGCATCGCAGGGCTTCGGCATGTCCACGTTTTTGGGTGCAGCCTGGTGGACGCCGGAAAAATCCTATAACAAACACACGCTCAAAGATCTGGGTGACAAGCCGCTGAAAGAAACCGTGACCGGTGGCTGGGCGGCGCTGGTACAGCATTACTTCGTGACGGCCTGGGTGCCGGATGCCAAAAGCAGCAATACCTACACCACGCGTGTGAACAAGGATACCGGCGAAAACTTCGTTGGTTATACCGGCGCGGAAATCACAGTAGCGCCGGGCGAAACCAAAACGGTTGCAGCCGCGCTCTATGCCGGTCCAAAAATCCAGAAAAAACTTGAAGCGATTTCCGAAGGCCTTGAGCTTACGGTGGATTTTGGCTGGCTCTGGTTTATTGCCCAGTTCCTGTTCTGGTTGCTGGTAAAAATCCATGGCGTGCTGGGTAACTGGGGTTGGTCGATTGTGGTCTTGACCATGCTGGTGAAAGCAGCCTTCTTCCAGCTTTCTGCCACCAGTTACAAGTCCATGGCGCATATGCGCCGCGTCACGCCGGAGCTACAGCGCATAAAGGAACAGCACAGCGGTGATCGCGCCAAACTTTCCCAGGCGATGATGGATCTCTACAAGAAAGAGAAAATCAATCCGCTGGGAGGCTGCCTGCCGATACTGGTACAGATGCCCGTCTTCATTGCGCTTTACTGGACGTTGATGGAGTCGGTGGAGCTGCGTCATGCGCCCTGGATACTGTGGATCAATGATCTTTCAGTGATGGATCCCTACTTCATCCTGCCGCTCATCATGGGTGCTTCCATGTTCCTGCAGATGCAGATGAATCCGGCGCCACCTGATCCCATGCAGGCCCGTGTCATGAAGTTGATGCCCATCGTCTTCACTTTCATGTTCCTCTGGTTCCCCTCCGGCCTCGTGCTGTACTGGGTGGTTAACAATCTGCTCTCAATTGCCCAGCAGTGGGTAATTACCAAACAAATAGAAAAAGCAGCAGAAGGCAAAAAAGCCTGATGCAAAACCCATAAGGCTCCGCAAGGGGCCTTATGCTTTTGGCCTAGATGAAAGCCCTGTGAAGGCATCATGAAAAATCAGGACACCATCGCTGCCATTGCGACACCTCCCGGCCGCGGGGGCGTAGGCATCATTCGCATCTCCGGCCCACGTGCGCACGGTATTGCAAAGGCGCTTTTGCAGCGCGAGAAAACCCTCCCTGTACGGCAGGCACTGTTTGCCATTTTCCGCGATGAAGATGGCAGTGCCATTGACGAAGGTTTGTTGCTGGCCTTTCAGAATCCCAAATCGTTTACCGGCGAAGATGTTGTAGAGCTACAAGGCCATGGCGGTGTTGTTGTCATGGATCTCTTGCTCAAACGCGTGCTGGCTTTGGGTGCTCGTATGGCCCGGCCCGGTGAATTTTCCGAGCGCGCTTTTCTTAACGACAAACTGGATCTGGCGCAGGCCGAGGCTATTGCGGATCTCATCGATGCCGGCTCTGAACAGGCAGCGAAGTCGGCTCTGCGCTCGCTTTCCGGCATGTTCTCGGAAAAAGTGCATGGGCTGGTCGAAGAGCTCATACATCTACGCATGTATGTAGAGGCCGCGATTGATTTCCCTGATGAGGAGATCGATTTCCTTTCCGATGGCCATGTGGAAAAAAAATTGCGCGAGTTGCAAACGCAACTCGCTGATGTACAGGCGCAGGCCAGACAAGGCGCCTTGCTGCGCGAAGGCATGCAGGTAGTGATTGCCGGTAAACCCAATGCCGGCAAATCCAGCCTGCTCAATGCGCTGGCCGGATTTGATGCCGCCATTGTGACGGACATCGCCGGCACCACTCGCGATGTATTGCGCGAACATATACAGATTGATGGTATGCCCCTGCACATTATCGATACAGCCGGGCTGCGTGAAACCACGGATGTGGTGGAGCAGGAAGGTGTGCGTCGTGCTCTGCGCGAAGTGGAAAAAGCGGATCGTGTGCTGTTTGTGTTTGATGCCAGCCGCGCGGAGCATCCCTTGCAGCAGGCCGCCAACTTTTTTTCGCCACTGCCATCTGCGCAAAAGCTCATCTTTATTGCCAACAAGATTGATCTGCTTGGCGGCTTGGGCAGCGAAGAGTTGCCGCCCGTTCAGCCCCATACCCTGCTGCGGCTGTCTGCACAAACAGGTGAAGGCCTGTCTCGGCTACGCGAGACCTTGAAAGATGCCATGGGTTTTGCAAGCGGCGAGGCGGGTCTGTTCAGTGCCCGGCGCCGGCATCTGGATGCTTTGGAAAAGGCCGACGCCTCCATGGATATTGCCCTGCAGCAATTGCTGCAAGCGGCGGCCGGTGAGCTGGTCGCGGAAGACTTGCGCGCGGCGCAGAACGCACTTTCCGAAATCACCGGCGAATTTACACCGGACGATCTTCTCGGTCGTATCTTCTCCAGTTTCTGTATCGGCAAATGACATGACGACTTTTCATGACCTTGACGATGCAGCGTGGGCCGGTAACAAGAGTATCCCGGAGCATGTCCGGAATGGTCTTCGCCGGATGCGCTCGGTTTTCTTTTCTAGGAACGGCGTTAGCCGCTGCTATGGGGCTTGTTTATGAGTACAGCGAATCCCAATAGCACTGGCCGCATCATCATGGCCAGTCTGGTCGGCACCTCCATCGAGTTTTACGACTTCTATATTTTTGCCACGGCGGCGGCACTGGTGCTGGGCCCGCTGTTCTTTCCCGGCGAATCAGAAAGTGCACAGCTGCTGGCGGCCTTTGCCAGTTTCAGCATTGCCTTTATTGCTCGCCCCTTAGGTTCAGCCCTGTTCGGACATTTCGGCGACCGCATCGGGCGCAAGTCCACCTTGGTGGCTTCACTGCTCATCATGGGGGTCTCAACCACGCTGATCGGGCTGCTGCCCACGCATGCCACGATCGGCATCTGGGCGCCGGTGATTCTTTGCCTGCTGCGTTTCGGTCAGGGCATTGGTCTCGGCGGGGAGTGGGGCGGGGCGGCCTTACTGGCAACGGAAAATGCGCCACCTGGTAAGCGCGCCTGGTTCGGCATGTTTCCCCAGCTGGGTGCGCCCATCGGTTTCATTTTTGCCAATGGACTTTTTCTGCTGCTGGCTCTGACCCTAAGCGATGAGCAGTTCCGCAGTTGGGGCTGGCGCATCCCATTTCTGGTCAGTGCCGTGATGCTGGCCTTAGGGCTATATGTGCGCTTGGCCCTGGTGGAGTCGCCAGTTTTCCGTGAGGCCATGGCCCGCGAAGAAAAAGTGAAAGTGCCGCTCTTCACTCTGCTGCGTGAGCATGGCCGCAGCACCTTACTGGGCACATTCGCCATGGTGGTCTGCTATGCCCTTTTCTACATCGCCACCGTTTTTTCCCTGAGCTATGGCACCAAGACGCTGGGCTTCAGCCGGCCGGATTTTCTGGCGCTAGAGCTGATTGCTATCGTTTTCATGGCCATCGGGATTCTGCTTTCTGCTGCTCTGGCGGATCGCTTCGGCCGGCGCCCGGTGATGATGACGGGCATGGCCGCTGCCGCCGTTTCCGGTTTCCTCATGCAGCCCTTTTTTGCCGGCGCTGATCCGGTGGCCATCACTACCTTTTTGGCGCTGGAGCTCTTCCTCATGGGCATCACCTTCGGGCCCATGGGCGCCTTCCTGCCCGAGCTCTTTCCTACGGCGGTGCGCTATACCGGCGCCTCGGTGAGCTACAACATCGGCGGCATTATCGGCGCTTCTTTTGCCCCGGCGCTGGCCCAACTATTGGTGGAGCAGGGCGGCTTGGCTTGGGTGGGCGGCTATGTCACCGTGGCGGCGCTACTCAGTCTTTTTGCGGTTTGGCGCTTGGGCGAGACGCGCGACATCAGCCTCTAGGCGACACAGCAGCGAATCACCAACGCATCATGGGCAGAGGCTGCCAAGGCTTGGTGAGCATTTGCTTACCGCCTAACTGAAGCAGTCTTTTATGGAAGCCGGCATCCGGGAAGGTTTTGAGGATGGCGCGGTATTCGGCTCGGGGCAGACCGAAGTTGATCAGGCCCAGGCTTACGTCCATCCAGTCGGCACGACGGAAGACTTCCACCGCATTGGCGTGATCACCGGCTGCCCTGATCTTGTGATGGTTTTCTATCAGCGCCTCCACCAGTCCGACTTTGTCGGCCAGACCCTGGGCCTGCAGCCAGTCCAAGGCCCGCTGTCGCGAAGGCGGCAGATAGTCGAAAGTGCCGTCACTCCAGATACCCAGATCATGAAAAACGGCGGCCACGCGAAACGCCAGTAATTCAGACTCCACCAACGGCTGATTGATTTTCATACAGATGGCCAGCAGGCGTTCCACGTGATTGCGATAAGGCAATGCATCCTTGCCCAAGGCCGGCAACCACGGGGCAAAAAGCGCATCAAGACTGGGTACAGGCTGGCTCATGGCGGGCGTCCTCAGGGCGAATGGTTGGCTGGTCAGAAAATGAACACGGCGCTTCTCTTTGCCGGGTGAGCCCTTATACTACGTTCCCCCTTTTTGCTGACCCCTACTGCCTCCACAGGCCGGGCTGTTTATGCGCTATCCCAAGACCTATGACGTGATCGTGATCGGCGGCGGCCATGCCGGCACCGAAGCCGCGCTGGCGGCCGCACGCATGGGCTGCGCTACCTTGTTGCTCACGCACAATGTGGAAACGCTGGGACAGATGAGCTGCAACCCCGCCATCGGTGGCATAGGCAAATCGCATCTCGTTAAAGAAATTGATGCACTCGGTGGTGCCATGGCACTGGCCACTGACAAAGGCGGCATCCAGTTCCGCATTCTCAATTCCAGCAAAGGCCCGGCCGTGCGCGCCACGCGTGCGCAAGCCGATCGCGTGCTCTACAAAGCAGCCGTACGCGCCATGCTGGAAAGCCAGTCCAATCTCGACATCTTCCAGCAGGCCGCTGACGATCTCATCGTGGAAGGCGAAGCCGTAAAAGGCGTGGTCACGCAGACCGGTATTCGCTTCGATGCCAAAACCGTGGTGCTTACCACCGGTACTTTCCTCGGCGGCACCATACATATCGGCATGGAAAACCATCGCGGCGGCCGTGCCGGTGATCCGCCCTCGATTGCTCTGGCCAACCGTCTTCGCGAACTGCCCTTGCGTGTCGGCCGTCTCAAAACTGGCACACCGCCGCGCATCGACGCCAAGAGTGTGGATTTTTCTGTGATGCAGGAGCAGCCGGGCGATACGCCGCTGCCCGTGATGTCCTTTATGGGCGCGCGCGACATGCATCCACAGCAGGTGAGTTGCTGGATCACCAGCACCAATGAAAAAACGCACGACATCATTCGCGGCGGTCTGGATCGCTCGCCCATGTATACCGGCGTGATTGAAGGTGTGGGCCCGCGTTACTGCCCCAGCATCGAAGACAAGATTCACCGCTTTGCTGACAAGAATTCGCACCAGATTTTCATCGAGCCCGAAGGCCTGAATACCAGCGAGCTTTATCCCAACGGCATTTCCACCTCGCTGCCGTTTGATATCCAGATTGCACTTGTGCGTTCGATACGGGGCATGGAAAACGCGCACATCACGCGCCCCGGCTATGCCATTGAATACGACTACTTCAATCCGCAGGATTTGAAGCACACCCTGGAAACCAAAGTGATCAGCGGTCTGTTCTTTGCCGGCCAGATCAATGGCACCACCGGCTATGAAGAAGCGGGTGCGCAAGGCCTGCTCGCCGGCCTTAATGCCGGCCTGCTCGCGCAGGAAAAAGAAGGCTGGTATCCCACGCGCGATGAAGCCTATCTCGGCGTGATGGTGGATGACCTCATCACGCTCGGCACCAAAGAGCCGTATCGCATGTTCACCTCGCGTGCCGAATACCGCCTCATGCTGCGCGAAGACAATGCCGATCAACGTCTCACCGCCAAAGGCCGCGAGCTCGGCTTGGTGGACGATGCACGCTGGGCGGCCTTCAGCGAAAAAATGGAAGCCGTCGAGCGCGAAACGCAGCGTCTGCGCTCTACCTGGATGCATCCGGGGACAGCCATGGCCACGCAATTCACGCAAAGCACCGGACAAGATCTGGCGCGCGAATTTTCCCTGATGGATCTGCTCAAGCGACCGCAGGTTTCCTATGCGCACATTCACGCACTGGGCGGAAGCGAAGCCAGTGCAGACGTGGGCGAGCAAATTGAAATCAATGCGCGTTACGCTGGCTATATCGACAGGCAGGCCGAAGAAATTGATCGCCTCAAGCGCCATGAAGAAACCCGACTGCCGGCCGACTTCAATTACGACGCTGTGAAGGGCCTCTCAAACGAAGTCCTCGCCAAGCTCAAGAATGGCCGTCCGGAATCACTGGCCCAGGCCGGCCGCATTCCGGGCGTAACGCCGGCGGCGGTTTCCCTGCTCATGATCTGGATCAAGAAGCATGGCCTGCGCAGTACTTTGACGGAACAGATTGCCTGATGCGGACGAGTGAAGCGGTGCTGGCCCCGAGTCTGGCAAACAAACTGCATGAAGGTATCGGCAAGCTGGGCCTGACCCTGCCTGCCAATAGTGAAGAAAAGCTGTTGGGCTATCTGGCCTTGCTGCTGAAATGGAATGCGGCCTATAACCTCACGGCCGTGCGCGATCCGGAACAGATGGTGGTCAAGCATCTGCTGGATTCTTTGAGCATTCTGCCCCATGTGCAGGGTGCCAGCCTGATTGATGTGGGCACGGGCGCCGGCCTGCCGGGCTTTGTACTGGCGTTGGTGAAGCCGGATCTGAACGTGACGATGCTCGATAGCAACGGCAAGAAAGTTCGCTTTCTGCGTCAGGCCATTGCTGATCTGAAAGTTGGCAATGCCATCGCGGTGCAGAGCCGCGTGGAAGAATTTGAAGAGCGCTTTGATATTGTGACCAGCCGTGCCTTTGCCACCCTGGCCGATATGGTGGAAGGCAGCGAACAACTACTCAATGCCGGCGGGGAGTTTCTCGCCATGAAGGGCGTACGCCCTGATGAAGAAATTGCAGCACTGCCGGCAAGCGTTGCTGTGGCAGAAATCCTGCCACTCAAGGTGCCCTTCCTGAACGAAGAGCGGCATCTGGTGCGGCTCAAAAAGAATTGATGTGCGGGCCGAGGACGGCCAGCCAATTGCGGAGAGAACATGGACAAGATTCTGGCGGTAGCCAACCAGAAAGGTGGCGTGGGTAAAACCACCACCAGCGTCAATCTTGCTGCCTCGCTCGCGGCCACCAAACGCCGCGTACTGCTCATCGATCTCGATCCGCAGGGCAATGCCACCATGGGCTCGGGTGCCGACAAGCACGAAATGGAAAACGGCGTGTATGAAGTGCTCACACGCCAATGCACCGTAGACCAAGCCATCGTCACCAACCTCGAAGCCGGTTATCACCTCATTGGCGCCAACGGCGATCTTGTTGCCGCCGAAGTCGAGCTTATGAATGCCATCGGCCGTGAGCTGCGTTTAAAGCAGGCACTGGCGCCGATACTGGATCGCTACGATTTCATCATCATCGACTGCGCACCTTCATTGAATATGCTCACCGTGAACGGTCTCGTTGCTGCCGATGGCGTCATCATTCCCATGCAGTGCGAATATTTTGCGCTTGAAGGACTCGCGGCCTTGATGGATACCATCGATCAAGTAAAGCAGACCGTGAATCCCGGCCTGCGTGTAACCGGCATCCTGCGCACCATGTTTGATCCGCGTAACACCTTGGCCATGGATGTCTCGGCCGAGTTGGAAAATCATTTCCCGGATCGCCTTTTCGACACCATCATTCCGCGCAATGTGCGTTTGGCCGAAGCGCCGGCGCATGGTATGCCCGTGCTCATGTATGACAAAGCCTCGCGTGGTGCCATGTCCTATCTGACACTGGCCGCAGAATTGCTGCGCCGTCAGGACAGCCCGCGCGAAGCCGCAGCAACCGCCTAAGACGACATTACAGATACAGGACGCAGGGAGGCGTCTTCGGGGCAATGCTCCACCCTCTCTTTTTGGTTTTTTCTTCAGTTTGAAGAAATCTTTTTTTGACTGGATTTAACGCCGCCTTGCGGCGCTGAGGTTGCATCATGACGACGACAACGAAAAAACGCGGACTGGGTGGCGGGCGTGGATTAGACGCTCTCCTCTCGGGCGTGAAGCAAGTGAAAGAAACCGTTGCCGCCGTGGAAGAAGGAAAAGTGCCGGCGGATGGCCAGCTGAAAAACATCCCGGTGGAATTCCTGCAGCGTGGCCGTTATCAGCCACGACGCGATATGGACCCGGCCGCCCTGCAAGAGCTGGCCGATTCCATCAAGACCCAGGGCGTGATGCAGCCCATCGTGGTTCGCCCCATCGGCGAAAACAAATACGAAATCATCGCGGGTGAGCGCCGCTGGCGCGCCACTCAGCTGGCCAGCATAGACACCATTCCCGCCATCGTCCGCGATATTCAGGATGAAACCGCCATCGCCATGGCGCTCATCGAAAACATCCAGCGCGAAAATCTGAATCCCATGGAAGAAGCGATTGCCATGCAACGCTTCGCCGATGAGTTTCAGTCCACCCATCAGCAGATTGCCGATGCCGTGGGTAAATCTCGCGCCACCGTTACCAATCTTCTGCGTTTGATGTCGCTAAATGGCGAAGCCAAAACCCTGCTCGAGCATGGCGATTTGGAAATGGGCCACGCCAAAGCGCTGCTGGGTCTGCCAGAAAACATGCAGGGCAAGGCTGCTAAAGCCGTGGTGGCCAAAGGCCTTTCCGTGCGCCAGACCGAAGCTCTGGTGCGCACGCTGCTTGCTCAAAAAGATCAGCCCGCTGAAACAGATAAAACGCTGGACCCGAATGTGCGCAAGCTGCAAGACACCATTGCAGAAAAAATCGGCGCACCCGTTCAAATCGAATACAACGCCAAAGGCAAAGGCCGTCTGGTCATCAGCTATAACTCGCTTGATGAGCTCGATGGCATTCTCGCCCACATCAAATAAAGCCGGCTGCTAGAAAGATTGGCGACTAAGGGAGCTTGGCGCATGGAGCGCAGTCTGTGCCTGGCATTGCTGCTGTGCGTATGCACAGCAGCGGCTCCTGCCAGTGAGTGGCAGCTTTCGCGCCAGGACAATACGCGCGATATTCGCGTTTACCTGCGTGAAACACCCGGCTCCTCCTATAACAATTTCTATGCCGTTACCCGCGTGCAAACTCGGCTCTCCACCGTGGTAGCCGTGCTTTCCGATGTGCCCGCCATGCCGGAATGGATCGCTCGTCTGCGCAGCACCAAGTTGCTGCGCCGTGATGCCAATCGCGAAATGTGGGTGCACAGCATCTACAAACTGCCCTATCCCTTTCTCGAGCGCGAAGCCGTTCTGCATTCCCGCCTGAAGCAAGACAAGAGTGGCGTGGTGGAAATCACCACGCGCCCTGAAAAAGGCTTCGTCACGAATAATCCCAAACGCGTGCGCCTGCTCAATATGAGCAGCCTCTGGCGCCTCACGCCAGAAAATGACGGCATCGTAAAAATAGAAATGTGGGGCGAGGGCGACCCGGGCGGCTATGTGCCGCCCATGCTCTTCAACTACAACCTGCCCGACGAGCCTGCACAAACCCTAAAGTTTCTGCGTCAGATGCTGAAGCGTGAGAAATATCAGAAGAAGACGCTGGGCTATATTCGCGAGCCCGGCTAATTTCCCTGTCAGCGGGAAAGGCGTGGGTCTTGTGCCAGTGCCAGCTGATAGTGGGCTTGTGCCGCAATCTCCTCCAGCTTTGTCAGAGAGCCTTGAATGGCATCCTGTAGCAATGGGCCCATGATCTGCCGCGCATGACTACGCTCTTCCGTCAATAAAGCAGCCAATGATTGAGCGTCTTTAGCATCTTGTTGCCATCGGCCGGGAAGCGCCACTTGTTCTCGGCGTAAAAAATCAATTTTCTTCTCCAGCACAGTAATCCTGTTACGCCAGCCCGTCAGCGCATGCCCAGCTTCGTCACGCGTGTGCTGTTGGGGCGAACATTCACGACTCTTGCTGCGACAATTTTTCCAGTCAGAAGCGGCCGTAAGGAATACAGCCTCGCGATTTGCCAATTCGGTCTTTTCCCTCTGAAGTTGCACATCCAGAGTGGCCACGGTGTTTGATAGATCAGCCAGCAACATGGGATTTTTCCCCAGTAAATCGGCATGAGCACTCTGTGAGGAAATTAGGCATTGCAGTTTTTGTCGGGCACGGGTTTGTTTGATATCTGCCGCCGCAAAGGTTGGATCAGTCAGTGTGGCTTTTGTCAGGCGCCACAATGTACCCGGAAGCCGACGTGTATCTGCCTCATCCAGAAAATCTGTCTGACGACTTCGGGTCTCCCAATAACGGGCCTCAGCCAGTTGCGCATCGGCGAGGCGCACAGACTCCTGCAAAAGCGGGAGCGAGTTTCGGGAGCTGATGGCTGCTGCACGAATGAGCCCCTGCGCCGCCAAGGGTTCATTCGGGAATAGATCAGCGAGTTGTCGAAGCCATTGCACGGCGGCATCGGGCTGTTTACGCAGAACTTCGATTTCCGCAAGTTGACTCAGTGCCTCAGGTGCCAGTGAGCTGTCCAGCGGTAGAGCCTTCAGTGTTTTGCTGGCAGCTTCGTATTGGGCATCCAGAGCTTGGGCTTGTGAAAGCGCCAAGCGCAGATGCGCAACGATAGCTAATGCTTCGGCGCTGTTCTGGCTTTCCGTTATATGAATCAGTTCAGGTAGCTGTGTAAGACGTAGCTTCCGGTTCGTCGAAGTCAGAATCTGATTAATGACGGCGTAATCCGGGCCATCAGCAACACTTTTTTCTGCAGATAGAAAAGTTGAGTCTGCACAGGCAGGGCTAGAGAAGACTAAAGAGTCAGCGCTTGCGCAGGCGGGCAACAATAACAGCATGAGCCAAATCTGGCGGGGGAAAAGCAAAAGCGGCATGTAGGCACTCCTTGCCTGAGGCATCACTCCATGAGCGATCTGCATTGTGCGAGATTACCCTGCGTAATTTCCACAAATTGTCATCGAGACAGAGTCTCCCTAAAATCCGCAACTCTCTAGTTTGACTGTACAAAAATGCTCACAAGGATGTGGCCGATTGCTGGCATGACGCTGGCAGTGAGTCTCTTTGCCCAGATGCCGGCGCATGCGGCACCAGGCGCCGAGCGACTTCTTAAACAAGACATTGATCGCCGTGAGCAAGAGCGGCGCGATCGGCGTTGGGAGGAGGCACATAGTGACGCTGAGCCTCTGCCGCCTGCCAATTCTGAACCGCCACTTCCAGAGTCTGTGGCAGGACCTTGTTTCCCCATACGTCAAATCCAGCTTCAGCCCGACAACATTCTGAGTCCGAGACGAGTTGAGGCCATTCTAACTGCCTGGTCCGGACGTTGCCTGCAGGCCCATGATCTTGCCGGCCTTCAGGAGGCATTGAATGCCGAGGCATTAGCAGAGGGCTTGATCACCACGCGCGTAGTTGTTCCTGAACAGAATCTGTCCAGTGGCCAACTCCTGCTAACCGTTTGGCCGGGGCGGGTAGAAGGGCTGCGCGCTTTTGCCTTGAGCGGCATGGAGCTGGCCTTTGCCAGTCCTGTGCAAACGGGTGATCTGCTGCAGTTACGCGCGCTGGAGCAGACCGTGGATAACCTCAATCGCCTGGCCTCTTTCCGAGCAAGCATGGAGTTGCAGCCTGGCCAACTGCCCGGCGGTTCTTTGGTGGATATCAATGTGGTACGAGCCGAACCCTGGCAAGTAGGGCTCGCTTGGCAAAGCGAAGCCCTGAATGGAGAGGATGCGACCAATAATTTGCGCGCCAATCTGACTTTGGACAGCCCATTACGCTTGGCAGATCGACTCATTCTCGGGCTCAACGCCAACCTCAAGGACAATCAGGTTGATGATGCCAATGGCGGCAGTATTGATTACGACCTGCCCTTGGGTTGGTGGCGCATCAGTTTGGGTGCAGATAGCTTTGACTATGAGAATGAGCTTATTGCCGGAATTACCACTTTCCGGGCCACTGGCGAAAGCCGTGCTTGGCGGATAGAGGCGGCTCGCAATATTTTCCGGGATGCTCACCGACGCATCAGCATTGCGCTACATCACAAGCAGAGAATCAGCGATAACTATATCGATGGCACTACAGTTGGCGTTTCCAGTTACCGCGTAGAGGCAACGGGCTTGCGCAGTGATTTTTCTTGCGTCGCCCATCCTTGGGTACTGGATACCACGCTTGATCTTGAGAGCGGCCAAGCAATAAGCCCAGCCCGGCCTTCTCCCTATGACGCTAACTACAAGCGCGCCCTACTTTCATCCCGGCTGCAGTATCAGTTTGACCTTCTAAGTCTTTCCGGCGTCATAAATGGCCAATGGAGCAGCCATCAGCTTGCGGTCAGTGAGCAATTTACATTGACCGGCCAAGTACCCGGATTTTCACCGCTTTCCATAAACTCAGACAAAGGCGCCGCGGCAAAAGTGGAGATGGCCTATCCGGTGCTTTTGAATTACGCCGGCCTCACCCAGATACGCACGACAGCCGCAATCAATTGGGCAATTGGCTCAGTGACTTCATTTGGCGAGGAAAAGACTCAGCTAAGTTCGTTTGCATTAGGCACGGTTCTGCCTTGGAGAAAATTGGTCATGCACTTGAGTGCATCTGTACCCCTTGGTGCAGGTGATATTGAGGCGCCTCAAAGCTGGCAGCTTGATGCTAGCTTAAGCATGCAATGGTGAAGCTCATGGAAGAGAAAGCCAGGAATAAAAGCGTAAAACAAAGGGTCTGCTGGGCTCTTATAGCCGTGCAGATATGGCAGCCATTTTTCAATATTTCATATGCCGGGGGAGTTGCACCGGTTAATTCTTCTACGGGCATTAATCAGTCAGCTAACGGCGTGCCGGTTGTTGATATTGCCAAGCCTGGTGCAGCAGGTATTTCTCACAATAGCTACACGCAATTTGATGTGACGAGCAAAGGGCTAATCCTGAATAACAGCGCCCAAGCCGTGAATACACAATTGGGTGGTTATGTCATGGGCAATGCCAATGTGGCTGCGGGCTCAGCACGTCTCATTCTTAATGAGGTAACGACTGCCAACCCAAGCCGCTTGGAAGGGTATATGGAGGTCGCGGGCCAGAAAGCAGATGTCATCGTTGCCAATCCTTACGGCATTACATGCAGAGGATGTGGCTTCATCAACACGGCAAAAGCCACTTTGAGCACGGGAAAACCCTTCTTTAATAGTGATGGATCACTGGGAGGGTTTGATGTGCAAGGAGGCGTACTGCACATCGATGGGACAGGCTTAAATGCCAGTAACACAGAGAGGTTGGCGCTCTACACCCGAGTGCTGGAGCTGAACGCCGCTCTGTATGCCAAAGATTTGCAGATATTGGCAGGCAGCAATCGCATCAATACAGATGGTAGTTATGTATCCATCACAAGCCCTGTGCTTGAGCCTACTTATTCCATAGATAGCAGTGCCTTGGGCGGCATGTATGCCAATACCATCAGCCTGCTTGGTACAGACGCGGGGCTAGGTATGCGCCTCAGTGGCCCGGTGACAGCACTCACGGGCAAGCTTGAAATTTCGAGTAAGGGCGATGTGCGACTGGTCAGCGCTAGTGCTGCGCAGACGGCCGATATAAACACGGAAGGCAGTCTCGGCATTTACAGCAATGGTGATGATGAGCGTGATGGCCTTGCTGCGGGCGGTATGGTGAAGCTCGCCGTAGGCGGCAAACTC
Organism: Moraxellaceae bacterium; assembly: GCA_050739955.1. Lineage (GTDB taxonomy): Bacteria > Pseudomonadota > Gammaproteobacteria > Pseudomonadales > Moraxellaceae > UBA2031. The sequence continues at coordinate 83,347 of JBOICI010000034.1, forward strand.
ACATTGGCCGAGGGTATCTCGGTGACAGGTGCCGCAACAGAAATTAGTGCGGCCACGGTTGATACAGCGGCCGATAGTGAGTTGGCTGTACGTGGCAATCTTGTCGTGCATGCAGAAACACAGAACTATCTCGGCAATGTCGGCAGCGAAGGCACGATGACCTTGTCAGGGCAGCAGATCGACAATCATGGGCAACTGCTTGCTGCCAAAGATTTGACGATTACCGCAATGCAATTAACTAATAGAGGGCGCCTCCAGAGTCAGCAAGGTAATGCGGCTCTGACACTGAGCGGCGAGTTGGATAACCGCAACGGTGATTTACAAAGTGGCGGGGCGTTGAATCTTAAAGCAAGCAGCATAAACAATGCTCAGGGGCGTTTAATCAGCACAGATTTTCTAGACATTGATCTGGTTAATGGACCGTTAGACAACAGCATGGGTTTGCTGCAAGGCAATGCCGGTCTCAATGTAAAGTCGAAGCTTCTGGATAATCGAGGCGGCGGCATTGCCAGCAACGGCGCCGTCGCGTTGAACCTCACGCAGGGTGTAGATAATCGTGATGGCCGCATAGATGCTGTGGGCAAGCTGACTCTTACTCAGGACGTCGTTTTGCAGAACGAAAATGGCGCGTTACGAAGTGCCGGTGATATGAGTCTGTACTTGCCAGTGTTTGATCAAGTGCAAAGTGGAGGAGTAATTGCAGCGGATGGCTGGCTAAGTCTGTTCGCAACGTCCGATATTGTCTTGAATGCAGAATCCCTAAATGCACCTGGCTCGCTCTTGCTTCAATCCAGTCAGGGCAATATTGCCATTAACAGTCGTGTTGCCAGTGCAGGGGATGCCGTATTACGAGGTCAGAAAATCCGTGTGGAAGCCGCAGGGCTACTGGCAGTGCAAGGTAATTTTACGGCACAGGCAGAGAGCCTGGACAATGACGGCATAATTTTTGGCCGAGACAGCGCAACTCTGCTTATTCGCGATAATCTCAATAATGGCTCAGAAAATAGCACGGCCTCGGCCTCCATTCTGAGCACGGGTGATATCATCATTCGCCGTGCGGATGGCGGAGCATTAAATGAACTGACCAATTACGGCTCGCAGATCGAGTCGCTAAATGGCAGCATCCAAATCGAAGCCCGAGGTGTTCGTAATATAAATCTTGCTTGGGCCGTCAGCACCAGCATCTTGCCATCAGTGTATACCTACAGCCCCAACAAGACCGAGTGGGCAAATTTCTACGGTATTGGTATATCCAGCACCAGTGGCCTACATGCCTATCGCTATCAGAGGACGACAACGCACTATTCGGCGGCCTCCGAAGGCCTGCGTGGCAATATCATTGCGGGCCAAGACATTATCATTGATGCAGATACGGTAGAAAATGATCGCAGTACAATATCGGCCGGCCATGTACTCGATATAAATGCCGATGCTATTTTCAATACCGGCACAGAGCTGATAGATAAAATTGAAGTAAAGAAGTCTGATCGCTGGCATATCTGTACAGATCACAGTACGCGCGGAACCACTTGCAATAATTATGAAAATAAATCGACTCTCCCTGCCGAGAGTGGTGCAACCATCACCGTAAAATCCATTCTGGAAGGACAGAGTGTGAGTTTGCATGGTGTCGTTGTTTCCTGCTCGCCAGGAGCAGGGGAGGATCCGGGCAGCAAGTGCACCGCAGAAAGTGTGTCACAGACAGGGCGCATGAGCGGTCCTTGGAACGACCTTACGCCTCCTGCACCTGTTGAAGCAGTTACTGTCGGCAATTTGCCGGGCTTGCTTGATCCCACTGCACTTCCGGGCTTTCACTTGCCTGGCAATGGGATATTTCACATCAATCCTCCGGGCCACTCTTATCTCGTCGAAACAGATCCTGCCCTCAATACGTATACAGGGTTTCTCGGCTCCGGATATCTCATTGGCCAGTTGTCGTGGCAACCGGGCATTACCCAGCGTCGTCTGGGAGACAGCTATTACGAGCTTTTGCTGATCCGTGACTCTTTGCTGGCCAGCATAGGCTCGCGCTTTCTTGATCCCCTTATTGCAGATGAAAAATCCCAGTACGAATACCTCATGCAGAATGCCATTGCTGCATCAGAGGCCTTGCAGCTGACCGCTGGCATATCACTGAGTCGTGAGCAGATAAATGCCCTGCAGCAGGACATCGTATGGATGGAGGAGCGCAATATCGCGGGTGAAAAAGTATTAGTCCCTGTGGTTTATCTGGCTCAAGGGAGCTCGCGACTGGTCAGCAATGGAGCCGTTATTGGCGGCGGCAGCCTCGTCATTACAGGAGATAGTTTCAGTAATAACGGCATAGTGCAGGCCAATGATCGTCTGGATGTGAGTGTTACAGGTGACCTGCGTAATGTGGGCGGCACTTTTAAGGCTAAGGGCGATATCACTCTGCAAAGTGGTGCAGATATTCTCAACGAATCTGGTCATATCCGCGCTGACAATATATTGCTGCAAGCGGGCGGTGACATCACCAGCAAGACATGGTCGGGCCAGCGCCAGTATCAGGATGGGGCTATGGCTTCCTGGGCAACAGACATGGGAGATATCGCCAGCATTCAGGCTAAAAGCAGCCTCGTGCAACAAGCTGAAGGAGATATTCGGCTTAGTGGTGCGCGTCTAGGCGGTGATACGGTCAGTCTTATGGCCGCTGGCAATATTGTTCTCGAGACGGTCAAGGCCGAACAAGGCCGCCACTTCACCAGTGCGGACTGGCAAATGGCAGAAGAGCATGTACGCCACCTCAGCAGCCAGATTGAAGCATCGCAGGGCATCAGCATTCAGGCAGGCCAAGACATTATGGCAATTGCGGCCAGCATCAAGGCCGGCGGCAATATGGCCTTGGCGGCCGGAGGGAATATCAGTCTGCTTGCTGCGGAAGAAACGGATCACCATGAAGAGCATAGCCAGCAGAAGGGAAGCTTTAGCAAGAAAACGTATGACAGTGTTGATGATTCCTCGCGCATGCAAGGCAGCTATTTAGAGGCAAAAGGCAATCTGATCATCAAGGCGGAAACCGGCAATGTATTGCTGTATGCCTCACAGGCCAAGGCAGGGCAGCAGGCGGATATCAGTGCTGCTGGCGATGTCAGCCTTATTGCTGGTGTTGAGACAGTGCAGCACAGTGTGACAACGAGTAAATCCAACGCGGCAACATTTAAGAACCATCAAGAAGGATTTATCGAACAAACAGCAGCAGGCAGCGCTGTTATGGCTGGCGGCAATCTGAATATTTCAGCTGGCCGCGATGTAAATGTCATGGCGTCAGTACTGAGCTCTGATGCCAGCATGCGTATTGGTGGCGCTGAAGTAGAGCAGCGCTCCTTGCGCAGCATGGATGGCACGCCTCTTAACCTGAACGTTGGCACGTTGGCACTGACTAATGAATCTTGGAATGAAACCCAAAAGGGCTTTAGCGGGCCGCTTGAGAGCTTGGTCAAGGTAGTTTCCTTTGCTGCAGGTTTACAGCTTATGGCATTTACGGGCGGCCAGATGGAGCTGCCTGAAATTACCATCGCGGAGCATGACAACAGTCGCAGTAGTGAGACACGTCAGGCCGGCTCCAGTCTGCACGCGCAGGAAGATATGAGGATCACAGTCAAGGAGGCAGCAGCATTTTCAGGCACAGATGTAGCGGTAGGGAAGAGCCTGACTATTGGTGCACGTGACATCGTGATTGATGCGGTGGCAGAAACTTCAACGCAGAGTCATAGCGTAGGTAAGGACTCCGTAAAAGGCTTGGGAGCAGAGCTAGATAAGGATAAAGGCGAATACAGCCTTGGTGGTGTTCAGGAAACCAAGACAAGCATCACTGACACGCAAAGCGTGACGCAATGGCGGGGCAGCTCTATCAATGCTGGCCAGCTCATTCTTGAGGCCGAGAATAATATCGACATCATGGGCTCGCAGTTAAATGTGGCTGGCGATGCCATTATCAAAGCGGGAGGTGATCTCACCATTGGTGGCCGCGAGGGCAGCATTGCCCAAGAGCATAAGGAAACAACCGAAGTCATTACCATATCAGCAGCTGTCCGTAATGCCTATGTAGATGCCGTGCAGGCCGTACAGGGCCTGGGTAATGCCAAAGATGCGTTAAAGGATGCTAAGGGGGCGCTGAGTGAGGCGGAGGCAAAGGTCAATGCGGGGCAGCTTGATGAAGGCGATCTGAATTATTTCCGCAGCAATCTTGCAGCGGCGGCAGTCAATCTGGCACAGGCAGAGGTTGCGAGTGCCTCCGCAATAATGGCTATAAAATCGGCCCCAACGTATGGCTTTTATGCTACCGGCTCTGTCTCTCGAGACAAAACCACCACAACATCTACCAGTACACAAACAGTATGGCAGGGCAGTGCGCTGAATATCAGCGGCAACGCCGCGCTGACCGCAGGCGAAAAAATCAAGGTGCAAGGCAGTGATGTTGTAGTTCGCGACGCTCTGTTCTTGAGCGCCAACAAGATCGAGTTGTTAGCCGGAGAAGAGCGTAGCCAAGAGGCGAACCGGACGATACAAGAGCACGAGGGAGGCCAGATCAGTGTTAATGCCAATGGCCTCAGTGGTGGGAGTGCAAATGTCGGTTTGCATGAGAGTGATGCTGATAGCAGCAGCACGCACTATGTGAACAGCCATCTGAACGCTGGCAGCATCATGAGCCAAAGCCACAGCATGCTTGTGGCCGGCGCGGTGGTGGAGGCCGACGATGTAAGCATTGACACCAAAACGCTCACAGTTGTCAGCCTTCAGGATGAAAGCCGCAGCCAATCTAAAAGTCAGGGGGGCAATGCAGGTGTTGGCTTTGGTCAAGTATCTGTCAGTAGTTTGAGCGGCAGTGTTGACTATCAGAAGAGCGAAGCCGAACGGAAATGGGTGACAGAGCAGAGCGCCATTATCGGTCACAACAGTGCCCGTATCACGGCACAAGATACAACGCTCACCGGAGGGCTGATTGCCAATGCCATCCGGGGTGAGAGTGGTGAGCTGATTGATCAGGGGGGGCTACATCTCAGCACAGAAACGTTGACCATTAATAATCTCTACGACATCGATAAGTCGAAAACTGTCGGTGGCAGTTTTGGCCTATCGCGCAGCCGCGTGCCAGCCGATCAGAGTAAGGGCACGGAGAGTAATGAGCCCCTCAAAAACGGCCAGGCAGGCAAGAAGCTCGTACCACATAACACCACCACGGTTGGCGCTACATATTACGGGCACGATACCGAGCAAACCACGCAGGCCACATTGGGCGGCGGCACGATTGTAGTGGGCGGAAAGATACTGGATGCCAGCAGTGCTGATGAGCTCCGTTTGAGCGGTCTCAATCGTGATGTGGGCCGTGCTCAGGTAATTACCCGAAACGAAGATATCGGCGGTCTCAGTACTACCGTCACCATCGATAATCGTTTGTTCAGCCCAGAAGGTCTCCATGAGATGGCGCAGGAGCAGAAAGGGGCTCTAGGGTTGCTGCTCAAGGGTACTGGACAAGTGGTGGCCGTAGGGGGCGCTTTATTAACCGGAGAAGGCGTTGAGGTTGCTGCAAATGCCAGTGATGCCCTTCGTGGCGAAAGCAAACACATTAATAAAAATGCTCGAAGCGCCGCCACAGTGGGGGCCTATCAGGATGATGAATATCATAATCTGAGCGCCATACAGGGCAGCATCCAAGACCTAGCTAATGCTATGGGCGGCAATGCCGACGTTCGACTGGTCGAAGACCTAGCGTCTCAGCAAAAGGATGCTGCCTTTGATCCAGGTAGCAAAACTATCTACCTCGATATCGGCAGCAAAAGCGGTGCGATTTTTTCAGTTGGCCATGAAATAGGTCACGCCATCGGCGGCCCAAATAGCGAGCCTTTTGCCGACACAATGGGCCTTGCGACTCAGCTCACATGGTGGGGTAGCAGTTTGATCAATGCGGATGCCATGAAGGCTAGCCGTCCCAGCGACATCAATCTTTTTGGCAGCGCCTCTAGTCAAGGGCTGAGCAATGCCAGCTTGCTCAGCCAGAACGACCAGCACTTGCAGCAAAACCAAGCGGATCACGGTGATGTCTTCCTGTTCAGGGACATATATCAGCTCAAGAGCAGCAACGGCTCCACCACCTTCAGTGATAGCTATCAGTCTGGCGACTCACCTCTTGTCTACGAGTTTGGCAAGGGCGCGGTGGAGGCGCCTAGTGTCGCCACCACCGTCAGCCGATTAAACAGCCCCGAGCAGATTCTGATTGCTGAGCGTCAGCAAGCTGATCAGGCCGCAATCAATCACATCATCGGCACCCCTGAGCGCTGCGCCCAGCTTCAGAACTGCGTGAGCTTTGATCCCGAGAGTGAGGCGGCGCGGTCGGTGATGGGTTTCAGCACCATGACCAGCAATGGCCCCGCAGATAATATTTACGATGTCAGCGGGACCACGGATCTGCAAACACGGTGGCAAGCGCAGCAAAGCGTGCTCGATGACGCCAACACGGGCTTTAGCATATTTGCCGACTTGACAGCGGGGAAAGGCCTCTATGACCTTAACAGCTGGATATTTGGAACCGACACAACGACCAAAATACAGGATGTAAAAACGGTATACGATGTCGCCACAGATCATCCTCTACTGGCTGGAGGCCTCATTCTTTTGGGTGACGGCATAGCAAGGAATAGCAGTGATGATTTGTTGGGAGATGCAGCAAGGCTGGAAGCGGGCGGAGGTGTTACAAGCAGTTTTGATGAGCTGGTTGGGCCACCTCCGCGAAGCCCTGTAGAGGTTGCGCAGTCATTCCAAGGGTCGCCAAAGTTTCCTGGGCTCGATCAGTTTAGGGAAGTCACTATTCGCAAGGGAACAGTCCTTTACGCGGGAGAGCCGGGCTTCAGCGGGTTCTTTACAACTGAGAGCGGCTTCTTGCGATCTGGCGGGGATGCGACAAGGCTCTTCGAGGGCTTGCAAGTTCCCCCTCGCGTGAGTGCTAGTGGAGTTTCCGAATTCCGTCCCGGTGTCGGCGCTTTTGTTGTTACGGAAGACGTAACCGCCGCCTTTGGGATCGTTAGAGCTAATCCGCAATATGGTGCGGGAGGCTTGCCTCAGGTAGTAATCCCTAACTGGACGAACGTAACACGGCAGATGTATTCCGTTCCGTTGAGACCGTAATGATGATTTCCAAGATAACTATCGCTTCAGAGTCAAATGATCCTATGCGACCGTTTGCTCATCTGGAACCCATAGTCCGAAAGCTGGTGGAGCTGGGGAATGAGTTCTCTTATGGCAATGGCTTCTACCAGTCGCAAGACGGTTGGCGCTGTGATCTTAAAAAGCCGATCGATTTCGTGGCTGTTAGAACATTCTTCGATCTTCCAGGCGCTATTGAGCTCGTGGAGAAGAATGGGATCATATGGTGTAGAAATAGTTGGATAGAAATTCAAGGTGGATGGGACAGATAGCCGCGGCGTCAGGATGACGAGACGGCTCTCAAGCTTGCCTCGTTAGTGTTCCAAACAGCATGCCAGCGGTAGAGGAGCGCCGCTCTTCTTTCGGCACATGACTTCTTGGCTTTTCAAGGGGGCGGCGATGCCGCACAGCGTCAGTGAATGATGGCGGCCTGAAAGATGATCTCCTCGCTTCTGATGCTAACCCGGAGATGCTTGCATGTTTCAACAAGCTTTTCGTTTAAACTGCCGCAGACGAAAAAGCCTTATCAGGCCGTCGAAGGAAGCTCTGAATTGAGCAAAGATTCCTTAGGAAGACATCTACGATCTATGCCTTAAAAAATATCTTGAGAAGTGGGTTTTGGAAAACTACATTCCACCGTCGCCATATTCACCACTTGTGAAAGGAGTTCACATGAGGCTTTGTCTATCTTTTATCCTTCTTTGCTTTTCTGTTTTTTCTGCTCCTGCAAGCGCTACGCCACAAAACCTCGACGATATCATTGCCGAACTTAAGAAAAACGGATTGATGACCAATCCCGCTGCTGTTATGGACGATCGCCTACCTTTGTATGCACATGTCGAGAAGGATGCACAGGGCTATCACTTTTCGGAGTTCAGCTTTGAGCCAGTAAGAGAAAATGGCTGGTTGAATGTAATCACATCGGGCTTGATGTGGGATCGCAGCTCGAAGCCGTGCTCACGGCATGTGGTAGGCGGCAGTTGTGACGCCTACAAGAGCCAGCCATTTGGCAGGCTGGATACCAGTTATGCCTTTAATTCGCTGATGACTGTTGGCACGCTTGGGCTGGTTCCTTTATTTCAGGGCCTCCATGCAGAGTATGTTTTTGATTACAAAGAATGGAATATGGCACTTGAGCAGGCTGTCGCGCGCTATGAAAATGAGCATGCAAGTGCGCTGAAGGCTGATGTAGCGCGGTTGAGTGCGGATTGGGAGGCGCTTATTGCTATTGAAAGGCGTAGCCGAGAGGGCATGATCAATCCCCGGCTGGATTTCCAACTTACGGGGCCTAATGCGGGGCTTCTGGAGCCAGCAAAGAGAGGCCTCGTTACGGCTTCCATAGAGTATCCGTGGCATGTGCGGATGAAGGGTCGCAAGGAGTCTCTTACAGACTTGATGAAGATTACTGACGAAGCCATTGCAGAGTATGCGACGGCGGATTACAGGGCGTGGCCACTTCTCGTTGCTTGCCCTAGCTCGCGTCTTGTAGTTTATGTCGCTGTTGATAAGTGTGACGTACAGGGCGGCTGGTCTGATGGTGTACTGATTTTAAGCGGCAATGTAGTCATCAAGGGCGTCGCCTTTCCCTTTATGTTTCCCGCTGTCTATGAGGCGGGGCAAGATGGTTTCCAGGTCAAATACAAAGACGGCGTTGTAGAGGTAAAGAATGACTCCAGTCGGAAAGTAACTCTCCATGCAATTACGTTATGGGTAAATGGGAAGGCCCTTAGACAGCTATTGAAAAATAAAGCCATCCACCCAGGAGCTTCGGCTTATTACACGGGCTATGCTGGCTGGCTGGCCGGTCGAGAAAGGCCTGGTCCGAACAATCTGCTGGATGCCAAGCGCCTTGGGCTTAATACAGAGTACGGCATCATGGTGTACGCCTATGACGAGGTTGCAGAGACCTCTATTAATGTGGAGAAAAAAGAGCAGTCAACAGTCGAACAATTGCTGCAAAAGGTTCTGGTGGCTGAGGCTATGCAAGCTGATGCAACGAACTACAACGCTGTTGCAAGAGCGGCTAGATCAGATTTCCATATGCGTTAATATTTCCCTGCTGTGATTGATGCTAATAAAAAAGCCCGGCATTCGCCGGGCTTTTTTATTTCACACCACTCAACTCACTTGAAGTTGTAGCGCGCACTTAGGAAGAAGCCATCAATCTCGGTGGTGGCGCTATAACCGACTGCGGCGGAGAAGCGCGGATCAATGTAGTAGCGGGCCGACGCGCTAACGCCGATGCCGTCATCCTCGAGGAAATCGTTGGAGCTCAAGGCCAGCCCGCGTAGGGCGGAACCGCGCAGCGTTTCCGCCGAATGTTGATTCATTGCTGTGTATGGTGGCAAACCCTTCGCGTGTTCCACACTATGATTTCTAAATGGCAGCGCCGTCTCCCGATACACCGGACTCGTGATGAGATTTCTTCCGCGCAGCATCGCCATGTTTTGAGATAGTAGTGTCGGGTCAGAGATGACATACGGCGGAAACGCTGCGCGGTTCCGCCCTACACGGGCTTAACTATTTTCTCGCGTAGTCTGCGGTTTATACGGATATAGATCGTTGGATGACATTGCTACCATCGCGCTTGCGGCGGTTATCCAAGAATGGTGAGCGCTGTAGAGAAGGGCTGACATTGACGTTGGCTCAAGATGGAAGTCATGGAGACTGAAATGAACAAAGGGACTTGTTTCGCTGTTGTGTGTGTAACCTCTCTTCTGTTGACGGCCTGTGGCAGCGGAGGTGGTGACACAGGCGGTTCGGGAGCCGCTGCGACCCCGGCGGCAGCCACCCCGATGAATGTTGCGCTACCTGCCAATGGCGCCACCTTGGCAGCTACATATGGCTTGGGCTCAATCGCTAGCTTTGTGAATGATGGCGACAGCACGACCACCACCAATTTCTGGGCCGCCAATATTGTTGGCGATACGGTAACGATTGATTTTGGTCGCTTGCGTAACGTGACATCGGTAACGGTTTATACCAATGACACTTCCTTCAATTCGGTCTCGCCTGCCAAGTACATCGAAATCTCATCAGACAGCACAGTCTGGAAAAAGACGGCACAGCTCACGGGTGGAGATGTTGGCTGCTCAAGCTACTCTGCGGGATCAGGAAAAATCAGCTGTACCTTTTCAGCGACACAGTCTGTCCGCTATCTGCGAGCACGTGTGACCAGCGCTACGCCTGGGGGCCAGCATATTGTGGAGCTGGAGGCACAGGGCACTTGATTGCCTCGCGCCTGCCAATAAAAAGCCCGGCATTTGCCGGGCTTTTTATTTCACACCACACAAATTATTTGAAGTTGTACCGCGCATTTAGAAAGAAGCCGTCGATCTCGGTGTCGGCGCTATAACCGACCGCCGCAGAAAAGCGTGGGTCGATGTAGTAACGGGCCGACGCGCTAACACCGATGCCGTCATCCACGAGGAAATCGTTGGAGCTCAGGGCTAGGGAGCCTTCCAGTTCTAGCTTATCCACGGGCATGAAGCGCAGGCCGGCGCGGGCGATGCCGCCGAGGTCGTCATCATCCTTGCCGACGTGATTGAAGTTGGCGTAGAGCAGTTGGCCGTTCACGAAGAAGTCGGCCTGGGCCGACAGAGGTACGTGGTAGCCGAGGCCGCCTTCGAGATAGGCGCCGTTGACGTCGCCGTTGAAGTCCAGGGCGTAGACGCTACCGAGCACATAGAGATTCTTGTCCAGTGCTTTGCTACCGCCGATGAAGAGCGAGTCGCCCTCATCCACTTCGCCGTAACCACCCTCCACATAGTCGTAAGAGAAAGGTGCCGCTGTGGCGACTCCTGCGCTCAGTGCCAGCACGCCGGCCATGACATAACGACGTATCAACATAACTACCTCCTTTGCCTATACGGCAGAAAACATGGCGCCAAACTAGCGTGGGCGCTGCGCCCCAAGAAGCGGACATGCGTAATGTCTTGTGGCTCAAGGGTTTAACAATGTTCGCTCTTGGTAATTTGCCGAACAGCTGGGGCTTTGGCGGGCTGGATGATGTGCTAGGAGCTTCTTGGGTCACGGCAGGGGCCGAATCAGACATTCAAACAGCTGTTTGCTGAGGGGGATGGGTGCATTTCGACGGCAGGGAGAAAAAAAGCCGGCCCCATATAAAGGCGGCATGATTGAGCCGGCCACCATATCTTGTGTTTGAGGGCGCTTTGGGCGCCATGCTGGCACTTTTGTTCCGGTGCTGGCCCCCATCGCCCGTTGCTTCTGCAAATGCCGCTCTCTATAATCCGCGGCGCCCAAAACGGGATGGTCAATATCTCGCCATTCCGTCTGCTGTGCCCACATCCGGAAGATACGTTGAGTCAGCCCCGTCCCTTGGTGGACCGAACACAGGCCGTCCGACTGCTGAAATGGCAGCTGATCCTGGCCTTGGTGCTGAGCGCGTTCGCTCTGCCCTTTGGGGGCGTAGCGATGATCTCTGTGATTCTGGGCACCGGAATCGCGATAGCAGGCAGTCTCTACTTCGCCTTGCAAGCATTCCGTCATGCCGGTGCCACACAGGCATCGCAGATTGTGCGCAGCTTTTTCAGGGGCGAGGCCGGGAAGTTCGTTATTACCGTCCTCCTCTTTGCCGCCGTGTTTGTCTGGGTAAAGCCCTTGCAAGCCGGTTGGTTGATGACCGGATTTATTTTGGAACAACTCGTGGCCTGGGGCGTTTTGCTCGTGGGAACTGCGGGAAAAAAACAGTGAGCTGCTGAAATATGGCTGGCAATTCCACCGATTACATCAAGCACCATCTGACCAATCTCACTTATGGCGAGCTGCCGGCTGGCTATGTGCGCCACGGCGAGCACGGTGAGGAAGTCCTCACTGAAGCTACGTGGACCATGGCTCAAAGCGCTGTTGAAGCCAAGGCTATGGGCTTCAAGGCTTTCCATGTCGACAGCTTGGGCTGGTCCATCGGTCTGGGCGTCATTTTCTGTCTGGTGTTCTGGTTGGCGGCGCGCAAGGCCACCAGCGGTGTGCCCGGCAAGCTGCAGAATTTTGTGGAAGTGTTGATCGACTTTGTCGACGGCAATGTGCGTGATACCTATCACGGCAAGTCCGCGCTGATTGCTCCCTTGGCGCTGACCATCTTCACCTGGATCTTCCTGATGAACTTCATGGATCTGATCCCTGTGGATTTCCTGCCTTCCGCTTCGACTTGGATCGCGTCCACCTTCTTTGGTGTCGACCCGCATCATGTCTTCATGAAGGTTGTGCCTTCTACTGATCCGAACGTCACTCTCGGTATGAGCTTCTCTGTGTTCTTCCTGATCCTGTTCTACAGCATCAAGATGAAGGGCGTGGGCGGCTTCACCAAGGAACTGACTCTCAACCCGTTCAATCACTGGTTGCTGATTCCGTTCAACTTCATTCTCGAAGGCATCGGCCTCATCACCAAACCGATTTCGCTGGGTCTTCGACTGTTCGGCAACATGTATGCCGGCGAACTGATCTTCATCCTGATCGCACTCATGTTCACTGGTGGCCTCGCCCTCGGTGTACTGGGCGGCGGCCTGCAGATTGTCTGGGCGGTCTTCCATATTCTGGTGATCACCTTGCAGGCCTTCGTGTTCATGATGCTGACCATCGTGTATCTGAGCATGGCTTCGGAATCGCACGACCACTGATTTGTTTTGTTGTACTGATTTTCAACCTTTAACCAAGTAAGAGGACTTAAAGATGGATTACATCACCGGTATGAACCTGCTGGCCGTTGCCCTGCTGATCGGTCTCGGCGCTCTCGGTACTGCCGTTGGCTTCGCCCTGCTGGGCGGCAAGTTCCTGGACGGCGTTGCCCGTCAGCCGGAACTGGGCCCACAGCTCCAGGTGAAGATGTTCATCGTTGCTGGTCTGCTCGACGCCGTGCCCATGATCGGTGTTGGTATCGCCATGCTGCTGCTGTTCGCCAACCCGTTCATCAAGTAATCCGCTTTTAGCGAATTGTTTCCGGCCGCGCTCCTGCGGCCGGATGAATGAATGAGGTGATAGCGTGAACATCAATGCAACCCTGATTGGGCAAGCCATTGCGTTTGCGGTCTTCGTCTGGTTCTGCATGAAGTTCGTGTGGCCTCCGGTCACCGCGGCTCTCGCAGAGCGCCAGAAGAAGATTGCCGAAGGTCTCAATGCTGCCGACAAGGCACAGCGTGATCTGGAAAGCGCTCATGCGCAGGTCGCCGAAGAGCTGAAGGCCGCTAAGGCTCAGGCTGTGGTGCTGATCGATCAAGCCAACAAGCGTGGCCTGCAGTTGGTGGAAGAGGCGAAAGCCCAAGCTTCCGCTGAAGGCGAGCGTCTGTTGACGCAGGCCCGTGGTCAGATCGAACAGGAAATCGCCGGTGCTCGTGATGCGCTGCGTGCTCAGGTGGCTGCTCTTGCCGTTTCCGGTGCCGAGAAGATTCTCGAAGCACAGGTGGACGCCAAGGCTCATGCCGCCATCCTGGACAAGCTGGCTGCTGAACTTTGATTTGACCAAAAGCCTCCGCATCGTCGGCGGCTTTTGGTATGCCGGCTCTGCATTGTGCAGGCCGGCCTGAACCCGAAGACGGTTTTGACATGGCTGAACTGACCACTGTAGCGCGGCCTTACGCCAAGGCAGCGTTTGAATTTGCCCGTGACAAGAGTGTTCTGGCTGACTGGTCGGCGCAGTTGGCTCTTGCCGGCGCGCTGGCTAGCGATGCGGAATTCGCTCGTTATCTGGCACGCCCGACGCTGACGGCCGGACAGCAGGCTGAAGCTTTTGTGAAAGCCGCTGGCGACAAGCTGGGCACTGATGTGCGCAATTTTGTTTCCGAGATCGTGCACAACAAGCGTCTCGAAGCCCTGCCCGCAATTGCTGAACTGTTTGAGGCCTATCGTGCCGAGCTGGAGCAGTCTGCCGAAGTTGCAGTGACTTCTGCTTACGACCTCAGCGCAGAACAGCGCACCATGCTGGCTGCAAAGCTCAGCCAGAAGCTGGGCCGCAAAATCACTATTGATGCCGTGACGGTGGACAAGTCCCTGATCGGTGGCGTGGTGATTCGTTCTGGTGACATGGTTATCGACGCATCACTGCGCGGCAAGCTGGGCAAGCTCAGCGCCACCCTGAATTCTTGAGTTTTTGAGGACTAGAGCAATGCAGCATCTGAATCCCTCGGAGATCAGCGAACTGATCAAGAGCCGCATCACGGATCTGAACGCATCCGCTGAAGCGCGCAATGAAGGCACCATCGTCAGCGTCTCCGACGGTATCGTGCGCATCCATGGTCTCGCCGATGTGATGTACGGCGAAATGATCGAGTTCGACGGCGGCCTCTACGGCATGGCGCTGAACCTCGAGCAGGATTCCGTTGGTGCTGTGGTGCTCGGCAGCTACCTCACCCTGCAGGAAGGCCAGAAGGCCCGCTGCACCGGCCGCATTCTTGAAGTGCCGGTGGGTCGTGAGCTGCTCGGTCGAGTGGTTGACGCCCTCGGTAGCCCGATTGATGGCAAGGGTCCGATTAATGCCAAAGAATCTGATGCCGTGGAAAAAGTGGCACCGGGCGTGATCTGGCGTAAGTCGGTGGATCAGCCAGTGCAGACGGGCTACAAGTCCGTTGACGCCATGATCCCGGTTGGCCGTGGCCAGCGCGAACTGATCATCGGTGACCGTCAGACCGGCAAGACCGCGATGGCTGTTGACGCGATCATCGCGCAGAAGAATTCCGGCATTAAGTGTGTGTACGTGGCCATCGGCCAGAAGCAGTCCACCATCGCCAACGTTGTGCGCAAGCTCGAAGAATTCGGCGCGCTGGAATACACGATTGTGGTGGCGGCTTCCGCTTCCGAATCGCCGGCCCTGCAGTTCTTGGCACCGTACTCCGGTTGCACCATGGGCGAATACTTCCGTGATCGTGGCGAAGACGCCCTGATCATTTATGACGATCTCTCCAAGCAGGCTGTGGCGTATCGCCAGATTTCCCTGCTGCTGCGCCGTCCGCCAGGACGTGAGGCTTACCCAGGCGACGTGTTCTATCTGCACAGCCGTCTGCTTGAGCGTGCATCGCGCGTTTCCGAAGAATACGTTGAGAAGTTCACCAAGGGCGCCGTGACAGGCAAGACCGGTTCTTTGACCGCTCTGCCGATCATTGAAACCCAAGCCGGTGACGTGTCTGCCTTCGTGCCGACCAACGTGATTTCCATCACCGACGGCCAGATCTTCCTGGAATCCAGCCTCTTCAATGCTGGTGTGCGTCCTGCTGTGAACGCCGGTATCTCGGTGTCGCGTGTGGGTGGTGCTGCCCAGACCAAGATCGTGAAGAAGCTCTCCGGTGGTATCCGTACCGCACTGGCGCAGTATCGTGAATTGGCCGCTTTCGCCCAGTTCGCTTCTGATCTTGACGAAGCAACGCGTAAGCAGCTCGAGCACGGTCAGCGCGTTACCGAACTGATGAAGCAGAAGCAGTACCAGCCTTTCGACATCTTCCAGCTGGCTGTTTCCGTGTATGCCGCTAACGAAGGCTTCCTGAACGACGTGCCGGTGAACAAGGTGCTGGCGTTTGAAGCTGCGCTGCATGCTTTCTTCAATGCTGAGTACAAGGCACTGGTCGACAAGATCAACGCCACGGCTGACTGGAACGGCGAAATCGAAGGCCAATTCAAGTCCGGCATCGAAAAGTTCAAGGCAACACAGAGCTGGTAATGACTGAAGGCGCTGCTCACGCGGCGCCTGACGGTAAAACGCGGACGTCAAAGTACGGACGGCGAGAGATTTAAACATGGCCAACTTGAAAGAAATTCG
Source organism: Moraxellaceae bacterium (assembly GCA_050739955.1). Classification (GTDB taxonomy): domain Bacteria; phylum Pseudomonadota; class Gammaproteobacteria; order Pseudomonadales; family Moraxellaceae; genus UBA2031. Next base: position 99,269 of record JBOICI010000034.1, read on the forward strand.
CAGCAAGGTTGCCAGCATCAAGAGCACGCAGAAGATCACCAAGGCGATGCAGCTGGTGGCGGCGTCCAAGATGCGCAAGGCCCAGGACCGTATGGCCAAGGGCAAGCCTTATGCGCAGAAGATCCGTCAGGTGATTGCGCATCTGTCGCAGGCAACCCCGGAATACAAGCACTCCTATATGGTGGAGCGTCCGGTCAAGCGTGTGGGTTATATCGTGGTGTCGAGCGACCGTGGTCTTTGCGGCGGTCTCAACATCAACCTGTTCAAGAAGACGGCACAGAGTGTGCGCGAATTCCATGGACAGGGCGTGGAAGTAGAGTTCTGCCTGATCGGCACCAAGGCCACGACATTCTTCAAGAGTGTTGGCGGCAAGGTAGTCGCGGTGAAGACGCATCTTGGTGATGCGCCTTCGCTGGACCAACTGATCGGCACGGTAAAGGTGATGCTGGACGCGTACGACAACGGCCAGATTGATCGTCTTTACCTGGTGTTCAACGAGTTCGTGAACACGATGACGCAGAAGCCCAATGTGCAGCAGCTGCTGCCGCTGGCGGCCGATGAGAAGCAGGCCCTGCAGAAGCGTGATCACAACTGGGATTACCTCTACGAGCCTGATGCCAAGCATTTGCTCGACGCACTGTTCGTGCGTTTCATTGAGTCCCAGGTGTACCAGGGTGTGGTGGAAAACATTGCCTGCGAACAGGCCGCGCGTATGGTTGCGATGAAGTCTGCAACCGACAACGCTGGCGATCTGATCCGCTCGCTGCAGCTCGTGTACAACAAGCTGCGTCAGGCTGCCATTACCCAGGAAATTTCTGAAATCGTCGGCGGCGCTGCGGCGGTTTAACAGGAAAAAGAAATTGTGGGAGGTGCAGAGGCTGTTAAAAGCGCTGCATCCCTGAGAATTTTAGTTTGCGAGGATCAACCATGAGCTCCGGCAAGATTGTGCAGATCATCGGCGCCGTTATCGACGTCGAATTCCCGCGCGAAAGCGTGCCCAAGGTCTACGACGCGCTGAACGTCGATGGCACCGCCACCACTCTCGAAGTCCAGCAGCAGCTGGGTGACGGCGTCGTGCGCACGATCGCCATGGGTTCCACCGAAGGCCTGAAGCGCGGCCTGCCGGTGTCCAACTCCAATGCCCCCATCTCGGTGCCCGTTGGTGTGCAAACACTCGGCCGTATCATGGATGTGCTGGGTCGCCCGATTGACGAAGCTGGCCCGATTGGCGAAGAAGCCCGTCTGCCGATTCACCGCAAGGCCCCGAGCTACTCGGAACAGGCTGGCGGCAACGAACTGCTCGAAACCGGCATCAAGGTTATCGATCTGCTCTGCCCGTTCGCGAAGGGCGGTAAGGTTGGCCTGTTCGGCGGCGCCGGCGTGGGCAAGACCGTGAACATGATGGAACTCATCAACAACATCGCCAAGACGCACAGCGGTCTGTCTGTGTTCGCTGGTGTGGGTGAGCGTACTCGTGAAGGCAATGACTTCTATCACGAAATGAAAGACTCCGGCGTCGTCGACAAAGTGGCGATGGTGTACGGCCAGATGAACGAGCCTCCCGGAAACCGTCTGCGCGTGGCGCTGACCGGTCTCACCATGGCTGAATATTTCCGTGATGAAAAGGATGCTTCCGGCAAGGGCCGTGACGTTCTGCTCTTCGTGGACAATATCTACCGTTACACACTGGCCGGTACTGAAGTGTCCGCACTGCTCGGCCGTATGCCTTCTGCTGTGGGTTACCAGCCGACGCTCGCCGAAGAAATGGGTGTGCTGCAGGAGCGTATTACCTCCACCAAGAATGGCTCGATCACTTCCATCCAGGCCGTGTACGTGCCTGCCGATGACTTGACCGACCCGAGCCCGGCAACCACCTTTGCCCACCTCGACGCCACCGTCGTGTTGAGCCGTGACATTGCTTCCCTCGGCATCTACCCCGCCGTGGACCCGCTGGACTCCACCTCGCGCCAGCTCGATCCGCTGGTGGTTGGTGAAGAGCATTACGCGGTCGCCCGTGGCGTGCAGACAGTGCTGCAGCGTTACAAGGAACTGAAGGACATCATCGCGATTCTCGGCATGGACGAACTGTCTGAAGAAGACAAGCTCGTGGTGTACCGTGCTCGTAAGATCCAGCGCTTCCTGTCGCAGCCGTTCAACGTGGCCGAAGTGTTCACCGGTTCGCCCGGCAAGATCGTTCCCCTCAAGGAAACGATCCGTGCGTTCAAGGGCATTCTGGCTGGCGAATACGACTCGCTGCCGGAACAGGCTTTCTACATGGTCGGTACCATCGACGAAGCGATCGAAAAGGCCAAGAAGGTCTAATCCAGGCTTCGGGAGAGAGAAATGGCCCAAACCATTCACTGCGATATCGTCAGCGCAACCGAATCCATCTATGGCGGCAACGTCACGATGGTGGTGGCGCACGGCGTCCAGGGCGACCTCGGCATTCTGCCGGGCCACGCCCCGCTGCTGACCCAGCTCAATCCGGGTCCGGTGCGTGTCACCCGTGAAGACGGTTCTGAAGAGGTTTACTACGTTTCCGGCGGTGTGCTGGAAGTGCAGCCGACCATCGTAACCATCCTCGCCGACACTGCTGTGCGTGCGCATGATGTGGACGAAGCTGCCGCTGAGCAGGCCCGCAAGGCTGCTCTTGATGCGCTGCAGAACCAGAAGGGCGACATGGATACCTCCGCTGCTCTGGCCGCCTTGGCCGAAGCCGCAGCACAGATCCGTACCCTGCAGCAGATGAAGAACCGCGCTGGCCGCGGCTGATTCATCGCTCAGCAAAAAAGGCAGCCTTAGGGCTGCCTTTTTTGTTGGCGTGTCGTCAGCATGACAACAGCCTTACCATGGCCGCCGCGCTGCATCGTGTAAACTTCTCCCCTCATTTCTTGAGTGAAGCCTGAGTGATGGAACTGTCCGTAGTCATTCTTGCCGCCGGCAAAGGCACCCGCATGAAGTCGGTGCTGCCCAAGGTCATGCAGCCACTGGCTGGCCGCCCCCTCCTGCGTCATGTCGTGGAAACCGCTCGCACCCTGCACTCTGCTCGTACAGTTGTGGTTTTTGGCCATGGTGGCGATCTGGTGCAGAAAGCTTTTGCTGCCGACAAGCTGCTCTGGGCGGAACAGGCCGAGCAGAGAGGCACCGGGCATGCCGTGCAGATGGCGCTGCCCCAGCTTCCGGCCTCCGGCCGTACGCTTATTCTCTATGGTGATGTGCCGTTGACCACGGCGGCGACCTTGAGCCGACTGATTGAAAAAGTCGGCACTGAAAAAGTAATGGGCCTGATCACGCTGGAAATGGCCAACCCCACCGGATACGGCCGCATCGTCCGCAATGCCGCCGGCGCGGTAACACGCATCGTCGAGCAGAAAGATGCCAATGACGAAGAAAAGAAAATCCGCGAAGTGAATACCGGGATTTTCTGCGTGCCGGATGCCTTGCTGCATAAATGGCTGCCGGCCCTGAGAAGTAATAATGCTCAGGGCGAGTACTACCTTACCGACATCATCGCCATGGCGGCTGCCGAAGGCATTACGATTGAAACTGTGCAACCCGAGCATGCTTGGGAAGTGGACGGCATCAACGACAAATTACAGCTGGCTACGCTTGAGCGCGTGCATCAGCGTGTGCAGGCAGACAGCCTCATGCGCGCCGGTGTCACCCTGATAGACCCGGCGCGCTTCGATCAGCGCGGCAGCATCACGCACGGCATGGATGTACATATCGAGCCCAATGTGATTTTCGAGGGCCGTGTGGTGCTGGGTAATAATGTGCGCATAGGCGCCAACTGCCAGCTCAAGGATTGTGAAATCGGCGACAACGTCATCATCAAGGCCAATTCATTGATTGACGAAGCCATAGTGGGGGCAGGAGCGGAGATCGGTCCTTTCGCCCGTCTGCGTCCTGGTACCGTGCTGGCCGAAAATGTACATATCGGTAATTTCGTGGAAACGAAAAAAGCGGTGCTGGGCAAAGGCTCCAAGGCTAATCACCTTGCCTATCTCGGCGATGCCGACATCGGCAGTGGCGTAAACATAGGCGCCGGTACCATCACCTGTAATTACGATGGCGTGAACAAGCACCTCACCACGATTGGCGATGATGCCTTTATCGGCAGCAACTCATCGCTTGTTGCTCCGGTCACGATTGGTCAGGGCGCAACAACAGGCGCCGGCTCAACCATCAGTAAAAACGTGCCGGACAATGCCTTGGCGGTAGCGCGCGCCAAACAAGTTTCGATTGAAGGCTGGCAACGGCCCAAGAAAAAATCCTGAGGAATATTCCATGTGTGGAATCGTTGGCGCCATCGGCAATCGCAATATCGTCCCTATGCTGGTGGACGGCCTCAAGCGTCTGGAATATCGCGGTTATGACTCTTCCGGAATTGCGGTTCTTGATGCCGGAAATAGCGGTGGCGAAATTCGTCGTGTGCGCCGCGTTGGCCGCGTGGTAGAGATGGAAAATGCGGCAGCGGCTGAAAATGTTACAGGCCTGCTTGGCATAGGCCACACGCGTTGGGCTACACATGGTGGCGTTACTGAGCCTAATGCGCATCCGCATGTGTCAGATGGCCTGATTGCTGTCGTGCACAACGGCATTATCGAGAACCACGATGAAAAGCGTGATGAGCTGAAGGCTCTTGGTTATGTCTTCACTTCGCAGACCGATACGGAAGTCATTGCGCATCTGGTGCACAAGCACTATGTGAAAAGCCGTGATCTTTTTGCTGCCGTGCAGGCGGCCGCAAAGGAACTGGTCGGTGCGTATGCCATTGCCGTGGTCGCCAAGGATCAGCCGGACTTTCTGATGGTGGCGCGTATGGGCTGCCCCCTGCTGATTGGTGTGGGCGATGGCGAGAATTTTGTAGCCTCGGATGTTTCGGCCGTGCTCTCTGCTACACGCCGAGTGATGTATCTGGAAGAGGGCGATGTGGCGCGTATTACCCGTGATGCGGTCAAGGTCTTCGATATCCACGGTCAGCCCATCGAACGCAAATTGCATCTGTCCGATGTTTCCCTGGCATCGCTGGAGTTGGGCCCTTACAGCCACTTCATGCAGAAAGAAATCCACGAACAGCCGCGTGCCATTTCCGATACCGTGGAAAACATTCTTGAGGTCGGCTTCAGAACGAGCCTTTTCGAGGGCGATGCCGAGAAAGTGCTGACCGGCGTGAAGACGGTGCAGATTATTGCCTGCGGTACCAGCTTCTATGCCGGTTCGGTTGCTCGTTACTGGTTGGAAAGCATTGCTGGACTGCCTTGCGCCGTGGAAGTGGCCAGCGAATACCGTTATCGCGAAGCTGTGTCCAACCCGGATAATCTCATCGTCACCATTTCCCAGTCCGGTGAAACACTGGACACGATGGAGGCCTTGAAGTACGCCAAGTCTCTCGGGCAGCAGCGCACACTTTCCATCTGCAATGTGCGCGAGTCTGCCATTCCGCGTTCATCGGCAGCCGTGTTTTACACCAAGGCCGGTGCTGAAATCGGCGTCGCGTCGACCAAGGCCTTCACCACACAGTTGGTGGCATTGTTTACGCTGACCATTACGCTGGCCAAGTTCAATGGACGTATCAGTCCGGCGCAGGAAGCGGGTTATCTGGATGCTCTGCGTCATCTGCCTGGCAGTGTGCAGCATGCGCTGAATCTTGAGCCGCAGATCACGCCGTGGGCAAACCGGTTTGCCGAGAAGGACCATGCGCTCTTTCTCGGTCGCGGTGTGCATTACCCGGTGGCTCTGGAAGGTGCGCTCAAGCTCAAGGAAATTACCTATATCCACGCCGAGGCTTATCCGGCTGGCGAGCTCAAGCATGGTCCGCTGGCACTGGTGGATGAAAATATGCCAGTAGTGGTGATTGCACCCAATGATGCCCTGCTGGAGAAAGTGAAATCCAATATGCAGGAAGTGAAGGCGCGTGGCGGCGAAATTTTCGTCTTCGCCGATCTGGATTCGCACTTTAACGAATCCGAAGGCGTGCACGTCATACGTACACCGCGCCATGTCGGCATACTCTCACCCATCGTGCACTCCATCCCTGTGCAGCTGCTGGCCTACCATGCTGCCTTGGCACGCGGCACCGATGTAGACAAACCACGCAATTTGGCCAAATCCGTGACAGTGGAATAACGGTGTTTAGCGCTTCCGAGATTACTAGACAGGTTTACCGGTCTTTTGTGGATAGGTTTCCTTCATCAATATCGCGATGACCAAGGCGAGTATCAGCGCTACTACGAAGGGCAAGCCTGCGAATTGAGCGAGTTCGAGGGACTCTGGCGCAAGGCCTTCTTCAATGCCCCAGCCTATGCGAACGCCTGGCCGGCTGATCATGATGCCGCCGAGTATGAACATGACTCCGTTCACGATCGCCGCCGACGTGCCGATATTTTTTGGCTCAACCACATCACCCGCAGTGCTGAATGCCAGCATATGCGCGGCGTTACCGAAGCCAAACAACAGACACATCAGAAAATCAGCTCCAGGGATTGTCGGCCTGGCGTAAAACAGGAAGGTTACGGCCAGAATCTGAATGCTAATGCCGATCAGAATGGGTAGTTTGCGTCGCCTTAAACGATCGGAAATCCACGGCACAATAAAGCATCCCGCAGCCAGACCAAGCCATAGAAATGACGCTGCGGCATTCGCGGTGGCTGGGGAGACCCCGCGCGCCATCAAGAGTTTCGGTCCCCAAACCACGCCCAGACCGAGCATGCCTCCAAAGCACAATGAGCCGAATGCGGATGCCATCCAGATGTGGGGTAAGCGCGCAACGCTCATGAGTGATATGGCGACGCCCGAAAGAAAGGCCCCGAAGCTTTGTTCGGTAGGCACTGCTACCGGGACTGGATCACGCAGGTATAGATAGGCGATCCCAAAAAGAAGGATGCCCAGGATACCAACCAAGTTAAAAAGCTGATCCCAAGGGAAAAGGGTCAAGGACCAGCTCAGAATATTCTGATTAAACGCCGAAAACAGCGAAGCAGAAAATTGCACCAAGCCAAACATGAAGCTGAATTTGTCCAGACCAAACCACGTGCAGCCGACATAGCCGGCACCAACAAACCCGGTACAGGCGCCGAGAGCAATTAAAGTCTGTGATACCAGCAGCATCTCAAAGCTATTGGAGTTGGCGAAAACAAAGATGCCAAGCGTTACGAGCAGGATTGCCGGCAGCAGAATTTTTCTGGCACCGATACGGTCAAGCAACGGCCCGCTTACAAATTGGCAAAGTGCGAAGACCCAAGTGTAAATGGCAGCGACCATTCCGACCTGAGCGATTGAAAGCCCAAGATCCTCCTGCATGCGTGCATTGACGATGGCATAGCCGGTCTGAAAGCTGAAGTAATAAACGACAAATGCAACAGCAATTATCCAGACCAACCATGCTTGGCGCCCGCCAAGTTTCGGCGCTTTCAAGGAACTTTCGGCCATGGATACCTAGCTGCCTGACTGTTTCGGATAAGTTTCTCGCATCAAGATCGCGAATATGACAGCCAGAATGAGCGCGATAGTAATCGGCAGTCCCGCATACCGCACAAGCTCAAGAGACTCGGGCTTAAGACCTTCTTCAAGGCCCCAGCCGATACGAACGCCAGGACGGCTCATCAAGATACCGCCAGCGATAAACATGATGCCGTTAACAAGGGCTGCCGATGTGCCGATTTGCTGAGGCCGTACTACGTCAGCGGCGGAACTAAAGGTCAGCATATGTGAGGCGTTGGCGAAGCCAAAGATGAAACAGAGCAGCAGTGCCGCCGTAGAGCTCAGGCCTGAGGCATACACCATTATCAACGCAGCGATGAGCTGAACGAGGTTGCCGAGGACAATCAGAATTTTTCGATTGCGGAAAACGTCAGACAAATGAGGAATGACTGCGCTACCGCCAGCCAAGCCTAGCCACAACAGGGATGCACCAAAATTGGCAGTGGATTCGCTCAGGCCATGGGCCATTAGAATCTTGGGCATCCATATCACGCCTAACGCCAGCATGGCACCAAAGGTTAGTGCTCCAGCCAGTGCAGAAAGCCAAACGTGGCCGATCTTCGCGACATCAAACATGCTTGCTGTAACAGAGGCAAAGAACTCACCGATGCCGCCGTGGTGATCACTGACGACGGGCTTTGGATCTTTGATATACAGGCAGCCGAGCACAAGAAGAGCAATGCCAAATAATGCCGTCATATTAAATAGCTCACGCCATGTCACAGTGTCCAACGCTAAACCGATCAAGTTCTGTGAGAACGCAGAGGTTAACGAAGCCATTAGCTGAACCAGGCCGAACATGATGCTGAACTTGGCCATGCCGAACCAGCTGCCGCCCACATAGCCCGCGCCGACAAAGCCGGTGCACGAGCCGATAGCAATGACCACTTGCGACAGGAGCAGCATCTCAAACGTCTTGGCATTGGCAAAAATAAAGATGCCGATAGTTACTAGGCCAATCGAAATCGGTAGAACCTTGCGAGAGCCGATTCGGTCAAGCAATGCGCCACCAAAAAACTGGCAGACCGCAAATACCCACGTGTAAACAGCCGCAATAGTGCCAACTTGTGCCACGGACAGGTTGATGTCTTTCTGGACGTTCGGGTTGACGATCGCGTAGCCAGTTTGAAAGCTGAAGAGATAGACGACAAAGGTGACGGCAAGTGCCCACACCCACCATGCCATTGGGCCGCCGAGTTTGATCTCGGCAGACGAATTACTGTTAGTCATAAGTGTCTCCGCTATTGGTTTTCAAACGAATCGGTCTGCTTTTTCTTTAAGGGGCTTTGTTGCTGTGCAGCAGTTTTCCGGCGACATAGGTCGACTGCACGGCACGGTCATCACCTAGCGTCATCTGGATGAAGAGCGCTTCGTGAATGTCTTGAGCAAACTGCATCCGGTAGTCGATGATCGGAGTCGATTTCATGTCCAGAACGACAATGTCAGCCTCCATGCCGGGTGCAATGCTGCCGACTTTGTCTTCGATATACATGGCCCGTGCGGTACCTCTCGTTGCCATATAAAAAGCCTCCCCAGCTGTCAGCTTATTGCTATTAAGTTGGGCTGCCTTATAGGCCTCATTCAATGTCTGCATGATTGAAAACGATGTGCCTGCGCCAAGGTCGGTGCCAAGGCCGACTCGAATTGGGCGGTCTTTTTGAACGGCCCTATGGACATTGAAATAGCCGCTGCCCAAAAAGAAGTTGGAGGTTGGGCAATGCGAGATTGCTGAGCCTGTGTTGTGCATACATTGCATTTCATCGTCGTCCAGGTGGATGCCATGGCCGAACACGGCACGAGGTCGACAAAGCTTGTAGTGGTCGTACACGTCGAGATAGCCTTTGCGCTCGGGAAAAAGTTCTTTCACCCATGCGATTTCGCCTTTGTTCTCGGATACGTGTGTTTGCATATAGCAGTCGGGATACTCGCTCCACAGCGCGCCGGCCGATTCAAGCTGATCGGGCGTACTGGTCGGCGCAAAGCGCGGTGTGATGGCGTACATCAAGCGATTGCGTCCGTGCCATCGGTTGATGAGCATCTTCGAGTCGTCGTAGCCGCTCTTGGTGGTGTCCAGCAGGTAGTCAGGCGCGTTGCGGTTCATCAGGACTTTGCCCGCTGCGATGCGCATACCAAGTCGCTCAGCCTCTTCGAATAGCGCGTCGACTGATTGCGGAAACACCGTGCAATAGACGCAACTCGTCGTAATTCCGTTCTTCAGGCATTCGTTCAGGAACATTTTTGCGACTGAGCTTGCAAACGCCTTGTCGGCATATTTTCGCTCTGTTGGGAAGGTGTACTTATTGAGCCAGTCCAGTAATTGCTCACCAAATGCCGCAATCATCGGTGTCTGTGGGAAGTGGACATGGCTGTCGAGGAAGCCTGCGGAGATCAAGGCATCCGGGCCATAGTTCTTGATGGCAAGATCGGCAGGTAACTGCGACTTGACCACATCAGCTGGGCCGAAATGTGTGATTACGCCATTGCCAAACGCTACGATGGCGTCCGACTCGTAGCGCATGACACTTTCTAGTCCGTCTTTAAACGGGTCTCCGGTAAATGTGAGGGCAGGGCCTCGGATGGCGGTGTCTGGCTGTGCTGATGTTATGGCCACTTGAATATCTCCAAAAAAAATCGCAATGAAGAAATACTCTGCACGCCCATCAATGATTCAGTCTGGTGTGCAGATGGACGGAAAAGACGATTACAAATCAAAAGATCGCATTCAGGACTAGAACATCCACATCAAGACGGCCTGAGGGGCGCTCTGATCGAGGCCGTTAATACCGTACACATTGTGCCAATAAGACCACTCTACGCCGCCAAATAGCCGGCCCTGATGGCCTACAAAATTACCCATGTCGATTTTTATGCTCGGTTGCGAAACGACTTGGTTGGCACAGTCTCCATGGCTGCCAATGAAATCAATGAAACCATCGAAGCGAAACTGTGCCTGCCCGATCGCGAATGGCAGCGACCAGGATGGTGTAACTTGATAACTTGTTTCGTTGCAGCCATTGTCTTGGCCGTTGAAGCGGCCTTGGTCGATGTAGGCGTATGCGCCGAGTGAAAAGAATTGAAAGCCAGGAATATTGAGATCGAAAGTCAGGCCTGGCAAAACAACTAGCGGGGCAGCGCCCGTACTTTTTGTGCCAGCATTGATGCCTAAGGTGAGTGAAACATCACGAAGCGGACCCAGCGAGATATCTTTGTCGGCCATTTTCCCGATGCTGGCCGATGGATACCATTCAGCGTAAAAGTCAGTTGCATTCTGATCTGCGGAGTCGGACTTAAGGAGATCGCCAAAAAAGTAACTGCTGCCCCAGGCCCAAGCCGAAGAGTTTTCGAGCGTTACTGTTCTCTTCGAGACATCTTGGCTTACCCCCGGCTCATGAAATTCGGAGCCATATAAAACCTGAATATCCCAGCTTGAAAATCCTGTCGGAACTTGTGCTTGATTGGCGCTTTCAGCTTGCTGGCCTAGCGCGCTTGCACCCGCGAGGCTCAAGACAAGCCCGAGCGAGCATTGAGTCAAGCAGCGAGACACAGACGGTGGCTTTCGCGACGATGGTTTAGCGAAGCCAAGTGACGGTCCGTCATTACTAGCTGCAACGGACTTTATTTGATTCAGACATCCAATTGTCATCATCCGTAGATTCCCTTCTTACGTGCGAAAAGTGCGCTTTGCCCCGTCGAAATTGATTGCTGCCAGAATTTCGAAAAGGACGGGTCATCGAGACCGATCCTGATGAATTACTCTAGCCATCATCCATTTGTCAAGGTCGCCGATTGCAGGGCTGCTTTAACGGTTAGTCCGGCCTGAGCCCTGTTCGCTGCGACTCGCCAAAGTCGCGCAGGGGGCTTGTTTGTGCCTCGCGTAATCTCATCGCCATTCATCCCGACGACAGTTCCGAATAGGCATTGGTCGCTTTGCAGGCTGCGCATCACTTATCAAAACCGTGGTCGGCCAGATATCACAGCACTATCGTTTTCAGGCCGACTTCAATATTGCCGCGTGTGGCTTTGGAATAAGGGCAGAACTGGTGTCCGGCTTCGACAATCTTCTTTGCATCTTCTTCGGAGAGGCCGCCAACCCAGACGGTGAGATCTACTTTGAGTCCGAAGCCGGTCGCGTCCTTGCCGATGCCGACAGCGGCTTCCACTTCCAGTGAGCTGGGCTTCAGCTTCATTTGCGTGGCCATGTAATCCACTGCGCCGCAGAAGCAGGCGGCGTAACCGGCAGCAAATAAATCTTCAGGTGTGGTGGTGCCGGGCGTGCCGGGGCCGCCCATGGCCTTGGGTACGGAAAGATCGGCTTTCACGATGCCATCGCGGGTTTCGGTGTGGCCGTTGCGGCCGCCTTCTGCCACGGCGTGGGCGGTATACAGGACTTCTACGCTCATCATTGCTCTCCCGAATGAAAGTCTGGCTGGGCTGACAGCGAGACTTAGTTAAGCACGTGAGCGCCTATGTGGCTGGATCAATTGCTGGCACTGGCCAGCAGGCCAGCATGAGCCGCTGCGGCAAATTGCGCGCGCAGCTTTTCGGGAGAGGTCTTGCGCCGGCCTTCCAGCCAGTGGCGGGCGTAATCATGCACGGCGCCGGTGAGCACTGAGGCATAAACCGGGCTTTTGCGCGCGGCCAGAGCTTCGGCACCGGGCAGGGCCAGCATATCGGCCCACCATTTTTGGGTGCTGGCGGTGGTTTCTTCGAGGAAGGATTTTTCGCGGTCGGCCTGGGCCAGCACCATGCGGTGATTGAAGACGAAGCGGGCCCAGTCCGGATTGGCCACGATCCAGTCGATATTGGCGTCGATAACGGCCCGTACAGCTTCTTCCAGATTGCGCACCTGCGCCAGCCGGACTTCCAGGCTGGCGCGGAAATCGCGCAGGCCCTGCATATAGACCTCGGCAGCGATGCCTTCCTTGTTGCCAAAGCGGTGATAGAGGCTCCCCACGCTGGCGCCGGAGGCCTCACGAATCATGTCGATGGTGGTGGCCTCCACGCCGTGGCGGGAGAAGCAGGCGAGGGCGGCCTCGATGATGGCGCGATGACGGTCACTTGACGGCGTTTTAGTCATTAGAATAATCTTCTAGAACATTCTTCTGGTAAGGATGGTACAGGGGTGGCCAGCGGCCTTCCAGTCTGCCGCATCATAAACGCAGCTCCCGTACCGGCCTCACCCCTGCGGAGCAGCACCATGAATCCCCGTGAAATGACCGGCCTGCAAATCATGCAGGCGTTTGCCCAAGGCCTTTTCCCCATTCCCGGTATCGCCAAGACCATGCCCATGCTGACCGTGGAAGTGGAGAAAGGTCGTGTGGTGTTCACGGCCACGGCCAACGAGACGCATACCAATCCATTGGGCGGTGTGCATGGCGGCTTTGCCGCCACGGTGCTGGACTCGGTCACTGGCTGTGCCACGCATACCGTGTTGGGCGCCGGCGAGAGTTATGGCACCACCGATCTCAATATCAAGATGTGCAAGCCGCTGCCCTTCAACAAAGCCCTGCGTGCGGAAGGTCGTGTCATCAATGTGGGAGGTCGTCTCGTGATTTCAGAGGGTGATATCCGTGATGAAGAAGGCACCTTGTACGCGCACGCCACGGCGACCTGCATGATTCTGCGCCCCGCTTCCTGAGGATAAGAGAATGAGCATGCCGCCGGTCTTGTCGCTGTTTGAGAAATGTCGCCGCATGCCTGCCGGGCGTTTCATTTTTTCCCGGGCGCTTTGTCTCAAGGCGCCCTATTTTTCTTCCATACGGCCCGTGGTCATGGAGTTGCGGCCGGGGCTTTGCGAAGTGCGGATGCGCAAGCGGCGCGCTGTTACCAATCACATCGGCACGGTACATGCGATTGCCATGTGCAATATGGCCGAGCTTTCGGGCGGGCTGCTGACCGATGTGTCCTTGCCAGCCGGTATGCGCTGGATACCCAAGGGCATGACGGTGGAATATTTGAAAAAAGCTGAAACCGATCTGCTGGCGAAGGCCACACTGGAGTCACAGCCTGCCTCCGGCTTTACTGGCGAATGCCCCGCACTGGTAGAGGTACGGGATACCACAGGTGATCTGGTTTTTCGTGCTTGCATCATCATGTGGGTGAGCCCGCAAAAATAAGCGGCTTAGCCGCCGCCGCAACTATCTGCCCTGAAAGAGGATTGCCGAAATGACCCAGCAAAAAACCGCCTGCATTCTTTGTTCGCGTAATTGCGGTCTTGTGGTCGAAGTCGAGAACGGTAACTTCACGCGCATACGCGGCGACGACGATCATCCGGTTTCCAAAGGCTATATCTGCCAGAAAGCGGCGCGGCTGCAGCACTATCAGAAAAATGCCGACCGCCTTCTATATCCGCAAAAGCGTCTGCCTGATGGCAGCTTTGTGCGCGTGAGCTGGGACGAAGCACTGGATGATATTGCGGCCCGTCTGGTAGCAATTCGCGAAAAGCACGGCGGCCATGCTTTTGCATCTGTGGGGGGTGGTGGACAGGGCAATCATCTGGGCGGTGCTTACAGCGGCCAGGTACGTGCTGCCATGAAAAGCCATTACAGCTATACCGCACTGGGTCAGGAAAAAACGGGTGACTTCTGGGTGAACGGCCGCCTTTTTGGCAGCCAGACCTGTCACACCACAGAAGATGTGGAGCATTCGGACTATGTGCTCTTCATAGGCTGCAATCCCTATCAGGCCCATGGCATTCCCAATGCGCGTGATGTGCTGCGCGAGATCAAGAAAGATCCGAAGCGCACCATGGTGGTGATAGATCCGCGCCGTACGGAAACGGCCAAGCAGGCCGATATTCATTTGCAGCTCAAGCCGGGCACAGATGCCTATCTCATGAGCGCCATGCTCGCCATCATCGTGCGCGACAATTTACACAATCGCGAATTTCTGGCCGCGCACTGCAAGGGCTTTGATGCCGTTGAGGCCATGCTGCGCCAGATTCCGATTGAGGACTATGTGGCGCGTGCCGATGTGCCTTTGGCCGATGTGGAAAAAGTGGCGCATGGTTATGCCCGCGCCAAAGCTGGCTGTTTACGTATAGACCTCGGCATACAGCACACCTTGCACACCACGCTGAATGGTTATCTGGAAAAACTGCTGTATCTGGTGACGGGTCACTTCGGCAAGAAGGGCGGCAATAATCTGCACACCTTCATCATTCCCGTGATTGGCAATACCGATGAGCGCAAGCCGCGCTTCAAGCGCACGGCGCATCACAAGATGTTTCCCATTGCCGGCATCTTTCCGCCCAATATCCTGCCGGATGAAATCCTGCATGAAGGTGAGGATCGCGTACGCGCTGTGTTTGTGGATAGCGCCAATCCGGTCATGACTTACGCCGACACCGCTGCTTATGAAAAGGCCTTCAGCGCGCTGGAGCTGCTGGTGGTAGTGGATGTGGCCATGACAGAAACGGCACGTCTTGCGCACTATGTCTTGCCGGCCGCTTCGCAGTTCGAGAAATGGGAAGCCACCGGCTTTAATCTGGAATTCCCGGAGAATTTTTTCCATCTGCGCCATGCTTTGTTCAAGCCGCAGGGAGAGACGCTGCCTGAGCCGGAAATCTATACGCGCCTTCTGGAAAAGATGGGCGCCATTCCGAGAAAATTTCCGTGGCTGGAGCGTATTGCGCGGCGTGAGCCCAAGGCATCAGGACATCTGCTTTATTTCGCGGCGCTGGCTGCTGCTTTGGCCAAAAACAAATCCTGGGTGCGTTACGCGCCCTCGGTCATTTACCGTACTTTAGGAAAAGCGATGCCGGAAGGCGGTGAGGCTGCTGCGGTGTTACTGCCGCTGGCGGTGGACTATGCGCAGAAGCATACCGTAGCAGTGCGGCGCGCGGGCTATCGTGGCAATCGCCTTATGCTGGGCACGGCTTTGTTCCGCGCCATTATTGCGGGGCGTGCCGGTGTGATATTGAGCCGGCATGAATTTTCTGAAACCTGGAGTTTCATCAAGCACAAAGATGGGCGTATTCATCTTGATGTGCCGGAGATGCTGCAAGAGTGGAAAGACTTGAAGCATGAAACACCACCGGGTGCCGAGTTTCCTTTCATCTTGTTGGCAGGTGAGCGTCGCAGCTATAACGCCAACCAGATTTTCCGCGATCCGGCTTGGCGCAAGGTAGACCCGCACGGTGCCATGCGTATGAATCCGGACGATGCCACTGAGCTACAACTGCAAGAAGGGGCTCGCGCGGTTTGTGATTCTGGCCATGGTCAGGTGGATGTGGTGATAGAAATTGATGAGGGTATGCGCCGCGGCGTGGTCTCTCTACCGCATGGCTATGGCATGCGGTATGGCGACAGCGAACCGCTAGGGCCGCAGCTTAATCGTCTGACCTCGGGCGCGCACTGCGATCCACTTTCACGCACGCCTTTCCACAAATATGTGCCGGTACGCATCAGGCCGACGCCGCCCATTCCTGCCTGAACTCCGGCCACTTCCCATGGCCGGGAGTGGATGCCACTATCCCCGACTTTGAAAAACAAAACGGGCGGCGCAGCCCGTCAGGTAAGGGGACGCAACATGCAGGCATCCGAGGTATTCGGACAGACTCTCAAGCAGGCCTTGATCTGGTCGCTGATCACCGTGCTCGGTGCAGGCTCACTGGCCATCGTGGCCCTGCATAAGGGCGAGAGCATCAATGCCGTCTGGCTGATGACGGCCTCCATCTGCGTTTATCTCATTGCTTACCGTTTCTACAGTCTTTTCATCGCCAAAAATGTGCTGCAGCTGGACGATGCCCGCACGACACCAGCTCTGCGTCATAACGACGGTATGGACTTTGTCCCCACCGACCGTTTCGTGCTCTTCGGCCATCATTTTGCGGCAATCGCCGGTGCGGGCCCGCTGATAGGCCCGGTACTCGCTGCGCAGATGGGTTATCTGCCGGGCACGCTGTGGATTCTGGCCGGCGTGGTCATGGCTGGTGCCGTGCAGGACATGATTATCCTGTTTGCCTCTACGCGTCGTGACGGCCGCTCGCTGGGCGACATGATCAAAACGGAAATGGGCACAGTGCCGGGCGTTATCGCCAGCATCGGCATTCTCTCCATCATGATCATCTTGCTCGCGGTATTGGCCTTGGTGGTGGTTAAGGCTCTCGCGCATTCGCCCTGGGGCATGTTCACCATTGCCGCCACTATGCCGATTGCCGTGCTCATGGGCGTTTATATGCGCTATATCCGCCCGGGCCGCATAGGAGAAATCTCCGTTATTGGTTTTGTACTGCTGATGGCGGCCATCTGGTATGGCGGCCATATTGCGGCCGATCCTTTCTGGGGGCCGTTCTTTACGCTCAAGGGCGAAACCATTGCCCTGCTCATGATTGGCTACGGCTTTGTGGCTTCGGTATTGCCGGTGTGGTTGCTGTTAGCGCCACGGGATTATCTTTCCACCTTCCTGAAAATCGGCACCATTCTTGGCCTCGCTATCGGCATTTTTATTGTGCAGCCGCAGCTGCAGATGCCGGCGCTGACCAAATTCATAGACGGCTCCGGTCCGGTGTTCTCCGGCAATCTTTTCCCCTTCCTATTTATCACCATTGCCTGCGGCGCGGTCAGTGGGTTCCACGCGCTAGTGTCTTCTGGCACCACGCCGAAAATGCTGGAGCGTGAATCGCATATTCGTTTCATCGGCTATGGCGCCATGCTGATGGAATCCTTTGTGGCCATGAGCGCCTTGGTAGCGGCCTGCGTGCTGGAGCCCGGCATTTACTTCGCGCTGAACTCGCCCCCAGCGCTGATCGGTACCACGGTGGAAAATGCCGCCCAAGTCATTTCTTCCTGGGGATTTCTGGTGACGCCGGAAATGCTGTCGCAGATGGCGACAGACATAGGCGAAGGCAGCATTCTTTCGCGAGCGGGTGGTGCGCCCACGCTGGCCGTGGGCATGGCTCATATTCTTTCCAGTGTGCTGGGTGGTCAGGCCATGATGGCCTTCTGGTATCACTTCGCGATTCTGTTTGAAGCGCTGTTCATTCTCACCACGATTGATGCCGGCACCCGTGTTGGTCGCTTCATGGTGCAGGACCTGCTGGGTGGCGTGTACAAGCCGCTGGCGCAGACCGATTCTTTGATGGCGAATCTTCTGGCCACAGCACTGTGCGTGAGCGGCTGGGGCTATTTCCTTTACCAGGGCGTGATTGATCCTCTGGGCGGTATTAATACGCTGTGGCCGCTCTTCGGTATTGCCAATCAGATGCTGGCTGCGATTGCCCTGCTCTTGGCCAGCACCATCCTGTTCAAGATGAAGCGCGAACGTTTTGCCTGGGTCACCTTGCTGCCGTCTTTCATCTTGCTCGTGGTTACGCTGACCGCGGGCTGGCAGAAGCTCTTTCACGAAAACCCCAAGATCGGTTTCCTGGCTCATGCCGAGAAGTTCAGCGCGGCCTATGGGCGCGGTGAGGTGTTGGCGCCGGCCAAGGATCTGGCGCAGATGCAGCAGGTCATTCTCAATGACCGTATTGATGCGGCGCTTTGCATGATCTTCCTTGGCGTCGTGCTGGCCATGCTGGGTTTTGCCCTGCGCGCCATGTGGCAGGCCTTGCGCAACCCTGCCGTGACCACGCATGAGGTTACAGGCGCTGGGGTGGGCTCGTGAAAGCCGGCCAGCTTTGGCAGCGACTGCGCGAGGCGGGGGCGCTGATGGTCGGCGTCCCGGACTACGACCGTTATCTGGCCCATATGCAGCAAACCCATCCCGAACATCCTCCCCTGAGCCGTGAGGCTTTCCTGCGCAACCGCATGCTGGCCCGTTACGGCGGTAAAGGCAGCGGGAAATGCCCTTGCTGAGATAGCTTTCGGGCCCGTCTCAAAGAGCTCTTCCTGCCTTCCTGGCTCGGGTTTCAGCCCGACGACTTCTACCGGCAGCACTCCAACTGCAAAGACAAAGATTCGCCTCTGTTACTGCTTAGTCATTTGTTGTTGCGAATGGTTATCGTTTGCTCTAGAGTTCGCAACCGTCGCTGCCTGGGGGTAGCGAGCAGAGCCTAGGGATTGGCTCTTCCTGTTGCCGCCACGCCGTTTTCGGCCCTCGCCATTTTTGCAGCAGGCACTTTTTTCGGGATCGCCTGGAGATCAATCATGTCGTCACGCTTTGAATACCGCCCGCTGGTACTGGCTCTGCTCGCCCTGCACAGCGCTCCTTCTCTGGCTCAAGAAGCTGCCACCGCACCTGAAGCGGCTGCGCCCAGCGCTCCGGAAACACCGGCTCCGCTTGCTGCACCGGCCGATGCTGCCCTTGCCCAGGAATTGCAGACCATTACGGTGAAGGCTCAGGCCGAAGCTCCTTACAAAGCCGACACGGTTTCTTCTCCCAAATTCACTCAGCCGCTGGTTGATACCCCGCAGACCATCACCGTGATCAAGAAAGAAATCCTGCAAGAGCAGGGCGCGGTTACTTTGATGGAGGCGCTGCGTAATACCCCGGGTATCACCATGCAAATGGGCGAGAACGGGAATACCAGCTCGGGCGATACATTCCAAATGCGTGGATTTTCTACGCAGAACTCCACGTTTGTGGATGGTATCCGCGATCTGGGTGCGGTCACTCGTGACACCTTCAATCTTGAGCAGATTGAAGTAGTAAAAGGTCCGGCCGGCGCAGACATTGGCCGTGGTGCAAGCTCGGGTTATATCAATCTGGTTTCCAAGCTTCCTGGCCTTGAAGATTCGGCCAGCGGCACGCTCACCGTGGATACGGTGGCTCATAAGCGACTGACTGCAGATATCAACGAAAAAATAGGCGAGACAACAGCTCTGCGTCTTAATGTCATGGGTCAGTTGGGTGATGTGCCGGGTCGTAATATCGTAGAAAACAATAGTTGGGGAGTGGCGCCTTCGCTGGCTCTGGGCCTGGGTACAGATCGACGGACCTTTATCTACCTTCAGCACATTGAGCAAGACAATGTGCCGGACGGTGGTATCCCCACCATTGGTATGGATGGATATTTCCGCGGAGTGACGGTATCGGGTGCTACCGCCACGAATGCTGCACAGGCGGCTGCTATTACCGCTGGTGCCAGAGTTAACCGTGAGAATTTCTACGGCAGCATACATGATCATGAAAGCGTGAAAGCTGACATGATTAGCGTGAAATTTGAAAATGACATCAGCCCAACTACGACGGTCTCGAATATTTCGCGCTACGGCCAAACCACGATGGATCGTGTCCTTACCGGCATTGCTTCGTCGATCAATGGTTCGGATGTCGGTGATCCCGTACGTGATCCATCAACCTGGACTGTGGGCCGCAGTCGTCAGGCCGTGGATCAGCAGAATCGCATTCTTGGCAACGTGACCAACGTAAAGACCACTTTCGAAACGGGCTTCATCAAGCACGATGTGAGTACAGGTCTTGAGTTCATGTATGAAGATCAGAATACGCTGAGTTTTTCCACTACGGGCCTGACCGTACCGCTTGCCAATCTCTATAACCCGAATCCGAACGATATACTGCCGATACCGTACGCAACTGGTGCGGGTAGCAAGGGCCGTACGATTACAGGCGCTACTTATCTTTTCGATACGATGGAAATCACCAGTGCTTGGCAAGTAACAGCCGGCATCCGTGTTGAGCGCTACAGCACCGAAACAGATGCACTGACCGTGGTTACCGGAGGCACTAATGGCAATGCAGCGCAGTTCCCGGGCTATACCGTTGGCCAGATCGCCCCTTCTTCGTTGAGCAAGGAAGACAACCTCCTGAGCGGAAAGCTGGGTGTTCTTTACAAGCCAGCGCAGAACGGTAGCGTCTATATGTCTTACGCGACTTCGCAAACGCCACCTGGCAGTGCCAACTTCACGCTGAGTACCAGTAACACCAACATCAGCAACCCTAATCTTGATCCGCAAGAAACCAGCAATATCGAAGTGGGTACCAAGTGGGATCTGCTGGAAAATCGTTTGGCTTTGACGGCAGCGGCGTACCGCACCGAAAACACCAACGAGATTGCCGAGTATGACGCAGTGACTAATACGTATACCCAGCTTGGCAAGCGCGAGATACAGGGTGTCGAGTTGGGTGCTGTTGGTAATATCACAGATGCATGGCAGCTTTCGCTTGGCGTGGCCACCATGGACACGGAAATCACCGAGGGTACTACCGGCAATAGTAGCGCTGGCGCCGCAACGCGCTGGTCTCCGGACCTTACCGCGACATTGTGGACGACCTATGCGCTCACCAGTGATCTGACTGTGGGTGGCGGGGCGCGCTATATTTCTGAACAAAAGCGCGTTGTTGATCCGACAGCCGTCTTGGCAAGCTCCAACATGCCAGAGATTCCCGCTTATTGGGTTGTGGACGCCATGGCCAGCTACAAACTGCTGAAAAATCTGACCGTGCGTGGAAATATCTACAATTTGCTAGACGAGGAATACATCAGCTCTTTGAATAACAGTGGCGCACGTATGATGTTGGGCGCCCCGCTGTATGCCTCGCTGAGCCTGGACTTCCAGTTCTAATCCTGCGCCGCATGTGTAAAAGTACGGCCTTCTGCTTTGGCAGAGGGCCGTTTCTTTTTTTGGAGGACTCGCCGCATGATGTTGCACATTCCTGCCATTCTGAGCCGGCAGCAAGTCGAAGAGATGCGACGCCCACTGGCCAACGCACAATGGGTTGATGGTGCTGCCACGGCTGGCCCCATGGCGGCAGACAGGAAGCGCAATCAGCAGCTTGCGGGCGATAGCCCTCTGGCCCGACAGCTGGGTGAGCAGATTGCAGCGGCCTTGCAACGGCACCCGCTCTTTGTTGCAGCAGTTCTGCCAAAACACCTTATGCCGCCGAACTTCAATCGCTATGAGGGTGGCGGCCAGTATGGCAATCATGTGGACAATGCCATCCAGTTTGATCATGTCCGGCGCGGCAGTGTGCGTACGGATGTTTCCACCACCGTTTTCCTGAGTGATCCGCAAGAATACGAAGGTGGAGAGCTCGTCATTGAAGATGGTTACAGCCAGCGTATGGTAAAGCTGGCTGCGGGAGATGCCATTGTCTATCCCGCGACCAGTCTGCACCGGGTGGAGCCTGTGACTCAGGGCACGCGTTACGCTTCCTTTCTCTGGACACAGAGCATGGTACGCGACGCCTGGCAGCGGAATATGTTGTTTGATCTCGACATGACCATCATCAAACTGCGCCAGAAACATGGCAACTCACCCGAAGCGCTGGCGCTGACCAATCACTATCACAATCTACTGCGGCAGTGGACCGAGCTGTGAGCAAGCTCCTGCCGCCACTGACGGTCATTCCGCGTGATCTGGTGGCCGCTGTCGATTACGAGCGTCATGCGCGCCAACATCTGGATGACAACGCCTGGGAATATCTTTCCGGGGGCGCGGCGGACGAAATTACCCTGCATGAAAATCGTGTGGCCTTTGATCGTTTGCGTTTGCGTTCGCGCGTGCTGGCCGATGTGAAAGGTGGGCATACGCAGCTCAATCTTTTTGGCCACAGATATGCGCATCCGCTATTTCTGGCGCCACTGGCCTATCAGCGTCTTTTCCATGCCGATGGCGAATTGGCGACGGCCCTTGCCGCTGATGCCATGCAGGCCGGCATGGTCGTGAGTACCCTGGCCTCGGTGCGCATGGAAGAGCTGCCGGCACCGGTGCAGTCGGCGCGATGGTTCCAGCTTTATTTTCAGGCCGACAGGGCTGCAACATTGGCGCTGCTGCGTCGCGCCGAAGCCTGCGGATTTTCTGCATTGCTGGTAACTGTGGATGCGCCACTCGCCGGTATACGCAATCGCGAGCAGCGCGCCGGCTTTGCCTTACCTGATGGTGTGGCCGCCGTGAATCTGGAGACGCTTACGGCAAGCAGCGCCGTGACAGGAAGCAGCGTGGTTTTTGATGTGCTCATGGCCAATGCCCCTGGCTGGGCTGATATCGAATGGTTGCTTGGCCAGACGCGATTGCCGGTGCTGCTGAAAGGCGTACTGGATGCAGAAGATGCAAAACGTGCCCTTAGCTGCGGCATTGCCGGCATTGTGGTTTCCAATCACGGCGGCCGTGTTCTGGATACGCTGCCGGCCAGTATTGATGCCTTGCCGGCGGTTGTGACGGCGCTGGAGGGGAAAATACCTGTGCTGCTGGATGGTGGCATACGCCGCGGTACAGATGTGTTCAAGGCGCTGGCGCTGGGCGCAGATGCAGTGCTGCTGGGGCGCCCGTATATATATGCGCTCGCTACGGCAGGCGCACTGGGAGTTGCGCATCTTCTGCGTACATTGCGTGAAGAGCTGGAAATCACCATGGCGCTTTGTGGCTGCAAGACGCTGGAGGATATCGGCCCTCATGTCTTGTTTCGAAGCGAGAGTCGCTAAGAAGATAAAACCGGTTTCAGGAAAACAAAAAAGCCCGCTGATGCGGGCTTTTTTATGAGCGCGGAAATCAGGTTTGACGGCGCAAGATGGTGGAGATTTCTTCATCCG
Organism: Moraxellaceae bacterium; assembly: GCA_050739955.1. Lineage (GTDB taxonomy): Bacteria > Pseudomonadota > Gammaproteobacteria > Pseudomonadales > Moraxellaceae > UBA2031. The sequence continues at coordinate 122,184 of JBOICI010000034.1, forward strand.
GCACGGGGCGGCTCAAGAGGTAGCCCTGGATAAGATCGCAGCCTTCGCGACGCAGGAAGTCCAGATGGGCTTGCGTTTCCACGCCCTCAGCCACCACCTGCATATTCATGCTGTGGGCCATGGCAATGATGGCACGCGTGATGGCTTCGTCATCGGGATTGTTGCCGATATCGCGAATGAAGGCCTGATCAATCTTCAGCGTGTCGATGGGGAAACGTTTGAGATAGGACAGTGAGGAGTAGCCGGTGCCGAAATCATCCAGCGAGATTTCTATGCCCTTGGAGCGCAGCTCCTGCAGCATGGCCAGCACATTATCACTGTCATCCATCAGCGAAGACTCGGTGAGTTCCAGTTCCAGCAGATGCGGATCAAGCCCGGTGTTGTCGAGCACGCGCTTTACGACCTGCACCAGATTGCCCTTGCGCACCTGATGCGCCGGAATATTGACCGAGGTGCGGATATTGCCAAGGCCGGCTTCTTTCCATATCTGGGCCTGACGGCAGGCTTTGTCCATCACCAATTCGCCAATTGCGGAAACCAGGCCGGTTTCTTCAGCCAGCGGAATAAATTCGCTGGGGTGCAGCAGGCCCAGTGTGGGGTGTGACCAACGCACCAGCGCTTCCACACCGACAATGCGATTAGTGCGCAAATCCATCTTGGGCTGGTAGTGCACCACGAATTCATCGCGGAAGATGGCCTTGCGCAGGCTGTTTTCCAGATTGAGCTGCTCGATGGAAGCTACGCGCAAATCGTTGGTGTAGAACTTGGTGATATTGCCGCCGAGACGTTTGGCCTGATGCATGGCGATGTCGGCGTGGTTGAGCAGGATCTGCAGTTCGCGACCGTTTTCCGGGAACACGGAAATGCCGATGGAGGCGCCTAGCAGCAACTCATGTTCGCCGATGCGGAAGGGGCGGCGCAGTTCGGCAATGATGCGTTCGCAGAAATGCTCAAGCGCGGCGCGATCGTTGTAGTTGTCCACGATGATGGTGAATTCGTCGCCGCCGATACGGGAAATCGTATCGACATTCGCATCCACCGAGCTGATGCGCTTGCCAGCTTTTTTCAGGAGCTCATCACCGATTTCATGGCCCAGCGTGTCGTTGATTTGTCGGAAACGGTCAAGATCGATATAGAGCAGGGCGACCTGATGATTGACGTCACGGGCGCGCGAAATGGCCGCGTGCAGACGATCGCGGAAGAGGTTGCGATTAGCGAAACCAGTGAGCTTGTCGTAATTGGAGAGATAACGCAGACGCTCTTCAGCTTCACGTCGTGCCGTCATGTCATTGAACAGGCCGATATAGTGCGTGGCATTGCCATTGTCGTCACGAACCGCGGAAAGGTGCAGCCATTGTGGATAGGCTTCGCCATTCTTGCGGTATTCCATGAACTCACCCTGCCATTCGCCGAGCTGTTCCAGTGCTTGGGCAATCTGGACATAGACGGCCTGGACTTCAGGGTAATGCGGGCGGGCTTCGGTGATGCGTATGCCCAAGGTTTCGGCTTCGGTGTAGCCGGAAATCTGCGTGAAACCCGGATTGATGGACATGAAGCGGAAGTCGCGATCGAGAATGAAGATGGCCTCGGCAGCATGCAGGAAGACGGAGGCAGAAAGACGCAACTTTTCTTCCAGCTCGCGCTCTTTCGTCGTGTCACGGCGCGTTCCAATCATGCGTATGGCGCGGCCTTCATCGTTCCAGGCTACGACGCGACCATTGTCTTCCACCCAGATCCAGTGCCCACGTCGGTGGCGCATGCGGTACTGGACTTCATAGATGGGTGTGCGCTTGCGCAGATGCATGACAATGGCTTTTTTCACCATGGCATAGTCATCGGGATGCACCAGCGGTTTGAGATGGCCCATGAAGCCAGTCAGTTCCTTGCTGGAGTAGCCGAGCAACTGTTCAAAATTGGAGTGATAAATATCGTCGCTGGGCAGATGCCAGTCCCAGAGACCAATGCCGGAAGCGTCGATAGCCAGCGAGAGACGTTCCTGGCTTTGGCGCAGGGCATCGTTCAGCGTGGACAGGGCCTGGGTGCGCTCGGTGACCTTGCGCTCCAGGCTGTCATTCATCTCCTGCAGGCGTACTTCCGCGTTCTTCCGATCGTAGATTTCCAGCGCCAGCTTCTGGTTGATGCTTTCCATTTCCGTCTTGGAAGATTCCAGGAAGCGGATCAGGTCTTCATTGCGCAGACGCAGCTTGAGGGAGGACAGGGCGGTCATGCTGATGCGGCGGCCGCTCATAAAGAGGAAGACCAGCAGCAGGGCGCCTATACCGGCCGTGATTTGGGCGGTGGGAGAAGGCTGCAGCAGCAGATAGGCCAGACCGGGCAGCATGCCGGTGGCAATGAAGGCGAGAAAGGAGGGGTAATAGGCGGCATAGCAGGCCATGGCCGCAATGCCCTGGCTGGCCAGCAGGGCACCGAACAGAGCCTGCTGGAAAAAGGTAGAGCTGACACCATTGACCGGAAACAGGTCCGGATTGAAGAAAATGCTGGCTACGCCCCAGAAGCCACCTGTAGCGAAGGCGGCCAGGGTGACCATATTGCGAATGTGCTGGGGATTGACGATGAGGTTCTGGCGGACACGCCAGACCATAACGGTCCGCACCAGCATGAATGCGAGGAACAGGCCCAGCCAGAGCTGCAGATGCAGGCGATTGACCAGTGGGTCATTCCAGTACAAGGCAACAGTGGCGAAGGCGGAAACGACGGAAACGAGAATGAAGGCCGGCAGCTGGTCATAAATCTGCCGGTTTTGCATGATTTCCAGATTGGCTGCGCCTGCAGACGGCAGCGCTCGCGCACTTATGCCTTCGGCAGCAGCAAGCTGGTTGCTGTCACGGTTCACGGACATACGGCTTTAAACTCCCGTGTACTTCTTATTATGTGGAGGCGTCCGTGGCCAACGATGTGCTGTCCTTGATACAGGAAGTCACAATTGCGGCCGAAGATAGCACCCTCTTTATCTGCTTGTTAACAGAGAGACGACGGGCTGGCTAAAAACCGACCAGCACCTTCTATATGTTGTGCTATCTCACGAACATCCACACAAGTCCCTGTTGGCACACCCCATGAAAAGGGGGGATTTCGCCCTCAGGCCCGAAACTACGCGCCGTCCCTGTAGAATAGTGCGATGCAACTCACAAAGCCGACCACCGTACCCATACAGGGGCTGAACGCCGCCCAGCTTGCCGCCGTTACCTCAGATGCCCAGCATCTTTTGGTATTGGCCGGCGCAGGTTCTGGCAAGACCCGTGTTCTTACTACCCGCATTGCCTGGTTCTGCCAGGAGCACGGCCTCTCGCCCTGGAGCGTGCTGGCCGTGACCTTTACCAACAAGGCCGCGGCGGAAATGCGTGCGCGTCTGGAAAGTCTGCTGGGCATACCCACTCAGAATCTCTGGGTGGGCACTTTCCATGGCCTGGCCCACCGCTTCTTGCGTAACCATTGGGCTGAAGCCGGCTTGCCGCAAAACTTCCAGATTCTCGACTCCGATGACCAGGTGCGCCTGCTCAAGCGTGTCATCCGCGAGTTGTCGCTGGATGATGAAAAGTGGCCGGCACGGCAAGCGGCTTGGTTTATCAATAGCCAGAAAGACGAAGGCCATCGTCCTCAACATATTCAGCACAACGGCGATCTTTTCCTCGCCACCATGACGCGCATTTATCAGGCTTATGAAGAGGCCTGCGCCCGTGGCGGCATGCTGGATTTTGCCGAGATCCTGCTGCGCAGCCATGAATTGTGGCTGAAGAATCCGGCTCTGCTCGCGCATTACCAGCAACGCTTCCGGCAAGTGCTGGTGGATGAATTCCAGGACACCAATGCCGTGCAGTATGCCTGGCTACGTATGCTAGCGGGCAATGACGGCATGCTCACCGTGGTCGGTGATGACGATCAATCCATTTACGGCTGGCGCGGCGCGAAGATAGAAAACATTCGCGAGTTCCAGCGCGATTTCCCCGAAGCCGATGTCATTCGCCTGGAACAGAATTACCGCTCCACGGCCAGCATACTGGCCGCCGCCAATGCGGTGATCGCCAATAATTCCGACCGTCTTGGTAAAGAGTTGTGGACGCAGGATGCAGAAGGTATGCCACTGCGCCTGTATACGGCCTTTAATGATCTGGATGAAGCCCAGTTTATTGTGCGTGAAATTGTGCAGGCCGTTTCACGCGGCATGGCGCGGCGTGAGATTGCCATTCTCTACCGCTCCAATGCGCAGTCGCGTGTGCTGGAAGAGGCGCTGATACGGGAGCGCCTGCCTTACCGTATTCACGGGGGTTTGCGCTTTTTCGAGCGTGCCGAAATCAAGAATGGCGTGGCTTATCTACGCCTCATTGCCAATCCGCATGACGACACTGCCTTCGAGCGCGTGATTAATCTTCCAGTGCGCGGTATAGGCGACAAGAGTGTTGAAAGCCTGCGTGGTCTGGCGCGTGAGCTTGGCGTTTCCTTGTGGGAGACGGTGAACAAAGCGGCTACAGGCCGATTATTGCCCGGCAGCGTGATTAGCAAGCTCTCAGTTTTCACTGATCTTGTGCGCGATCTTGAGCGCAGCACAGAAAGTGTGCCCCTGCATGAGCGTGTGGATGCTGTCATCCAGAGCTCGGGTCTTTGGGCCTATCACGAAAAAGAAAAAGGCGAGAAGGGCCAGACCCGTCTTGAGAACTTGAAAGAACTGGTGGCTGCGGCCCGTGAATTCGAATGGGATGAAGGCGAGGCGCCCAGTGCACTGGCGGCCTTTCTCGATCATGCCGCGCTGGAAGCGGGTGAAGCCCAAGCCAGTGAATTTGAAGATGCCGTGCAGCTGATGACGCTGCACTCGGCCAAGGGCCTGGAGTTTCCGCTGGTGTTTATGGCCGGCATGGAAGAGGGTTTATTCCCCCACGAGATGTCACTGCAAGATAATAATCTCGAGGAAGAGCGTCGGCTTTGCTATGTGGGCATCACGCGCGCGATGAAAGAGCTGGTGCTGACTTACGCGGAAATTCGCCGTCTCTATGGCGATGAAAAGCACAATGCGCCTTCGCGCTTTCTGCGCGAGATTCCCGCCAATCTGATTCAGCCGGTACGTGCTGGCGTCGCGCATTCCGGTTTCAGTTTTCCATCAGCAGGCATCAGCACAGCGCCTTCGCGTTTGGGTGGCAATGAAGAAGGTGCGGGCGGCTTTCGTCTCGGGCAAGTTGTGCGGCATCCGCGCTTTGGTGAAGGCACCATACTCAAGTTTGAGGGCAATGGCCCCAATGCGCGCATACAAGTGAACTTCCACGAAGTCGGCAGCAAGTGGCTGGTGGCGCAATACGCCAGACTGGAAGCCGCCTGAGCGCCTGCCCGTATAAAAAAGCCCCGCTTCTTGCGGGGCTTTTTTATGACCTATGCATGATTACAAGCGCAGCCGGAAATCACCCGGCGTGGTGCCGGCATGACGCCTGAACCAGCGTATGAAGGATTGGCTTTCCTGAAAGCCCAGCTTGGCGGCAACGGCATCCACAGAAAGAGAATTGTCGCCCAAGCACTCCCTCGCCATTTCAAAGCGCACGGCATCCAGAATGTCGCGAAAACTACTGCCTCGCTCCTGCAAGCGTCTATGCAGATTGCGCCCGCTCATGCCCAGTTGCGCCGCCAGCGATTCGCGCGTGGGTACTTCGCCACGGCGCAGAAGCACCAACATGCAGGCCCGGACTTTTTCACGCAGACCGTTTTCATTTTTTCGGGCCTGCAGTTGTTGCCGGGCATGTTGCTCCAGCGCCTCATGCAGATCGGGATTGGCCAGCGCTAGCGGTGCGTTGAGTGCCGCCGGCAGCAGCACTAGCGCCGAGCCGGCTTGCTGGTAGTGCACCGGACAGCCGAAGAATTTTTCAGTTTCATGCACGCAACTCGCATCGGCCGGCGCCGCGTGCAAGAAATGCACGGCAAGTAAGGGTTGTGCTTGTCGCGGCTTCATCAGGCGCAGCATGCCGGCCCAGCAGCCCAGGATGCATTCGTGGGTATGCCGTGCCACCACCGGGTCTTCAATGGCGCCCTGCCATTGCCACAGGGCGACGCCTGGAGAGTGCCCCAGTGAGGTCGTGCCGACATCCCCCAGCAAGCGCTCAAACCGGATGGAGGTTTCGATCAGGTCTTTGAGTGTGCTGCTGGTCTGCAGGGCGTAACCCAGCACACCCAGTGTGGCGAGATTGATGTGGGGTGATGCATGCAGCCCGGCCAAGGGGTCTTGCACGCGCTCTATGCCCAGACGCAGTACGGGCTCAACCTGCCGGAAGCTCAGCCAGCTGCCTGCCGCCGCCAGATCGGCCAGGCTGAAACCAGCCTCCCGCAAGAGACGTTCGCGATTGAGGCCGGCATGTTCGGCAATCGCCAAGCACTGCTCGACAATGACGAGGGGAATGCGCGGCGCGGGATGGGTCGGGGGATTGGCTGTCATGCGGGCCTGCCGATGTTCTTGTTTTTGATGCTTGTTCTGTATGCCGGGGCCGACAGCGGGGCTGGCCTGCATATGGCTTATATCAATGCAGCGGCCTGAAAGGCATAGCTGCCCTTGGCCCACTCTGCCACTTATCGGTGGATGAGCGCTTGGCCGTTTGAGTTTATGTCCCCGTCCGTTTTGACACTTGGGTGGCGGGTGCCGCTCTTCCTATGCTGACGGCGGTCAAAAAGTGCGCAGCACAGGCGTGCGGCCCCGAGCATCCCTGCCCGTATCACATGGGTAGCGAGATACCGGCAAAAGAATAAACAAGAACAAGAAAGAGGAAGCCCCATGAACCGGAAATTCGCCCCCCTGATTCCCCTTCTGACCGTGCTCGGCCTGTCGGTCACCAGCCCTGGCCATGCCGCCAGCTACCAGATCTGCAAAGTGGACAGCTGCAAGTCCGAGTCCTTCTTTGCTTGGCCTTGGGAGCAAAGCAGTTACGCCAAAACGAAATATCCCGTCGTGCTGGCGCACGGTATGGCGGGCTTTTCCAAGATAGGTCCGGTGGATTACTGGTATGGCATTCCGCAGGATCTCGCCAAAAATGGCGCCACCGTTTACGTGACGCAAGTGGCCTCTTTTGATTCCTCGGAAGCGCGCGGGGAACAGTTGCTGGCGCAGGTGCAGAATATTCTGGCCATCAGTGGTGCGCAGAAAGTGAATCTCATCGGCCATAGCCACGGCAGCCATTCCATACGCTATGTGGCGGGCGTGCTGCCCGGCCGTATTGCCTCGGCTTCGGCCGTGGGCGGCCCCAACACGGGCTCCCCGGTGGCGGATGTGGTTGAGGGCATCACCAATATTCCTGGCCTCGGGCCGCTGGCAGAGCCTGTGGTGGCGGGCGTGATAAACGGCCTGTTCAGCATTGTCGACATCCTCTCGGGCCAGCAGTACCGACAGGATGCCCTCAAGGGCTTGGGCTCGCTGACCACGGCCGGCTCGGCTGACTTCGCCCGTCGTTTTCCGGGCGGCATGCCATCGGCGGCCACGCCCTGTGCCGAAGGCGCCTATGTTGCCAATGGTGTGCGCTATTACTCCTGGAGCGGCACCGGCCATCTCACCAATGTGCTGGACCCGCTGGACTTGCCATTGGCGGCCACCGGCATTGTTTTTCCCGAGGCCAATGACGGCCTTGTCGGGCGCTGCTCCAGCCATCTCGGTCAGGTCATACGCGACAACTACAACATGAACCATCTGGATGAAGTGAATCAGCTGCTGGGTCTGGTCAGCCTGTTCGAGACCGATCCCAAGGCGGTATTCCGGCAGCAGGCCAATCGTTTGAAGGGCGCTGGTTTGTAAGCCGCTGCCTGCTTGTGAAGAGCCCCGCAAAGCGGGGCTTTTTCATGAGCCTGATACATGCTGCGGGCACTCTGGCGGGCTACACTGCTGCCGGCCCACCTCAGGGCGGAAGCCAGCGACCAGACAAACAAGGAGCAGGGATATGAAGGGGATCAGGGGATGGCGCCTGGCAGGCGCCGCAGTTTTGGCCATGACGGCCGCCAGCTTGGCGCAGGCGGCAACGCCGAATATCAAGCCCGGTTTGTGGGAAATGAAAATGGAAAATGCCAGTGGCGGTCCCGGCATGCCCAATGCGGCCGAGATGGAAAAGGCCATGAAGCAGATGCAGGCCCAGCTCGCCAATATGCCGCCTGAGCAACGCAAGATGATGGAAGAGCATATGGGCAACGCCGGCATGGCCTTTGGTAACAATGGCGGTATGCGGGTTTGTCTGGCCAAGGAAGATATAGAGCGCAACAACATCCCCCTGAATGATGACAAGAACTGCAAGACCACCATCAAGACCCAGACCGCTAAGCGTTGGGCCGCGGATGTTAGCTGCACCCAGCCGCCTACCATGGGCCAGGTGGAAGCATTATTCGAGAGCGACACCACCTATCTCGTGAAGATAAAAGGTCAGCGCAGCACGGAGGGCAAGAGCACGGCCTATGCCATGGACATGCGCTACAAATATCTGGGCAGCGACTGCGGCGGCTTGAAGCCTGCCTCGCAGATGAAGCTGCCCAAGGCTAAGTAAGCGCAGACAAACTGCCTAAGCCAAGCCCCGCAATGCGGGGCTTTTTTACGAAGACGATAAAGGCGGCTCAGGAGGGACAGGCCTCGGCCGGCACCGGGCGCGGCTTGCCGCTTTCATCAATGGCCACATAGGTGAACAGACCGTCGGTGACTTTCGCCGGCACCATGCAGGGGTCGCCGGTTTCCCAGACTTCAATATGAATGCGCATGGAGGTATTCCCGATGCGCTCAATGTCCGTATAGCAGGACAGTACATCGCCGATTTTCACAGGCTGATGGAAGACCATGGCGTCGATAGCGATGGTGGTGATGCGGCCATGCGAGCGCCGGCGTGCGGCGACAGCGCCGGCCAAGTCCATCTGCGAGACCAGCCAGCCGCCGAAGATATCGCCGTTCCAGTTGGTGTCGGCGGGCATGGCGATGGTTTGCAGGGAGACTACGCCGCGGGGCGTGGGGGCATCAGCAGGGGCGGCGGTAGGGGACAGAGACATGACGGCACTCCAGTGCGGACCCAGTGAAGGTCCAGTGAAAGGAATGCCGGTTATAGCAGCTGGCTCGTTTAAGCCCTGTCGGATTTTGTGCTGATGAGCGACCGCGGCGTCAGTCGCGCGGCACCGGCCGGGTACGACCGCTTTCGTCGATGGCCACGAAAGTGAAGATGCCTTCGGTGAGTTTGGTCTGGCTGCCGTCCAGATCATCGGTCTCCCAGACCTCCACCAGAATCTTCATGGAGGAGCGGCCTATGGAAATGATTTCCGTATGGCAGCTGACGATGTCGCCGATCTTCACCGGGCGCAGAAAAACCATGGCATCAATAGCCACGGTGGCTACACGACCATGGGCCTGTTTGCGCGCCGCCACGCCGGCGGCCAAATCCATTTGCGAGACCAGCCAGCCGCCGAAGATATCGCCATTGGCATTGGCATCGCGTGGCATGGCGATGGTTTGCAGGCAAAGCGTGCCGCGCGGGCGGGGCGTACTGTCAGTGGGCTTGCTCATGACGGGGTTCCGGAAAGTAAGGCGGCCAGTATACGAAGGATGCCATGAGGCAGCACAGGCGATTGCCTGACCAGCGCGCAAAAAGAAAAGGCCGCAAAAGCGGCCTTTTCGGTGCAGCAGAGCAGCTTACTTGCCGAGGTAGGCGTTCAGGTCTTCGTCGCTGGCACCCTTCACGGTCATGCCGTCGGGGCCTTCACCGATACGGGTGTACTGCTTGACGGGTTCGCCCGATTTTTGGAACTCCTCCAGATCCTTGGAGTCGGCCTTGAACACCCAGAGACGGCCGTCCTGCGTGAAGGCGGTGTAGCCGGGCTTGTCATACTGCGGTGCCGGAGTAGCGGAATTGGCCTGAGCGATGGTGGCAGTGCCGGCCATCAGGGCAGCGATGAGGATGTGCTTGAACATGAGCGTCGCTCCATTGTCTGTGCTGGTGGTAGCGTCTGGCAGCGGCGTCTTATAAAGGGCCACAGTGCCTCGGCAGGGGGGCTTAAGCTGCCGCCAGAGTAGAGGCTGGCTGTGACGGTTTTGTGACCGACAAACTGCAAGCATCTTGCCGGCAAATTGAAATATATCTGTCACACATGGCAGCTAGGATGCGCAGCGTTGCCCAAAACATCCCTCGATGGAGTGTGTCATGAAGATCAAAGGCCTAATCGCCGCTCTCGGACTCAGCCTCGCTTTCGCTGGTGCTGCCCAAGCCACAGTCGATGCCAAGCTGCCGAATTATGAAAAGACGACCGGCGTGTCCGGCAACCTGTCCAGCATCGGTTCCGATTCGCTGAACAATCTGATGACGCTGTGGGCTGAGACCTTCAAGAAGCAGTATCCCAACGTCAATATCCAGATTCAGGGTGCTGGTTCTTCTACCGCGCCTCCTGCGCTGGAGCAGGGCACCGCTAACCTCGGCCCCATGTCCCGTGCCATGAAGGACAACGAAATCCAGGCCTTTGAAAAGAAATACGGTTACAAGCCCACGGCCGTGGTGGTGGCGATTGATGCCCTCGCCGTGTTCGTGCACAAGGACAACCCCATCAAGGGTCTGGCCATGCCGCTGGTGGACGCTGCTTTTTCTGACAACCGCAAATGCGGCTATGAAAAAGATGTCAGCAAGTGGGGCGATCTGGGCGTGAAGGGTGCCCTGGCCAATCAGAGCCTGCAGATTTACGGCCGTAACTCGGTGTCCGGCACCTACGGTTATTTCAAGGAGCACGCCCTCTGCAAGGGTGACTTCAAGAAGAACGTGAACGAACAGCCGGGCTCTGCCTCGGTGGTGCAGTCGGTGTCTACTTCGCTGAATGGCATTGGTTATTCCGGTATCGGCTACAAAACCTCCAGCGTGCGCACCGTGCCGCTCAAGGGTTCTGATGGCGAGTTCTACGATGCCAATGAGAAGAATGCTCTCTCCGGCAAGTACCCGCTGGCGCGTCCGCTGCTGGTGTATGTGAACAAGCACCCGAACAAGCCGCTGTCGCCGCTGGAAGCCCAGTTCTTCAAGATGGTCCTGTCCAAGCAGGGTCAGGAAGTGGTGGAGAAGGACGGCTATATTCCGCTGCCGGAAGCGCAGGCTGCCAAGATTCGCAAACAGCTGGGTTTGTAAGAGCTATACGCCGCCAAGGATGGCAGCAAGAATCGGGGCGCCTAGCGCCCCTTTTCGATGTCTATTGATTCAGGGCCGACATTTGTCGGCCCTGATCTGACCGCAGAAGCTCTGCTGTGAGATCAGGGTCGCCGCCGCTTCGATTGCCATAAAAGCGCTTATGCCTGTCATCCATCCAACGTATTGAAAGAGTTGTCATGCAGCCCACTCTCGACTCCGTTCTACCGCCCGCCGAGCAGCTGGAAAAGCTGGCTCGCCGTCGTCGTTTCAAGGACAGGCTGGTCAATGGCGCCATTGGTGGCGGGGGGCTTTTCGTACTCCTCGCCATCACGCTGATTTTCTTTTATCTGCTGTATGAAGTGTGGCCGCTGCTGCAGCCGGCCAAGGTGGAAGCCGAGGGCCGTCATGCCACGACCGTGTCGGCGCCGTATGTGGATATTGATGAATATCGCGAAAGTGGCCTGCGTGTAGAGCCTGATGGTCGTGTGCAGTATTTCCGTGCCGGCGATCAGACCCAGATCGGTGAGGCGCGCTTACCGCTGCCGACCGGCGTCACTGTCAGTGGCACAGCGCGCGGCAGTATCACCAGTGGTTTGGTGGCTTTTGGTCTGTCCAATGGCAGTGTGCTGGTCGCGCAACCTACATACGGCGTGGAGCTGGATGCTGAGGGCAAGCGCCATGTCACCCCCGGCCTGAATTATCCCTATGGCGAAGAGCCCTTGCTGATTGATGCAGCCGGCCAGCCGCTTTCCGTTTTTGCTTTCCGTGGCGAGAGCGATGCGCTGACGATCATGAGCGCCGATGCCGGCCGCCTCTTGCTCAATCGTTTTACGCGCGAGAGTAGTGGTGGCGGTCTTTTTGGCAGCATGAATGAAGATGAAGCTAGTAAGCACTGGTTGCGTGAAAATCATGCCGAGTTGCCGTTTGCTCCCGCTACCGCGCCGCGTTTCATGCTGATGGGGCAGGATGGGCGTTGGGGCTATGTCTTTCATGGTCGCAACGCTGTGGCGATTTTCGCGCTGCGCGGAGAGTCGGGTCCGCAGCTGTATCAACAAACATCGGTGGGTGATGCTGAAGTCAGCAGCGTGGAAGCGTTGTTGGGCAATGTTTCCATCCTGATTGGCGATGCCAAGGGCCGCGTCAGCCAGTGGTTCATGGTGCGCGACAAAGAATCGGAGATCGACAAATTCAGCTTCACGCGTATACGCAGCTTCACGCTGGGTGATGCGCCCGTGACGGCAATTACGCCAGAGTCGCGCCGCAAAGGTTTTGTGGCCGGTGATGAGAAAGGGCGTATCGGATATTTCTTCACCACATCAGAGCGCACGCTAGGTGTTGTGCAGGCCGCTGATAGCGCCATTCGCAGTATTGCGATTTCTCCTCGCGCGAACTTTGTTGTGGCGCAGGCTGACAAAGGCTTGGCGAGTGTTGAGATAGAGGCCGAGCATCCGGATATTTCTTTCCACTCCACTTGGGGCAAGGTCTGGTACGAATCGTATTCCGAGCCGACGTATAACTGGCAGTCCAGCTCCGGCAATATCGATTTTGAAAGCAAACTGTCCTTGGTGCCGCTGACCTTCGGCACCATCAAGGCCGCGTTCTATGCCATGTTGTTAGGCGCACCGCTGGCCATCTGCGCCGCCATGTACACCTCGATGTTCATGGCGCCAGGGCTGCGTCGCAAAGCCAAGCCCACGATTGAATTGATGGCCGCGTTGCCGACAGTAATTCTCGGTTTCCTCGCGGGTCTCTGGCTGGCGCCCACGATCGAGGCGTATCTGCCCGGTATTTTTATGCTGCTGATTCTGACGCCCATCGGCATCCTGCTCTCCGGCATGCTCTGGGTGCGCTTGCCGCTCGAGAGGCGCGCCTTTGCTGAGGGCTGGATTCCGGTGCTGCTGATTGCGCCGGTGCTCTTCACCTGCTGGCTATCGTTCGCCCTTTCCCAGCCCATGGAGCTTTATCTCTTCGGTGGTGACGTTCGTCTCTGGTTGCGCGATGTGGCCGGCATTACTTTTGACCAGCGCAATGCCTTGATTGTTGGTCTGGCCATGGGCTTTGCGGTGATTCCGAATATTTATTCGATCGCCGAAGACGCCTTGTTTGCTGTGCCCAAGCATCTCACCAATGGCTCGCTCGCACTCGGCGGCACGCCATGGCAGACCATGATGCGTGTGGTGCTGCCCACGGCCTCGCCCGGTATTTTCTCCGCTCTCATGATTGGTCTTGGTCGTGCGGTGGGTGAAACCATGATTGTGCTGATGGCCACGGGTAATACCGCCATCATGGACTGGAATATTTTTGAAGGTCTGCGCACCTTGTCCGCCAATGTCGCGGTGGAAATGGGCGAGGCCGAAGTAGCGTCTACGCACTTCCGTGTGCTCTTCCTCTCGGCGCTGGTGTTGTTCGTGCTCACCTTCATTCTGAATACGGCGGCTGAAATCGTGCGTAACCGCCTGCGCAAGAAATACGGCTCCTTGTAAATGCTGTGGCTGCTTGCGGATTTGCCCGCAGAGAAAATTTGATCCGTGTGCATAAAGATGCGACGGCTGGAAAATGAAATGGGAAATGAATATGAAAGTGCGTGAGTACTTCAAATCGGGTGATGCTTGGGTCTGGCTGAATGCCGGTACCGTCACGATTTCCCTGATCATGGTCGTTGGCGTGCTTGGCCTGATTGCGGTGCGCGGCCTGGGCCACTTCTGGCCAGCGGATGTCATGCAGGCCAGCTACACCGACTATGCCGGCAATAAGGCCGTGATTGTTGGCGAAAAGATCGATGAGCGTGTGGACACGGCAAAGCGTATGCGCGAAGCCGGCGTGGATGTGCCTCAAGGCCATGAGACCGTTACCCGTCACCTCTATAAAGTGGGTAATCGCGATATCACCGGCGCCGATTTCCGCTGGGTGTTTGCCGACGGCCTGAAGAATATTGAATACCCCAAGGATATCGTGGTGCTGGAGCGTTATGAGTGGGGAAATTTCTATTCCCGTCTCGTTAGCGTGAAAGAGAATGGCAATGTCGTGGCCTCGGGCGAAAAAGCATGGGCCGAGCTCAAGACGCGCATTGATCGCAGCAATGATATTCACGACCAGATTGCCGATATCGAAAAGGGCGAAATCGGCAGTATCAATTTCGATCTGGAAAAGCTGCGTCTCAAAGAGCGCAAGCTGACCTTGCAGGGCAAGCTGACGCCTGCCGCGCAGGCTGAAATCAACAAGGCCCGTGATGCGGACAATGCCGCCTATGCCACCATTGCGGGAAGACTGGAAAAGCTCACCGCTGATATGGGCCGTGACAGCGCGGTTTTTGTGTTGCCTGATGGCACGCAGCAAGAATTTCCGATCATGAAGATTGTTGGCGCCAATATGCCTAACGATATGGGCGTGTTCAGCAAGATGGGCGCCTATTTCCACAACGCCAGCAGCTTCCTCTTTGATGATCCGCGTGAAGCCAATACTGAGGGCGGTGTTTTCCCTGCGATCTTCGGCACCATTCTCATGGTGCTCATCATGACTGTTCTGGTCACTCCACTGGGTGTGATCGCTGCCGTTTACCTGCGTGAATATGCCAGCCAGGGTGTGGTGACGCAGACGGTGCGTATTGCTGTGAATAATCTCGCCGGCGTTCCCTCCATCGTGTATGGCGTTTTCGGTCTGGGCTTCTTTGTATATTTCCTGGGCGGCAATCTCGATCGCTTGTTTTATCCGGAAGCCTCGCCGGCACCGGTGTTCGGCACGCCGGGTCTGCTCTGGGCTTCCATCACCCTGTCGCTGCTGACATTGCCGGTGGTGATTGTGGCCACGGAAGAAGGCTTGTCTCGTATTCCGCGTTCATTGAAAGAAGGCTCGCTGGCTCTGGGTGCAACCAAGGCAGAAACGCTGTGGCGTGTGCTGCTGCCGATGGCCTCGCCCTCGATCATGACCGGCATGATTCTCGCCATCGCGCGTGCGGCAGGTGAAGTGGCGCCCTTGATGCTGGTGGGCGTGGTGAAGCTGGCTCCTACGCTGCCGCTGGACATGAATGCGCCCTTCCTTCATCTGGAGCGCAAATTCATGCATCTGGGTTTTCACATTTACGACGTCGGCTTCCAGAGCCCTAACGTGGAGGCCGCCCGCCCGCTGGTTTATGCCACGGCTTTCCTGCTGGTGCTGGTGATTGTGGCGCTGAATCTCTCCGCCGTTTCCATGCGTAATCGCTTGCGTGAAAAGTACAAAGCCCTTGAGCAATAAAGGCGTCCCGTTGGACAGCCGCCCTTGCTTGTGAACAGAATCCGAGAACCGATATGAGCTTCGACATGGATACCGCCACTGTGAACGAAACCCCTAAAGCGAGCCCTGTGCCGCCCCCCGTGACCATGAACAGCGAAACCCTGGGTCGTGATCGTCGCAGCCGCAATATAGCTGACGAGACCGTCTGCATAGACGTCAACAATCTCGATCTCTATTACGGCGACAAGCAGGCGCTCTTCGATGTCAGCATGAAGATTCCGAGCAAGCGTGCGACGGCCTTCATCGGGCCTTCCGGTTGCGGTAAGTCCACGCTGCTGCGTACCTTCAATCGCATGAACGATCTGGTGGATGGTTGCCGTGTCGAGGGCAAGATCATTCTGGAAGGCAGCGATATTTTCGATCGCGGCCTGGATATCACCAATCTGCGCCGCCGCGTCGGTATGGTGTTCCAGAAAGCCAATCCTTTCCCCAAATCCATTTATGAAAACGTGGCTTACGGTCTGCGTCTGCAGGGCGTGAACAACAAGCGCGTACTCGATGAAGTGGTGGAGATGTCGCTCAAGAGCGCGGCCCTCTGGGATGAAGTGAAAGACCGTTTGCATGAGTCCGCTCTCGGCATGTCCGGTGGTCAGCAGCAGCGTCTGTGTATCGCCCGTGCTGTTGCGGTGCAGCCGGACGTACTCCTGCTTGATGAACCTTGCTCGGCGCTGGATCCGATTTCCACGCTCAAGATTGAAGAGCTGATCCATGAGCTGAAAGAGCGCTTCACCATCGTGATCGTCACGCACAATATGCAGCAGGCTGCACGTGTGTCCGATTACACGGCCTTCATGTATCTGGGCAAGCTGATCGAATTTGGTAACACCGATACCCTGTTTACTAA
The DNA here is from genome assembly GCA_050739955.1 of Moraxellaceae bacterium. GTDB lineage: Bacteria > Pseudomonadota > Gammaproteobacteria > Pseudomonadales > Moraxellaceae > UBA2031. The sequence goes on from JBOICI010000034.1 coordinate 138,405, forward strand.
CCCCACAAACAAGCAGACGGAAGACTACATCACCGGCCGCTACGGTTGATCTCCGGCCGCGCCGGGAGGCCCATGGCGGTGTCAGAGTGACGACAGAAAATCCTCATTTACTATTTTTGTAGACTCCGGTTTTCTGTCGCCACTCTTCCTTGCCCTGAACCACCCGGCACACCCGGATGTATTTCGTAAAGCAGCGTTTAAACGATTATTTCGGCAACAGGAGCCGGTGACCATGGTCAACAAAGACGATTACGGACAGCACATCTCGCAGCAGTTCAATTCCGAGCTGGAAGAAGTGCGCAGCCACTTTCTCGCCATGGGCGGTTTGGTGGAAAAGCAGGTGGCCGACAGTATTGCCTCGCTACTGGATGCGGATTCGCGTCTGGCTGAGGAAGTTCAAGCCAATGATAAAAAGATTAACAAGATGGAAACCCAGATTGATGAGGAGCTGGTGCGCATACTGGCGCGCCGTCAGCCTGCGGCTTCCGATCTGCGCTTCATCATTGCCATCGGCAAATCCATCACTGACCTTGAGCGTATCGGGGACGAGGCGGCCAAGGTCGCGCGTTATGCTTTGGCGTTGGTGGAAGAGGGTGAATCGCCACGTGGCTATGTAGAGGCTCGTCATATCGGTAATCAGGTGCGCGTGATGTTGCACGATGCCCTGGATGCTTTTGCCCGCTTTGATGCCGATCTGGCTTTTGAAGTCATGCAGGCCGATAGCTCTATTGATACGGAATACAAAACGGCCATGCGCGCTCTCATGACCTATATGATGGAAGACCCGCGTGCCATATCGCGCGTGCTCAATGTCATGTGGGTGCTGCGTTCGCTGGAGCGTATCGGCGATCACGCCCGCAATATCTCTGAGCAGCTCATCTTCTTGGTCAAGGGTGCTGATGTGCGCCACACCAGCTACGACCAGGTGCGTCAGCGTCTGAACGAAAAGAAGTAAGACGCCTGCATTTAAAAAGGCTCAAGAAAAGGCCGGCAGCCCCTCAGGGTTGCCGGCCTTTTTTATGGGATTTATATACATAACTCTCCCATCTTATTTTTTCAGCCCTGTCGCCCTGTCGCCCCGGCGTCCCACGGGATTTCCTTCGGTCAAAGCCGGGGCCCAGCGACTTTGACCGATCAATAAACAAAGAAAGTCACTGGATCCCGGCCTTCGCCGGGATGACAGTCTAAAAAGGGAGTTATGTATATAAGCCCCTTTTTTATGCCGGCATATCCACTGTTGATTGTCATACCCAATTTAGGGGCTTGATTTGCCTGTATAAAAAATGTAACTAGACGGCAGCCGCGATTACAACAGCGGTACTGCTTTTACTGCCTATATAAAGGGGATAACCATGCTTATCAGGAAGAGCCTGCTGGCTGCTGCCATTGCCTTGCCCGTGATCAGCCATGCTGAAACTTATGATGCCCGCACCTTTGCCCGTGGTGGCACTGGCCTCACCATGGGGGAATACAATCAGTCTTTGTTGAATCCGGCCCTGATCAACAAGTTTGATGATAACGACGATTTCAGCTTTGGCCTTAATGTGGGCGCCTTGGTGGACGACCAGCAGGGCTTTGTGGATGCGGCCGAAGAAATTCGTGACGATATTCGCGGGCTTGCTGGTACAAGCGACCTGAGCAAAGCAGCCGAGATTAACCAGCGCATGCAAAGCTATGACAAGGCCACCGGTGAAATAGATGTTGGTGCTTCTATTCTGGTTGCCATTCCCAACAAGACACTGCCGCTGGCCGTGATGGCACGTAGCAAGGTCAGAGTGGGCATCAAGTATGCTTATGATGCCGCGGATGCCGCAGTACTTAATGATATTGCTAATGGCGTTCCGGGCGTAACGGACGAGGATTTGCAGTCCATTGCCTACACCTCCGGCGTAGGTCTAACTGAGGCTGGCCTCGTGATTGGTCACAGCTTCGGCAAGCTGGAAACCGGCGCCACGGTAAAGGTCCAGCAGATCGATCTTTTTGAATACAGTGCCAACGTCGCCACCTTTGATGAAGACGATGCCACCGAAGATGATCGCAGTGTTTCCGAAACGGCTTTCAACGTGGATCTGGGCGCCAATCTTCGTTTGGGTGATGAAGGCCAGTTCGTGATTGCTGGTGTGGTGGAGAATCTTATTCCCAAGAGCTTCACCGGCCCAGTGCCACAGCTGGGCGGGGCCGCGGCGGAGTATGAAATGAAACCCGTGGTAACGGTGGGTGCGGGTTATGGCAACAGCATCGTCAAGCTGGAAGTGAATGCCGACCTCACCGCGCGTAGCGGCTTCGACAAATTGGAGGAGTCACAGTTTCTTCGTGCGGGTGTTGAGTTGTCTGCAGGCCGCCATTTCCATCTGCGTGCCGGCTATCGCACGGATACCAAGGACACGCTGTCGGATCTGGTCACTGCTGGTATAGGGATTACGCCTTTCGACCGCTTTAATATCGATCTGTCCGCTGCCAAGGGCAAAGGTGAAACTCTCGGCGCCGCCTTACAGATCGGCTTCAAGATCTGATCAGAAGTTGCCAATAAAAAAGCCGCGCATTGCGCGGCTTTTTTATTGCGGTGAATTAATCACTTCATCAAGTGATCTGCATACTGCTCGCGCAGTGGCACTTTATGCAGTTTGCCGGTAGCGGTATGGGGAAGGTCGGGCACAAAGATCACATCATCCGGCGTCCAGAATTTGGCAATGCTTTTGCCGACAAAAGCGAGTATCTCGTCCTTGCTGGCGCTGGCGCCGTCTTTCAGCACGATGAGCAGTAAGGGGCGCTCATCCCATTTCGGATGCGGTACGCCAATGACACAGGCTTCTTTCACGGCCGGATGCCCCACCGCGATATTTTCCAGATCAATCGAGCTGATCCATTCGCCGCCTGACTTGATCACATCCTTGCGTCTGTCCACGATCTGCATGGTGTTGTTCTCATCCAGCGTGGCGACATCGCCGGTATCAAACCAGCCATCTACCAGGGCTGAGCTGTCCTGGCGGAAATAGCTGCTGGCCACCCAGGGGCCACGGATGAGAAGACGGCCGAAGGCTTTGCCATCGCGGTCCAGTTCGCGGCCTTCGTCATCAACAATCTTGAGCTCCACACCGTAAATCGGCCGGCCTTGCTTGAGCTGCTGCTTGTAACGCTCCTCTTTCGGCAGGGCGAGAAATTCTGCCGTGGGCGCATTTACCGTGCCCAGCGGGCTGGTTTCTGTCATGCCCCAGGCATGAATCAGGAAAACATCATGCTTTTCATCGAAGGCACGAATCATGGCCAAGGGTGCTGCGGAGCCGCCGACCACGGCGTATGTCACCGTATCGAGGGTGGCCTTGATGGTGTCGAGATAATTGAGCAGGCCCAGCCATACCGTGGGCACGCCGAGCAGCAGCGTGGCTTTCTCGGCGGCAATCAGTTCATGCAGATTCTTGCCATCCATGCCGGGGCCAGGCAGTACGAATTTCGCACCAGAAATGGCGGCGGCATACGGCGTGCCCCATGCATTGACATGGAACATGGGCACGACCGGCAGTACCACGCTGTCGCGACCGATATGGAGTGCGCCACTATGCAAGCTGGCCCAGGCATGGAGCACGGTGGAGCGATGCGAATACAGCACGCCCTTCGGATTGCCAGTGGTGCCGGAGGTGTAGCAAAGCGAAGAAGCCCAGCGTTCATCGAAACTGGGCCAGTTGTAATGGCTGCTGACTGATGCAATCAGATCTTCATAGCAGACAAGATCATGACGGCCGGCGGGCATGGAGGATTTGTCTGCCAGCACTATCACTTTCTCCAGGGCTTTGAGCTGGCCGCGCACGGCATCCACCAGAGGCAGAAATGTCAGGTCCACAAACAGCAGGCGGTCTTCGGCGTGATTAGCTATCCAGGCAATCTGTTCTGGAAAGAGGCGGGGATTGATGGTGTGTAGCACGGCACCGTAGCCGGATACGCCGAAATAAAGCTCAAGGTGGCGATAGGTATTCCAGGCCAGAGTAGCAATGCGATCACCGGGTTTGATGCCCAGCTTGCCGAGGGCATTGGCGACCTGCGCACTGCGACGGGCAACGCTCGCCCAGTTGCTGCGATGTATATCGCCCTCAACGCGGCGTGTGACGATTTCCGCACGGGGATGATTCGCCTGTGCAAACTCCAGCAGGCTGGACGTGAGCAGGGGTTTGTCCATCATGGCGCCGAGCATGGCCGCGTCTCCTTGAGTGATATGTATATGAAGCCGGTTGAGCCGGTCTTTTGGGGAGCCCCGATCATACGGATCGCCAAGGGCTTGAGAAGCGTAGTGCGGATTTTGGCCTGTGCCGCATAGAGACTGGCCCGTCCGGCCTGAGCTGAGGGCAGGGCGGTGCGTAATTACTGTGGAAAGGCTTTACGCGCTGAAAAAACAAATCAGCGCGCGGCGAGGGCGGCGGGGAAAACGCAGGTGAAAGTAGAGCCTTTGCCCAAAGTAGAGCGGATGTCGAGCCGGGCCTTATGTTCCAGCAATACATGCTTGACGATGGCGAGGCCGAGACCGGTGCCGCCGGTAGCGGTGGAGCGGGCGGCGTCGGCGCGATAAAAGCGCTCGGTAAGGCGCGGGATATGGCGGGCATCTATGCCTATGCCATCATCTTTCACGCTGAAAAAAACAAAACCATTCTCTGTCCACCAGTGCATATGGATTTCGCCATGGGCGGGTGTGTATTTCACCGCATTGGTGACGAGATTGGAAAAGGCGCTGCGCAAATCATCTTCCAGGCCTATCAATCGCAATGTGTCATCGCATTCCAGTGTCACGCGCTGATGCTTTTCCATGCCATAGGCAATAGCTTCGTTTTTCAGGTGTGCCAGCATGGCGGGGACATTGACGATGCGCGGCTCCTGTTTCAGCGAATCATTTTCTAGGCGCGACAGTAACAGCAGGTCATTGACCAGACTGGTCATGCGGCCAGCCTGTGCATCCATTTGCTGCAGGGCACGTTTCCAGCGCGGATGAATTTCATCGTCCAGTGACAGCAGGGTTTCCAGATAGCCGGACAGCACGGTGAGCGGTGTGCGCAATTCATGCGAGACATTGGCGACGAAATCTTTGCGCATTTCTTCCAGATTATGCAGGCGCGTGATGTCCTCGACGATCATGAGGCGGTCATTGCTGCCAAAACGGTTCACGCTGAATTGCAGATGGTGCGTGGGATTAAGGGCCGAGGGCAGCTGCAAAGGCACATCATGCGGGCCTTGCTCGAAATAACGGATGAAGACCGGATCACGCACGAGATTGGTGACGGGCTGGCCCAGATCGATGGGCGACTGCAGGCCGAGGATTCTTTCCGCCGCCGGATTCCACCATTCCAGATTGCCGTTACCGTCGACCAGCACCACGGCTTCGCGCAACGAAGACACCGAAGAGCGGGCACGCTCGATAATGCCGATAAGATTGTCGCGGGCACGGCGCTCATCGCGCTGCAGCTGGTAAATATTCTGGAAAACTTCGCCCCAGAGGCCGGTGGCCTCGGGAATATCGTCGTCCGAGCCCTCGCGCAGCCAGCGATAGAGTTTTTCCAGCTGGCGCAGATGCAGCACGGTGTAGCTTAAAAAGCCCAGTGAAATAGCCCAGCCGGGATGGTCGAACAGCCAGCCGACCAGTCCGAAGAGCAGAAGAAAATACAGGAGGCGTGTAGCCTCCTGTTTCATCATGTCACTCACACGGATTTCCTGTGTCGCGTGCAGGGGGTTCCGGCTCAGGCCGTGACGGCCGGTTCGCGCGGCCCTTCCACCTTGGTGGAGAAGCGGTAACCGGTGCCACGTACAGTCTGTATGAAGCGGTCGAAGCCGTAGGGCTCCAGCGCTTTACGCAGGCGGCGGATATGGACGTCGATGGTACGGTCCTCGACATAGACATTGCCACCCCAGACCTGATCCAGCATCTGTGAGCGTGAGTAAGCGCGCTCCTGATGGCTCATGAAGAAAGCCAATAGGCGGTACTCAGTAGGGCCCATTTCCACCGGCGTTTCATTGGCAGTGATGCGGTGGCTGACCGGGTCCAGCTTGAGACCTTCGGCCTCTATGGATTTTTCTGAGCTCAGGCTGGAGGAGCGACGCAGCACGGCACGTATGCGCGAGACCAGCTCGCGCGTGGAAAAGGGCTTGGTGATGTAGTCGTCAGCGCCGGCATCTAGGCCCTGGATCTTGTTGTCCTCTTCGCCGCGCGCGGTCAGCATGATGATGGGAATTTCGCTGGTGGCTTCATCGCGCTTGATGCGGCGTGCAAGCTCGACACCGCTCATGCCGGGCAGCATCCAGTCCAGCAGGATAAGCGCGGGGCGTTCATCAACAATGAGGTGGTGGGCGGCCAGAGCATCTTCCGCTTCCAAGCATTCGAAGCCGGCAAGATCCAGCGCGATGGCAATCATCTCGCGGATCGCGGCTTCATCATCAACAATCAGAATTTTTTCGCTTTTCATGGCACCAAGCCCGTCTTCTCGTATTTAGTGACGAGCGTATTACAGCTTGGCTATGTTAAGGAATTATTACAGCGCCGCTGGTCGCGACCTCAAACTGCAACAATGGCTGGCTGGAAAATATAGGCCAGAAAGAGCCCGGCAAAAATCACCGCACCAACCCAATGATTGTGCAGAAAGGCTTGCAGGCATTTGGCCGGCTCGCGTTCGCCGGCCAACCGGAATTCCCATACAAAGAGAGCAGTGGCGGCGAGTAGCGAGAGGGCAAAGGGCCAGGCCAGCCCCAGTCGGCTGCCGACCATCCATAGGGCAAACAGAAAGAGGGCCTGCAAGCTGGCGATGATCATGAGGTCCATTTCGCCGAAGAGGATGGCGGTGGATTTGATGCCGGCCTTGAGGTCGTCCTCGCGATCGGCCATGGCGTAGTAAGTGTCATAGGCCACGGTCCAGCAGAGATTGGCCGCGAAAATCAGCCAGCATACCGGCCCCGGCTCCTGACCCTGTGCCACAAAGGCCATGGGGATGCCCCAGGAAAATGCCGCGCCCAGCACCACCTGCGGCAGATAGGTGTAGCGCTTCATGAAGGGATAGGCGCCAGCGATAGCCACCGCACCCAGCGACCAATAGAACGTCTGCAGATTCAGGAAGAGCAGCAGCGACGCCGACGCCGCGACCAACAGGGCGCAGAAGGCCAGCGCCTCCTTCGGCTTGATCTTGCCCGCCGCCAGCGGCCGCTCCTTGGTGCGGGAGACCTGGCCGTCGAAATCGCGGTCAGCCCAGTCATTGATTACGCAGCCCGCGGCGCGCATCAGCACTACGCCCAGTGTGAAGACCACGATGATGCGCAGTGAGGGTGTGCCATTGCCGGCCACATAGACGGCCCAGAGCGTGGGCCAGAGCAGTAGCCAGATGCCGATGGGGCGGTCGAAACGGGCCAGCTTGAGAAAGTCGGGCAGGCGCGGGAAGCGTTGGTAAAGCGCGGTCAGCATGTGTCGTCTCGCCATTTTGAGCTCGTCATCATAAACCAGCGGCAGCCTGGGCGGATGAAGGGCGGCCGATTACCCAGATACTGTTGTCAGGGGGAGAGGATATCGGGATCATCGCGCAGCATTGCCATATCCCTAGTGGATAGGGCCTACCGGTGGGTCAAACAAGAGAAGCAAAGATGAATCCGAGCAAGAGACTGGGTGTGGTGCTGACGGCGCTGTCTGTGCTGATGCTCTCCGCCTGCGGCGAAGAGGAGCCCTTGGAGCGCAATATGGCGCCCGCTTCCATTACCGTCTTCCAGGCCCTGACGGTGGCGGAAGAAGTAGGCGGCCTTGCCCTGGATGACCTTGCGCTGGCTGATCTGGTCAGTGCCGGCAGCGATGCTGTGGGTGCTACCAGTCTGAGCCAGGTTCTGGGTGCCGTGGGAACACAGACGGTGTTGGCTGCCAGCGCGGATCCCATCATCGAAAACTGCACGGGTGGTGGCAGCCGAACCGATACGGAAAGCACGGTGGATGGTTACGACCACCACACCACGTTCAATGCCTGCAAAAAAGGCGCGCTCACCCTGAATGGTAGCGTTGAGTTCTACGAGCAGAGTGATGTGCGACGCGCACAGTTCAATGGTCTCAAGGTAGATACGGCCTATGATGGCGGTACGCTCAGTCTGGTTCTTACCGGCGCACTGGAGCGGGAGCAGTATGAAGATGGCGATGACGAATACGATGATCTGGATATTGCTTCATTGAGCATACGCGGCACCGTTACCAAGTCAGGCCGCAGTGTTCCGCTCAATCTGGAAATTTATAACTACTCGCGTGCGCTTTACGCCAATAGCGTGGGCAATGTGAAAACGCTGAATGTGAGCGGGCGCATCGTCAAGACAGGCGACTACGGCAGCTACGATATCGATTTCTCCAATATTCCTGTGGACGGCGCCGATACGCTGCGTCAGCAATTCAGCAGCGGTTACTTTGCCGATCATTTCACGACCGGTGCCATGTATATCAGTGACCGCATCAAGACGAGCAATTTCCTCTCTATTGCGGCCTCTAAAGAATATGTAGGCGACAAAGGCGAAATTGTAGAAGCCGGAAAGTACATGCATTTCACCGGCAAGATTGACGCACTTGATTATAATGCGCTGCTGGCTTGGACTTCGCTCAAGCAACTTTTCATTCTGGACATCGTTGAGAAAATTTGAGGCGCTGACAACTTTTCCCGATTAATAAAAAAGCCGCTGCCACCAAAGCAGCGGCTTTTTTATGCGCAGGGAGCGCTGCTTTTTTTAAACCACGCCAAGGCGTGGTTTTTTATTGCCGTTATTTTGGCGCTGCTGCGAACAGGGCGGGTAAAAAACACTCGGCTACCAGCAGCGGTCTCCCGTGATAAACGAGGTGGGAGCGACGGGCAGGGACCATGCCCTCGGGCTGACGCAGACGGGTGATTTCTATGGGGCCGCGACGTAGTGTGGAGTCGCGGAAGAGCAGGCCACCCAGAGAGCGGTTGCCCAGCTTGCGCAGGCGCCGGCCGGGGCCCGTAAGTGAGCTGGCGGGCAGCACACTGCGGGCGCGTACCCAGGCCTCATCGTTGCCCATTAGGGCAACTTCACGAATCAGTGCAAAGCGACCGGGATGCAGGCGCAGACGCCGTGATTCTTCCACCGCGGGCCGACCCCAGTACTGGGCCAGTAGCTGTACGTGGAAATGTCCTTGGCTTTTAGCCACCAGCCGGGCCGTGAGTGAGCCGGGCTCTAACAGCCAGCTGCGTACACCGGGCTCAGGATGGAGCTGCCAATGGCGGGAGGGGGGTAGCCAGCGACGGGGTGGGGTCCAGACAGACATGGGAGCGTCAGCAGCAAAAAGTGCGGCGAGCATGCCGCCTGATGCGTAGCGAGGCAAGGGAGGCGTGGCCGGCTGTCCGTGCCTTAACCGGCGTTTTGGGCCATATCGGCAGGCTTTTCGGCGCTGGTCACAGCGCCCCTGTTTTGGCAGACTCGCGCAGCCAAGAAGTTCGGGGTGCCCGGGCGAGCGGCATCCCTGTTAGCGATGGCGGCCCGTGGCCGCATAGCCGAGGTTAGAAATGAAGAAGTGGCAGTGTGTGGTGTGCGGTTTTATCTATGACGAAGCTGTGGGCATGCCCTGGGATGGCATCCCGGCCGGCACCCAATGGGCCGATATTCCCGCCGACTGGGTTTGCCCGGATTGTGGCGTAGGTAAAGAAGACTTCGAAGTCGTCGAGATTTAATCCGGGCTGTGCTCCAAGCTCGCTGACTGCGTTGCGAGGGTGCCGGCCGATCCTCATTTACCATTTGTAAACTGCGGTCGTCCGGCACCCTCGCGCCTTGCCATCAAGGCCGGAGCGCACCCCTCTTACAGCTACAGATGTTTTTAATTCTGGGCAGTGAGTTCAAAACAGGCCTGCATCGTGCAGGCCTGTTTTTATCAGCAGATTCAATCAAAAAATCGCCAGCCGTTTTAGCGGCAAGCTTTTCCAGAAGTGATGGTCTGTGCTTTGCCAAGAGTCACGGGCCTTATCGGAGATAAACAGCATGAACGCGCTCGTCATCATCGGTACCGGCCTTGCCGGCTACAACCTCGCCAAGGAATTTCGCAAGCTCGATGCCGAGCGTCCCCTCATCATGCTCAGCAGTGATGATGGCCGCAATTATTCCAAGCCTATGCTGTCTACCGGTTACACCAAGGCCAAGACGGCGGATGAGTTGGCCATGTCCTCCGTGGAGCAGATGCGTGAGCAGCTCAAGGCGGACATACGCACTGGTGTGCGTGTGAATGCGATTGACCGCGTGGCGAAAGCCCTGAGTGTGGATGGCGAGACGATTGCTTATGGCGACCTCGTACTGGCCGTGGGTGCGGATGTCTTCCGCCCGGATCTGGGAGGTGATGGCCTTGAGCGTGTTTTATCCGTGAATGATCTGGAGGATTACGCCGCTTTCCGTATCGCCGCCATGGGTAAAAAGAAAGTTGTCATCATTGGTGGTGGTTTGATTGGCTGTGAGTTTGCCAACGATCTTTCGAATGGCGGCTTTGAAGTGGATGTGGTGGAGCCGGTGGGTCGGGTGTTGCCCTCCTTGCTGCCCGAGCGTGCTTCCGAAGCCGTAGCCAATGGCCTGCGCACACTGGGTGTGAATTTCCATTTTGGTCACAGCGTGAAAGGCGTGTGGGAAAGTGGTGATGGCGTGGAAGTAGAGCTCAGCAATGGCGAGCGTGTTGCCGGCGATCTCGTGCTGTCTGCGATTGGTCTGCGTCCCCGCATTACGCTGGCGCTGAATGCCGGGCTGGATGTAGGCCGCGGCATCAAGACCGACCGCTTCCTGCGCAGCTCTGATGCCAATATTTATGCACTGGGTGATGCCGCTGAAGTGGAAGGCAAGGTGCTGCTCTATGTATTGCCACTAATGGCCGCTGCGCGCGCGCTGGCCAAAACGCTGGCCGGTACCGACACCGCCGTGCAATACCCGGCCATGCCGGTGCAAATCAAAACGCCAGTCTGTCCGGTGGTGGTGTCGCCCATCGTGCCCGGTACGCCCGGCGCATGGGAAGTAGAAGCCGAAGGCAATGATGTGAAAGCTGTATTCAAAAGCCCGGAAGGTCAGGTTCTGGGTTTTGCACTGACGGGTGCAGTTGCGGGCAGTGGTGCTACGAAAATGGAACTGACCAAGCAATTGCCACCGATACTGGCGTGAGACTTTGCTTGAATAAAAAAGCCCGCATCTGCGGGCTTTTTTATGACAAATAAGATTCAGGCCGCATCGTGATGTTGAACGACGGCAAGCCCTTTTCCTGAAAGCTCGTCATTGGAGAAGTCATCTACCATGATGACCTCGCGAACGGCAGCAGCGGTGTCGTGCAGCAACTGCGCTTCGGCATGATTGATGATGCCGGCAGCGACTCCGTCCTCCGGTTTTTCTCCGCGCAGCAGGCCATTTTTGCGCGCTTCGCGTAATTTGCTTTCTATGGACTTGGTGTCCGTGACCATCTGGAAGGCATATTCCAGCGCACCCGTGGCTTCGCTGCGATTGTGGCTGAGATAGATGCCGCTACTTAAGCGATCAAAACTGGCTGAGGGTTTTAGCATCAGTGTGGCGATATCATGTCCCAGTGCATCGGCGGGCGGGCTGTGGTGCCGCCCCCACGGAAATACCAGAGTGCGCAGAAAAACCGCCAGTATCGTCGAAGGGAAATTGGCCAGGATGGCCGCCAATTTTTCTTCAATACGATGCGTGGCCAGCGCCAGGGAGTAATCCACCAGCGCGCGGTCTTCAGCCGGTCGACCCTCATCTTCCCAGCGCTTCAGTACAGCGCTAGCCAAATAAAGTTCGGCCAGACAATCGGCAAAGCGGCCGGACAGACTTTCACGACGTTTGAGCTCGCCGCCCAACAAGGCCAGCGCGGCATCGGAGAGTAGCGAAAAACTGGCCGAGAGCCGGGTGAGTTTGCGATACCAGTGCGCCGTCGGTGTGGAGGGCGCGTGCGCCAGCAGGGAAAAGCTGAGGCCATGCCAAAGACTGCGTGCTGCATTGCGCATGATATGACTGACATGGCCGGTAAAAGCGTTATCAAATTCTTCCACGGATCGCGCTTTGTCTTTGAGGCCAGCGGCTTCAATTTCTCGCAGCAAGAAGGGATGGCAGCGCATGGCGCCCTGTCCGAAGATAATGAGGCTGCGCGTGAGGATATTGGCGCCTTCCACCGTGATGCCAATGGGTATGGCCTGATAGGCCGAAGCCAGATAATTTTTCGGTCCGCCGCAAATGCCTTTGCCGCCATGAATATCCATCGCGCCATTGAGGGCCATGCGCATACGCTCGGTGGCTTCGTATTTCATGATGGCAGAAACCACGGCGGGCTTTTCACCCATATCCAGAGCCACGCAGGTAAGTCGTCGCGCCGCTTCCAGCGTGTAAGCATGATTGCCGATTTGCGCCAGCACTTCCTCCACGCCTTCCAGCTTGCCGATGGGGAGCTTGAACTGCTTGCGCACACGCGCATATTCGCCGGAATAACGAGCGGCAGTTTTCGCTGAGGTGGTGCCCAGAGCCGGCAAGGAAATAGCGCGGCCGGCAGCGAGACAATTCATCAGCATCATCCAGCCGCGGCCGGCGTATTCACGCCCACCGATGATCCAGTTGAGCGGAATAAAAACATCGCTGCCATGGTTGGGGCCATTCATGAAGGCTTGATTGCCCGGGAAATGTCGGCGACCTATCTGCACGCCCGGATGGTTGGTGGGAATCAGAGCCAGGGTAATACCGATATCTTCTTCGCTGCCCAGTAAATGTTCCGGATCGTAAAGACAGAAAGCGAGGCCCAGTAAGGTGGCCACAGGGCCCAGCGTGATATAGCGTTTTTCCCACGTGAGCTTGATGCCCAATACTTCCTGACCCTGATGAATGCCACGACAAATAATGCCGCTATCCGGAATGGCGCCGGCATCAGAGCCGGCCTCGGGGCCGGTCAGCGCGAAGCAGGGAATTTCCTGACCCGAAGCCAGGCGCGGCAGATAATGCTTTTTCTGCTCTTCGGTTCCGTAATGCAGCAGGAGCTCACCTGGCCCCAGTGAATTTGGCACCATGACCGTGACGGCGGCAGAAACCGAGCGTGAGGCAATTTTTCCCACCACAGCAGAATGCGCCTGTGCAGAAAAGCCAAGGCCGCCGAATTCCTTGGGAATAATCATGCCGAGAAAGCCCTGACCACGTATGCATTCCCATACGCGCGGAGGCAGGTCGCGCAGCTCATGCGTGATAGCCCAGTCGTCCAGCATTTCGCAGAGCTCAGTGGTGGGGCCATCCAGAAAGGCCTGCTCTTCGGCGCTGAGCTGCGGCTGTGGTATGGCCAGCAATTTTTGCCAGTCGGGGTGGCCGCTGAATAATTCGCTTTCCCACCAGGTGCTGCCTGCCGCAATGGCCTCACGCTCGGTGTCGGAAATCGGAGGCAAGAGACGACGCACCAGATAAAGCGCAGGCGGAATGATGAGCAGGCGACGCAAAGGCTTCAGCGACCACAGTACGGTAAGCGCCCAAGGCAGCCACAGCCAATGCCAGTAAGGGCTGTTACGGAAAGTGAGCGTGAGCAGTGTGGCGGCGATGAGCAGTGCCGCGACTAAGCCTGTACGTGGACTGAAAAGCATAAGGAGGCCGGTGCTGATAATGCCGGCCAGTATCAGGGCATTCATATTGACTCCTGTCGCTAGTTGCTCCAATGACGATTCTGCCGGGGGCTGTCGTCATGCCTGTTCCCTTTGCGCTAAGAAATGTCGTGCAAGTGTAGGGCGATGACGGCAGAACCATCAGTTTTGCATCTTGTCCTCATGCAGGTGGCGCTTTATAAGGGAGGTCATCAGCGAGGGGGCAGTTGCATGAAACTCAGAGTGGTCTTGTGGTATATGGCGCGTCGGATGGAAGTGCTGTCGCGCACTAACTCTGAATTTATTGCTCGCTTGCATGGTCGGGACTTTATCTTGCAGATCTCCACCGAAGAAGGTGCGCACCGTTACTTCCACGCGCACCACAATCGTATTCAGTCGCGTGGTGAAGTTCATGCGGCTCCAGCGCTGACCTTGCTGTTCAAGACGGATGACATCGCCTTTCGCCTGCTTTCGACGGCGGATGCCAATGCCTTTATGGCTGCTATGCAGGCGGGCGAAGTGAAGCTGACAGGTGACTATGCTCTGCTCATGTGGTTCATGAGTGTAGGTAAATACCTAAAGCCTCAGGGCTTGAAGCGCCGACGGCCCAAGGGTGAGGCGGCTCGTCACGTCGGATAGCAATCACACCTGCGCATAATGCTCGCGCGCTGCTAACCAGCGCGACATCAGTGCTTCTGCTGCTGCCGGATTTTTATGCAGCATTTCAATAGCGCAGAGCTGCACATCCGGCAGCAGCGAGCCATCGCGTTGCAGATCAGCCAAGCGGAATTGCAGGACGCCGGTCTGGCGGGTTCCCAATACTTCGCCGGGGCCACGCAGCTCCAGATCTTTTTCCGCGATACGGAAGCCATCAGTTGTTTCACGCATGGTGGCAAGGCGCTCGCGGCTTAGCTGGCCCAGCGGCGATTGATAGAGCAAAACGCAGAAACTCTGCTCAGCACCACGGCCGACGCGCCCACGCAGCTGATGCAGCTGAGCCAGGCCGAGCCGCTCCGGATTTTCTATCACCATCAGCGTGGCACGCGGCACGTCTACGCCGACTTCAATCACGGTGGTGGCCACCAGCAGCTGCAACTCGCCATTCTTGAAGGCCTGCATCACTGCTGCTTTCTCGGCCGGCTTCTGGCGGCCATGCACCAGGCCCATACGCATTTCCGGCAGCGCCGCCTGCAATTCGGTGTAGGTAACTTCGGCAGCCTGCGCCTGCAATTGTTCGGATTCTTCTATCAGCGTGCAGACCCAATAGGCCTGGCGACCACCAGCACATTGCGCACGTATGCGCTCAATGATTTCCGGGCGCCGCTCATTGGGAATGACCAGTGTTTGTATGGGCGTGCGGCCCGGCGGCAGTTCATCAATCACGGAGGTATCCAGATCGCCATAAGCACTCATGGCCAGTGTGCGTGGAATGGGAGTGGCCGTCATGATGAGCTGATGTGGGGTGATTTCGCCGCGCTCGCCTTTTTTCTTGAGCGCCAGCCGTTGATGCACGCCGAAACGGTGTTGTTCATCAATGATGACCAGCGCCAGCTTGTGGAAAACCACATCGTCTTGAAACAGGGCGTGGGTGCCAATAACAATGCCGGCTCGGCCATCTGCCATCGCGGCATGTGCTTCACGACGAGCTTTGACGCCATGGCGCCCGAGCAAGATCACCACGGCGATATCCAGTGCAGAAAACCAGCGTGTGAAATTTACGGCATGCTGTTCGGCGAGTATTTCCGTGGGTGCCATCAATGCCACTTGAAAGCCGGCTTGCAGGGCGTGGCAGGCAGCGAGGGCGGCCACTACAGTTTTGCCCGCACCGACATCGCCCTGTACCAGACGCAGCATGGGGCGGCCGCTGTGCAAGTCACTAGCGATTTCATCGAGCACACGCTTTTGTGCGCCCGTGAGCGGGAAGGGCAGTGCCTCCAGAAATTTTTTAGCGAGGGCCGGTCTGGCCGGCAAGGCCACGCTGCGCTGCGCGCGAATTTCTTCGCGACGCTTCTGCATGCTGAGTTGATGCGCCACCAGCTCTTCAAAGGCCAGCCTTTGCTGAGCAGGATGCCGGCCTTCTATCAAAAGGCGGCGATCGGCCTCTTTAGGTGGTGCATGCACATAGCGCAGGGCCTCGGGCAAAGACCAGCCGCGATTTTGGCCGGCAGGTAGCCAATCGGGCAGATTACTGGCGCTCATGCGTGCCAAGGCTTGGGCAATCAGCGGGCGCAGACGCAGCTGGGTAATGCCTTCAGTCACGGGATAAATCGCAGTGAGCGTATCGGGTGGCGGCGACATGGCGTCCAGCGCCGTCTGGTATTCCGGGTGATACATCTCGAGGCCGCTGGCGCCGACACGAGCTTCGCCAAATATGCGCAGGCGCGTGCCGCGTGGCAGCGCTTCTTTTTGCGTCATGCGGAAATGATAAAAGCGCAACGTGAGCAAGCCGGTGCCGTCATGTACTTTCACCACTAGCGAGCGGCGTCGGCCCATGACGACATCGGCCAGTTGTACATCCCCTTCCACCAAGGCCGTGACGCCGGGTCGTAGCGCGCCGATGGCAACAAGCCGACTGCGGTCTTCATATTGCCGTGGCAAATAAAACAGCAGGTCCTGTACCGAGCGTATATCCAGCTTCAGCAGTTTTTCGGCCAGCGCCGCGCCCACACCTTTGAGTGTGGTGATGGTTTGCGCGGAAAGAGCGGTGTCGGTCACGGCGCGCGCGTACCCGGCAGATCAAGTCCATGCAGCGCGGTAAGCAGGGCCTTGATGGCTTGCGGCCGTGGAAAACGACGACGCCAGGCCATGACCATTTCCCGCGAGGGTGGCTGTGTGAGTGGACGTGTAATCACATCATCACCCTCACTGAGCTTGGCGGAAGCACTGGAGGGCACCAGCGTCAGGCCCAGGCCGGAGGCGACCATATGGCGCAGCGTGGTCAGCGAGCTGGCGGGCCCCAGAGTGTTATGACCACCAGCAAGATGGGGGCAGGCCTCCAGTATCTGGTCGCGGAAACAGTGGCCTTCACCCAGCAGTAAAAGATTGTCACTTTGCAGATCGGAGGTGGGAATGCTTTTGCGTTTTGACCACTCATGATCAGAGGGCAGGAGCAATTCGAAGTCTTCCTGATAAAGCGTTTCCACATGCGTTTCGGGAGCCTCAAACGGCGCCGCGATAATGATGACGTCGAGCTCGCCGCGGCTCAGTTTTTCTGTCAGCACATGCGTGTAGTTTTCTTCCAGATACAACATGAGGCCGCTGCCACCTGTACGCAGGGCGCGCACCAGCGGCGGAAACAGATCGGGGGCGGTGGTGAAGATGGCGCCCAGCTTGAGCGGATCCGCAAACTGGTTACGGGCAGCACGAGCTTCGCCATTCAGCACTTCCATTTCTTCCAGCACACGGTACGCCTGACGGATAATCGCCTCGCCGCCCGGCGTTACCATGACTTCGTGGCGATGACGTTCGAACAGCGCAAGGCCGAGTTCGTCCTCCACCTTTTTTACGGCAATGCTGAGCGTGGGCTGTGAAACATGGCAGGCTTCGGCAGCGCGACCGAAGTGGCGTTCACGTGCGAGCGCAATGAGATAACGCAGGTCGGTCAGGGTCATGGGTGACGGCCTTGCTCTTGATGGTTGATGTCTGACGATTGCACGACGCTATCGGAATTGGGGAAATATGGCAAAAGTCTTGATTGTGGGCTGTGGTGATGTGGGCAGCCGCTTGGCCTTGCGGCTGGTGGCGGATGGCCATGGGGTGTATGCCCTGCGCCGCTCTGCTGCGCAATTGGCCGGCGTGCATATGCTGCAAGGCGATGTGACCGAGCCGGCCTCATTGCAGCTGCCATCCGGGTTGGATGCAGTCTTCGTCTTGCTGGCGCCGGGCGACAGCAGCATTGATGCTTACCGGCGCGTGTATTTCGAGGGCACTCAGCATCTGCTGGCTGCTCTGGCGGGGCAGAAACTGATGCGTTTGTTCTGGGTGTCGTCCTCCAGTGTCTACGGGCAGGTGGATGGCTCATGGCTGGATGAAGCTGCGCCGCCAGCGCCCTCCAGTCCGACAGCACAACTGCTGCTGCAATCCGAGCACTTGCTGCAAAACGCAGCATGGCCCTCGACCGTGGTGCGTTTTGCCGGCATTTACGGACCCGGGCGTTTGCGCCTGCCGCGCTGGGTTGAATCTGGTCGTGAGGTACAGGCCGTGCCGCCGGCGTGGACAAACCGTATACATGTGGAGGATTGCGCGGGGCTTTTGGCTTTTCTTTTTGCGAAGCAGTGCAGCGGCACGAATCTCGCTTCCCTTTATATTGGTGTGGATGATGAGCCGGCGCCACAGCATGAGGTGCTGGACTGGTTAGCAGACAGAATGGGTTTGCCGCATGTCGCTCATGTCTCCCGCCCGGGAGCCGGCAGCAACAAGCGTCTGTCCAATCGGCGAATATCGGCCCTCGGTTATCAGATGCAATTCCCCGGTTACCGGCGGGGTTACGCGGCTGTAATGGGATGGCCGCATGAAATCCGCTAAACTTTGCGATCTGACCGTGGATGCGGTGTCCCGCGACATGATGTCGCGGAGAGCATTACAGGGGCTAAACGTGAACACTCTGGCAGTTCGGGAATTCATTCTCGTGATTACGCTGGTGGCGCTGGCAGGCAATGCCGGTGCTGTCAGTCTCTTTGAAAAAACTACGGCCGATCAGGGCATCTCTGCGTTCAAGAGCGGTGATTATAACTATGCCCGTACTTGGCTCAGCACCAAGGCCGCGGCAGATGATCCGCGCGCCTGGTATTACCTGGGCCGTATGTATCAGGAAGGTCTGGGCGGCTTTGAGGTGGATCTCACCCGCGCCGAGAGGCTGTATCACCAATCTGCCGAGAAGGGCGTGGTTGAGGCGATGCTGTCTTTGGCCGATCTCTATTCTCGTGGCGGCGGTGTGCGCCCCAACTTCGGCGTTGCGCGTATCTGGCACGAAAAGGCCGCGCGTGCCGGTAATGTCGATGCCATGGTGCTGCTGGCCAAGGACTTCACGGGCGCCAATGGCCTGCCGCCGAATTATGACCAGGCCCGCATCTGGTTTGAGCAGGCTGCTTCGGCCGGTAATAGCGAGGCCATGCGCGCACTGGGTGATTTGTATCGCAGTGGTCAAGGCGTAGAGGTCAGCATGGTGGAGGCGCTGATGTGGTATCGCCTGGCTGTGCGTGCGGGTAATACTGATGCGCAGGCCAGCAATAATCTGCTTAGCCGTATCCTGCCGGCAGACAAACAGGCTGATGCTGAGCGCCGAGCCCTGGAGTGGGAGGTGTTGACCGGACGCGCACCGGCTCCCAAGGCAGAGCAGAAGGCAGCGGATTCCAAGAAAACTTCGGATACGCACCCTGCAGATATCAGGAAGGTCCCGGCAGCGACTGCTGCGGTCAGTCAGAACTGATACGGATTCGCTCTGATAAAAAGCGCCCATAAAAAAGCCTCCGTTATGGAGGCTTTTTTATGGGCGTGAAAGCGATTTAATCCAGCAGCTCCATCACGCCGTCCATTTCCACCTGAGCATTCTTTGGCAAAGCGGCCACGCCTATGGCAGCACGGGCTGGATAGGGCTCCTTGAAATAGCGCGCCATGGTTTCATTCACCAGAGCGAAATGCGAAAGATCAGTGAGGAAGATATTGAGCTTGGCGATATCAGCCAGACTGCCACCGGCCGCGACGCAAACAGCCTGCAGGTTTTCAAACACCTGCACAATTTGCGCCTCTATGCCTTCACGCAGCTGCATGGTGGCCGGGTCCAGAGCGATCTGGCCGGACAGATAAACAGTGCCGCCGACTTTTACAGCCTGCGAATAGGTGCCGATCGCAGCGGGTGCCTTGTCGGTCTTGATGATGGCGCGATTCATTTTTTTCTCCAGCGCCGGCGTGGCCGGCTTAAACGATAGTCTGCTTAAAATAGTCAGTTCAAAAAAAATCAGGCGCTAGCTGTATTGCCTGAGTCGCGGCGTATCGGGCCCCACCAGATACAAAAAAGAAGGAAGGCTTGCAGAACAAGGCGGAAACCCAGCACGCCCGACAGCCAGGGCTGCGGCATCAGCGGAAAGTTTTCCGGATGCAGGAACATATTCACATTGGCTGGTGTGACGCATAGCGTTAGCAGAAAAAGCCCCAGTCCTGCCCGGCGTCGCCATTGCGGCAGTAGCAATCCGATAGCGCCCAGTAATTCGAATATGCCCGAGATATAAACGGCAGCTTCGGGATATGGAATATAAGGCGGCACAATCTTGATAAAGAAATCAGCAGCCAAAAAATGACCCAGCCCGCCAAAGGCAAACCAGATAAAAACAAAGGCGATGGCGGCAGTTTTGCCATGAGCCTGCAGGGCATTAAGGGAGTTTTTCATGGTCATTTTCTAGGCAGCTCAGGCGCGGACGCGGGTGATTTTTTCCACGCCGGCAATGGTGCGCATGCGTTTGATGATGCGGGCAAGGTGTATGCGGTTATGCACCTGCAGGCTGAGATTCATAACGCCGTGATGTGAGCCTTTTTCCTGGATATTGATGCCTTCGATATTGGCATCCAGATCCGTGGCCTGGCGTGCGATCTCGGCCAGCATGCCGCGCTCGTTGCGTAGCTCTATACGCAGCTCGCTCTGGAATTCGCGATCCACTTTGTCAGCCCAGCGCAGGCTCATGCACTTGTCCGGATTGTCACGCAATTCGGCCAGTACGTTATTGCAGTTGTCACGATGGATGACAATGCCGCGACCGGCGGAAAGGTGGCCGACGATGGCATCGCCCGGCAGCGGGCGGCAGCAGCGCGCATAGGTAATGACCAGACCTTCGGTGCCACGAATGGCAATGCCGCGATTGCCGCTGCTGGAATCGGCATTCAGGCTTTCCAGTCCTTCTGGCATGAGGCGTGCGGCCACAATTTGCGGGACACGATTACCCATGCCGATTTCTTCCAGCAGGGCATTGAGGCTGGGCAGGCCGAATTCTTCCAGCATGGTCAGCAGCTGCACTTCCGGTATTTTCGCCAGCGACTGCCCCAGTGTGCCCAGTGCTTTTTCCAGTAGACGCCGACCGAGATCAATGGCCTCGGAAAATTGCTGGTCTTTCAGGAAGTGGCGGATGCTGGTGCGGGCTTTGGAGGTGATGACGAAGTTGAGCCAGGAAGGATTCGGTCGTGCGCCGGGTGCAGTCACAATTTCCACGGTTTGGCCCGTGGTAAGAGCCAGACTCAGCGGAGTGAGACGATTGTCCACGCGGGCGGCAACACAGGTATTGCCGACATCGGTATGCACGGCATAGGCAAAATCCACCGGCGTGGCACCCACCGGCAAGGTCAGTATCTTGCCCTTGGGCGAGAACACATAAACCTCATCCGGGAAAAGATCGATTTTTACGTTCTCGATGAACTCCATCGAGTCGCCAGCATTCTTCTGTATTTCCAGCAGCGATTTCATCCACTCGCGAGCGCGCGTTTGCGAGGTGTTTGTAAAGCCGCTTTCGCCGTCGGATTTGTACAGCCAGTGCGCCGCAATGCCGTTGTTCGCCATGGCTTCCATGGCTTCGGTGCGGATCTGGATTTCAATGGGCACGCCACGCTGGCCCTTCAGTACGGTATGTAGTGACTGATAGCCATTGGCCTTGGGGATGGCAATATAGTCTTTGAACTTGCCCGGAATCGGTTTGTAGAGATTGTGCATGATGCCGAGGGCGCGATAGCAGGCATCCACATTCTCGGTAATCAGGCGGAAGCCGTAGACATCCATGATTTCCGAGAAGGATTTTTTCTTCTCACGCATCTTCTGGTAGATGCTGTAGAGATGCTTTTCGCGGCCGATGACACGTACGCTCAGGCCTTCTTCACTCAGCCGCTGCTGTAAAGACTCACGGATGGTCGTCAGCATTTCCTTGCGATTGCCACGCGCCGACTTTACGGCTTTCTTGATCAGCGGGGCGCGCATGGGGAAGAGCGCGTTGAAGCCCAGATCCTCGAACTCCACGCGGATATCGTTCATGCCCAAGCGGTTGGCGATGGGCGCATAAATATCCAGAGTTTCCGTGGCAACGCGGCGGCGCTTTTCCGGCGTCAGCACGTCCAGGGTGCGCATATTGTGCAGGCGGTCCGCCAGCTTCACGAGAATGACGCGGGTGTCCTGCGTCATGGCCAGCATCATCTTGCGGAAATTTTCCGCCTGCGCCTCGGCTTTGGAGTTGAAGTGCACCTGCGTGAGCTTGGTGACGCCGTCCACCAGTTCCGCGACTTCCGCGCTGAACTGGGCGGCGATTTCCGCCTTGCTGACGCCGGTGTCCTCGATAACGTCATGCAGCATGGCCGCCATGAGGCTCTGGTGGTCCATATGCATATCGCAAAGGATATTGGCGACGGCGAGGGGATGCGTAATGTAGGGGTCGCCGTTACGGCGGAATTGCCCGTCGTGGGCTTTTTCGGAATAGAAATAGGCGCGCCGGATATCAGCGATCTGATCGGGCGTGAGATAGGTTTCGAGTCGTGTACATAGGGCGTCTATGCCGGAGGTACTCATGACCCGAGTCTCCGGCGCAGGCGCGAGCGTCGTCAAGACCTCGTGGCTCGGCGACGTGGGGAATTTCTCAGAGATCGTCGTCCGCGTCGTTGGGCTGGGCGGCCGGCGGGGTGAGCTGGATCATGTCGGCGAAGACGTCTTCTTCTTCTTCGGGCTTGGCGGTGAGGATTTCGCGTGTCACCTGACCGGCTGCGATTTCACGCAGAGCCATCACGGTGGGCTTGTCATTTTCCCAAGGCAGGCCGGCCTCTTTGCCACCGGTAGCCAGCTGACGGGCACGCTTGGCGGCCACGAGCACCAGCTCGAAACGGTTGTCCAGATTGTCCAGGCAGTCTTCAACGGTAACGCGGGCCATGGGGAAACCTCATTGGCGATAATTCAGGGCAAGGGGGCGGAGTCTACGCAAGCCGCCGGGCCGCCGCAAGCCGCGGAGCCCGCCGGTTGGGTGCTGAAAGCCTTGCTGGCTGCGGCTTTGGCGCTTCAGGCGGGAGTCAGCAGGCGTTGTAGCAGGGCTTGCTGGCGCACCGACTGTGAGCGGAAGGTCAGGCGGCTGCCGCGGACGATGGTCTGCAGGTCGGCCAGAGCGGTGCCGAAATCGTCGTTCACCACGAGATAGCTGAACTCGGGGTAGTGAGCGATATCGGCCTGGGCCTCACGCAGGCGCGCGGCGATCACCTCATCGCTGTCTTGGCCGCGAGAGTTGAGACGTTGCGACAGGGCCTCCAGCGAGGGCGGCAGGATGAAAATGCCTACCGCCTCGGGCAGCAGGCGGCGCACCTGCAGGGCACCCTGCCAGTCAATCTCCAGAATGACATCACGGTCCTGTGAGAGCTCGTTTACCACCCAGTCTTTGGAGGTGCCGTAGAGATTGCCGAAAACCTCGGCATGTTCAAGAAACGCCCCCTCGCCAATGAGACGCACGAACTCTTCACGCTCAGTGAAGTGGTAGTTCAGGCCGTCGACTTCACCGGGACGTATGCTGCGGGTGGTATGGGAGATGGAGACGCCCACGCCCTCGGTGGACTCCACAAGAGCCTTTACCAGCGAGGTTTTACCGGTGCCGCTGGCGGCGGCCACTACAAAAAGACTTCCGGACATGGGCTCGATCCTTTTTCCAGATGTGGCAACAACTTGGCGAGCTAGAGCACGGCAAGGCAAAAGCTGGCGGAAAAGCGGAGTTTACATTGAGTAAATGAGCATTTTCCGCCAGTTTTTAACGCAGGCGGGCCGACGCGCAGCAAGTCGTCATTCGATGTTTTGGATTTGTTCACGCATCTGTTCAATGAGCACCTTGAGCTCGACCGAGGAGAGCGAGCTATCCGCATTGACGGATTTGGAGCCCAAGGTATTAGCCTCGCGATTCAGCTCCTGCATGAGGAAGTCGAGACGGCGGCCGACAGCGCCGGCCTCTTTCAGCACGCGACGTATTTCCGCGACATGTGCCGTGAGGCGGTCCATTTCTTCGGCCACATCAATTTTTTGCGAGAACAAGACCATTTCCTGTTCGAGGCGGTCGACATTGAGCTCGCTCTTGATGTCGGCCAGGCGGCCCAGCAGGCGCTCGCGGTAATGGTTGACGATGCCGGGCATGCGCACGCGCACTTTTTCCGTTTCCGCCACCATGGCATTGAGGCGCTCTTCGATGAGACGGGCCAGCTCGCTGCCCTCACGCTCACGCATGGCAATGAATTGCTTCAAGACTTCGTCGAACAGGCGCAGGGCAACGGTTTGCAAGGCGGCGGTATCAGTCTCGCCGGACTTGATAACGCCCGGCAGGCGCAGGATGTCGCCAGCGTTCAGCGGGGCAGCATGACGAGTCATCTGGTCAATTTCAGCGGCGGCGGCCACATATTGTTCGGCCAGCGCGCGGTCCAGCTCCAGCTTGCCGCCTTGGGCGTCGGCGGCTTCAAAGCGGTATTGCACATCCACTTTGCCGCGGGTCAGGGCTTGGCGCAGCTTTTCACGTAGCGGGAATTCGATATCGCGCAGGGCCTCGGGCAGGCGGAAGCCTGGCTCCAGAAAGCGATGGTTCACGGAGCGGATTTCGCAGGCGATCAGGCCAAAATCTCCGCGGATCTCGGCGCGGGCAAAGGCGGTCATGCTGCGTATCATCAGTAGCTCCGGACGCCTCAGGGCGTAAAGGGAGCCGGGATTGTACCCCAGCCATGCCGTATACTCGCGGCCTTCCTGTTACCGACCCTCCCGGAGTTTTCCATGCGTCCGTCCGGCCGTGCTACTGATCAGCTGCGCCCCGTCACCATCACCCGCCATTACACCCGTCACGCCGAAGGCTCGGTGCTGGTGGAGTTTGGCGACACCAAGGTGCTGTGCACAGCCAGCGTGGAAAACACCGTCCCGCGCTTTCTGAAAGGCAAGGGCGAGGGCTGGATCACCGCTGAATACGGCATGCTGCCACGCTCCACGCATACCCGTAGCGATCGCGAAGCCAGCCGCGGCAAGCAGGGTGGCCGCACTCTGGAAATCCAGCGTCTTATCGGGCGCTCGCTGCGCGCGGCGGTGGATCTGAAAAAGCTGGGCGAGAACACCATTACTATCGACTGCGATGTGATCCAGGCTGATGGCGGCACACGTACTGCCAGCATCACCGGCGCCTGTGTGGCGCTGGTCGATGCCCTGTCCTTCCTACTGGAAAAGAAAGCCATCAAGAACGATCCCTTGCTGGGTCTGGTCGCTGCCGTTTCTGTCGGCATGTATAAGGGCGTGCCGGTGCTGGATCTGGATTATCCGGAAGATTCCGCCTGCGAAACTGATATGAATGTGGTGATGACGCAGGCTGGCGGTTTTGTGGAAGTGCAGGGCACGGCCGAAGCCAAGCCGTTCTCCCGCAGCGAAGCCGACGCCATGCTGGTGCTGGCTGAGAAAGGCATCAATGATCTGATTGCACTGCAGAAGAAAGCGTTGAACTGGTAAGCGTGGGTGGAATTGAAAAGCCGGCCATGAGCCGGCTTTTTATTGGGTGACGCGTATCGTCTACCGTGAGGGAAGAGCAGTCATGACCATGGCTCATTTCATTTTCTTTTTTGTCTTCTTCGGCATTGGCGCTATCCCGCTTTATCTGGGTTGGCGGGCGCGTCACTTTGCTGATGCCATGCGGCGCTGGCCCTCAGTGCCGGGAATGCTGCTGGAGTGTGAGCTGATCGCCAGCACGGACGACGATAGCCCCACGCTCTTTCATGAAGTCAGGGTGCGATCGCTACAGCGTGCAAGGGGTGGAGTACGAATCATCACGCGTGGCGTTTGCCTATGGCGCCACCAAAGATCGCGTCATGCACCAGCGCATTTACGAGAAGCTGAAGAGCGCCAGCACGGTGCCCGTGTATTACGACCCGCAACAAGCTTCGCGCTCGGCGCTCACGGCGGAGAAGGACAGCACCCTGTGGATTTTCGGCATCATCTGGACTGCCGTCGTGTTCCTGCTTTTTCTGGGCAAGCTGCTTGGCAAGTGAGCGCAAGTCTCAGCTTTCGGAAGAAAGCCGGTCGGAGAATTTCCAGGTACGTATAACCTGCAGGATATCGGTGTCCTGGCGTATGGCGGCGGGGAAGGGTTGGAAGGGCTCGGCCAAACGGACGCTCTGGCGCGCGGCTTCATCCAGCACCGGGTAGCCCGAAGATTTCAGTACGATGATTTCTTTTACTTGGCCGGTGGCGAGTATGGACACCATGAGGCGTACATTGCCGGTGATTTTTCTCTGCCGCGCCAGCTGCGGGTAATTCTTGTTGCCGATTTCTTCCACGCGCGAACGAAAGGCATCCACATAGGCGGCATCTCTATCGTATTTGGTGGAAACGGTGGAGACGGTGCGTACGCGCGGGCGTTTGGCATAGGCCTGTTTTTTGGCGGCCAGCCTGGCTTCGAGGCTGGCGATTTCTTCGGACTGCCAGGCCGTGGCCAGCTGTGCCTGACGCGCCTCTATCTGCTCCTTACGCTCCTGCTCAGCCTTGCGCGAATTGAACTGCACATTGGATCTGGCCGTGGTGGCAATCACCTGCCGGCTTTGGGCCGTGGAAGCACGTGTGGCTGCCAGTCTTTCTTCCGGCTGTATATCGTTGATGCGCTCATCATGAAAGCGCGACTGCTGCGGGCTGGTGACCAGAGCGGCTTTTTCCAGCACGCCGCTACCGCGCTGGTTGGCATCAGCCAGAAAATCAGCGTCCTTGTCGGCATCCAGACTGCGGTGCTGGGCCAGCGTGACTTCCATGACCTGCGGCAGCTTGATTTTCGGCGCAGTAAAGACCACGCCAAAAATCAGGATGGCGTGAAAGACGGCTGCCACGAAAATCGTGAAGCTCAGGCGGTCAGAGGTGGAAACAACAGCAGACGCGGACATGCTTTCTTATATGGAGTGGCTGTGCACGGGACTGGCAAACAAGACCGGAGTCTGCCTGCCGGGGCTGGCCTTGTCCATGCGCGGCTTGGCACTCCTTATGATGTTTCCGCCGCTTCCGCGTCGGAAGCACGCTACGCCCGGCGCAGGTCCGGGCTGCGCTCCGCCGCCGGCGCCGCGCTGCTTTCGTGCGGGCTCCTGTAGCCGCGAACAACTGGGGGCTGCGGCGTTTCGGCTATGCCAAAGTACGCTCTCCGCTAACGGTCCCCTGGGTGCGATGCCCGCAGTAAAAGCGGACGCGGCGGAACTCGTCGAACTCATTGAGATCGGGCAAGGTGCCGGCATCTTCCTCGCCGCTGAGTACATAAGGCGGCACCTGCAGGTTTTTAACGCGAGAGTCGGCCACTAATACTTCGGGCGCGCGCTGCAGGAAGGCGGCCAGGAAGTGATGGTTGGCCTTGTCGTAAAGCACATCCGCGGCCAGCACCAGATCAAAGTCTTCCTGCAGGGCAAAGAAGTCGCCGGCCAATCGTACCGTGACGTCATTGAGCGCGGCATTGGCGGCTGAGGCCGTGAGTGAGGCCGGGTCTATATCGCAGGCCACAACCTCAGAGGCGCCGGCCAGCGCCGCCGCACAGGCCACAACGCCTGAGCCGGCTCCGAAATCCAGCACCTTCTTGCCGCGAACCAGCTCCGGCTCCCTCAGGATTTTCCGGGCCAGAGCCAGCCCTGAGGCCCAGCAGAAAATCCAGTAAGCCGGCTCATTGAGCGCGGCTTCCATTTCTTCCGGGGCAAGCGGTGCGCGTGGGAAGTCGTCGTCCAGCAGATAGAGTTTGAGGCCGCCACAGTCCGGCAGTGTTACCGGAATAATGCGGGCGGCACTCAGGGTTTTGCGGATTTCTGCGGTGAGCTGGTCCTGCATGGAGTGGCTCAGGCTTGACGCTTCTGCTCTATGCAGGCGATGAGCTTGTCGGCAATTTTGGTATCAAAGGCGGCGTCGATTTCACGCACACAAGTAGGGCTGGTGACATTCACTTCGGTGAGGTAGTCGCCAATTACATCCAGACCGACAAAGATGAGGCCACGTTTTTTCAGCTCGGGGCCGATCTGTGCCGCAATCCAGCGCTCGCGCTCGGTGAGTTCGCGGGCTTCGCCACGGCCACCGGCGGCCAGATTACCGCGCACTTCATCGCCCTGTGGAATGCGTGAGAGCCCGTAAGGCACGGGCTCGCCATCAATCATGAGGATGCGTTTGTCGCCGTCCACGATTTCCGGGATATAGCGCTGCGCCATGATGGGCAGCTGGCCCAGCTGGGTCAGGCCTTCCAGCGTGGCGCCGATATTGGGGCCGCCGGCGGTGAGGCGGAAAATGCCAGTGCCGCCCATGCCATCCAGCGGCTTCACGATCACGTCTTTATGTTCAGCCACAAAGGCGCGCAGCTTGTGCATATCGCTGCTGATCAGGGTGGGTACCATGCATTGCGGGAAATAGGTGGCGAAGAATTTTTCGTTGCAGTCGCGCAGGGACTGCGGCTTGTTCACCACGAGCACGCCAGCGGCTTCAGCCTTTTCCAGAATATAGGTGCTGTAGACGAAATTCATGTCAAAGGGCGGATCCTTGCGCATGAGGATGACGTCCAGTTCCGCCAGTTTGCGCGGGGCACTTTCGCCCAGCTCGAACCATTTGTCGTAGTTCTCGAAAACCGTGAGCGGGCGCATATCGGCAAAGGCTTCGCCATCACGTACAAAAAGATCGCCCTGTTCCAGATACCAGAGCGTGTGGCCGCGTGCCGCAGCGGCCCAGAGCATGGCGATGGTGGAGTCTTTTTTGATCTTGATGTTGGCGATGGGGTCCATCACCACGGCAATATTGAGCGACATTTTCGGGCAACCTGTGTGAGTAGTCCGTTCGCCCTGAGCCTGTCGAAGGGCCTGTTTGTCAAACGCGGAGGCCCTTCGACAGGCTCAGGGCGAACGCTTGTGCGCTGCCAATACTTTTAACTAAATGCCAAAGTCGGCGCGGTAACGGCGTATCTGTTCCAGATGCTCCGGGTGCTCACCGCTTTCTTGCAGAAAGTCGATGATCTGTTCCAGCTTGACGATGGAGATCACGGGAATGCCGAAGTCGCGCTCCACTTCCTGTATGGCAGAGAGCTCGCCTTTGCCTTTTTCCTGACGGTCCAGAGCCACGATCACGGCTACAGGTGTGGCCGCCGCATTGCTGATGATAGTCATGACTTCGCGGATGGCGGTGCCGGCGGTAATCACATCATCAATGATGAGCACACGGCCGGTGAGCGGCGCGCCCACCAGGGTGCCGCCTTCGCCATGGTCCTTGGCTTCTTTGCGGTTAAAGCACCAGGGCTTGTCCAGGTTCAGCTCGTCCGCCATTTGCACGGCAGTGGCGGCGGCCAAGGGAATGCCCTTGTACGCCGGGCCAAAGAGCACATCGAACTCAATGCCGGAGTCGCGTATGGATTCGGCATAGAAGCGACCCAACTCCGCCAGCTGTTTGCCGGTATTGAAGAGGCCGGCATTGAAGAAATAGGGGCTTTGACGCCCGGATTTCAGGGTGAAGTTGCCGAAGCGCAGCACGCCATGGCGGAGAGCGAATCCGATGAACTCGCGCTGGTAGTCACGCATGGAAGAACCCGTTTGGTGAGGGAAGGGACAGGCCGGTATCATAGCGGCTCGTTTTTTCACCCGCCATGCAGGAATTCCCATGCGAGTCGTCTCCGCCAACCTCAACGGCATCCGCTCGGCCGCTACCAAGGGCTTTTTTGACTGGATGGAGAGCTCGGGCGCCGATGTGGTCTGCATACAGGAGACCAAGGCTCAGGAGCATCAGCTGGATCTCCTGCATCGCCCTGAGGGCTGGCACAGTTATTTCTTTGATGCACAAAAGCCGGGCTATAGCGGCACGGCGATTTTCAGCCGCAAGAAACCTGATACCGTGAAGACCGGCTTGGGTTTCGAGATTTGCGATACACAGGGGCGCTGGATAGAAGCGCATTTCGGCAAGCTCACCATCGTTTCGCTTTACCTGCCCTCCGGCTCATCCAGCGAAGAAGCGCAGGCGCGCAAGAATGTGTTTCTGGGCGAGCTCATGCCGCGTATGAAGCAGTGGCGCAAAGAGGGCCGCTCCATGATTGTGTGTGGTGACTGGAATATCGCGCACAAGGAAATTGACCTTAAGAACTGGAAGGGCAATCTCAAGAATTCCGGCTTCTTGCCGCATGAGCGCGCCTGGCTGACCGAGCTCTTTGATGAGGCCGGTTGGGTGGATGCCTTCCGTGTGGTGAATCAGGAAGCCGAGCAATACACCTGGTGGAGCAATCGCGGTCAGGCCTATGCCAAGAACGTGGGGTGGCGTATCGATTACCACATTGTCACGCCCGACCTGAAAGACAAGATCAAAAGCACCAGCATTTATAAAGACGAGAAATACTCGGATCACGCGCCGCTGATTCTTGATTACAACATCTGAAGCGTCCCAGCCGTTCGCCCTGAGCCTGTCGAAGGGTGACGCATTGCAGATAGCCCTTCGACAGGCTCAGGGCGAACGGAGAAAGAATATGAGCGAAAAAAAATTCATTGCCCCGGATGCCGCCACGGTCAAACGCTGGCGCGAAGATATTGTGTTCACGGAGTCGGTGCGGGGTTGCGAGTTCAATTTCCACACCACCTGGGGCATTTTCTCACCACGCAGTATTGATGAAGGCTCACGCCTGCTGCTGGATTACCTTGAAGTTAATCCCACGGATGATTGTCTGGATGTGGGTTGCGGTTATGGCGTGCTGGGCATGACGCTGGCCAAGCTGGCGCCGCAAGGTCGGACCGTCATGGTGGATAAAGACTTTGTCGCCGTGGACTACACCAAGAAGAATTGCGAGCGTAACAAGCTGGGTAATACCGAAGTCTTGCTGAGCAATGGCTTCAACCAGATTCCCAAGGACTATAAATTCGACCTCATTGTCTCCAATCTGCCGGCCAAGGTAGGCAATGAGCAGCACTATCTCTATCTCTTTGATGCCTATGATCGCCTCAAACCCGGCGGCCGTTTCGTAGTGGTGACCATCACTGGCCTGCGCGAATTCATCGCCCGCACCTGCAAAGAAGTGTTCGGCAATTACGACAAGCTCAAGCAGGGCAAGACCTATACCGTGGCACAAGCTATCAAGGAATAAGTACCTTGAATAAAAAAGCCCGGCAATGCCGGGCTTTTTTATGTCTGCAGGTGGATGTGCAAAAACTCAGGCGGCTTTTTCGCGCTGCACCAGAATGCCGGCAACCACGGTGGCAAGGCCGCGTGGGAAAAGGCGTAGCAGGAAGGGCAGGGGCTTGTTGAGCAGGCCGGTGACGATGACGGCTTTGCCGGCATTCAGTGCATTGATGGCGCTAACGGCTACGGTTTCCGGCGAATCCATGATTTTTTCCACAAAGGTACCGTGATTGCCGGCCACGTCATGAAATGCTGTATTGGTAGCGCCAGGGCAGACGGCGGTGACGTGGATGCCATTCTTGCGTTCTTCCACTGCCAGGGCCTCGGAAAAATTCAGCACAAAGGATTTGGTGGCAGCGTAAACCGCAAAGCGCGGGCAGGCCTGAAAGCCAGCCACTGAAGCGATATTCATGATGCGGCCCTGCTGGCGCGCATGCATACCGGGCAGCACGGCATGGCAGAGCTCGGTAAGCGCCACGATATTGAGTTGAATCATGCCCTGTATGCGCTCCAGCGGCATATCGGCAAAAAGATCATTGATGCCGAAGCCAGCATTATTGATCAGCGTGTCTATGGCCAGTCCACGCACCGACACTTCATCCAGCAGCTCCTGTGCAGCACCCGGTTTTTCCAGATCGAGTGCGATCACGTCAACGCGTACGCCATGGCTCTGTTGCAGCTCCTGCGCCAGAGCCGCCAGCTTTTCACCGCGGCGAGCAACCAGTATCAGGGTCTGTTTTTCTTCTGCGGCCAAGCGACGGGCAATGGCTTCACCAATGCCGCTGGAGGCGCCGGTGATGACGGTGGTGAGTACGGGTTCTGACATGGTGATCTCCGAGGGTCCGTGGAGCTAGGAAGGTTTTGAAAAACTAGCTGCGTTGCCATCGCTGCGTTTACCCCGCAAGGGGGTGTTGAGAAATAGCAGGCGCAGAAGGCTCATTTACTCTCCGTAAACTCCGCTTCTTCGCCTGTTCTTGCCCTCGCCTGTAGGCGCCTACTGCTGCTGCGCTGGCGGCCTCGCCGACGTTTTTCAAGGTCCTCACGCCGCAGCTGTATGAATAGTTTCAGATGCAAGGCACAGTATTCAACACTTCGATACTTGTCAAACTGTCGATGTAATTTGCTAGTATGCGGCAGGGGCAAGTGCTGGCGAAGCGCAATGGCGTGAGGTGCCGCAACACCATAGAACAGGATTGTGAATATGCGGATTCTTCTTGTAGGCGCCGGCGCTGTCGGCCAGGTTTATGGCCGCTTTATGGCGGCGGCCGGGCACGAGGTCAGTTTTTTCGTGAAGCCTGCGCATGTCTCGGCACTGGCCTCCGGCATGCCCTTGCACCGCCTTGGTCATATGCGCAAACACAGCGAGGTCTGGACCGGCTATACGCTGGTGACGGAGCTGGACGCAGTGGAAGCGCAAATCTGGGACCAGATCTGGCTGTGTACCTCGTCCGACGCTTTGCGCACGCCCTTGATGCGCGCGCTTCTGGCCCGCGTCGGCCAGGCCACTCTGGTCTGTTTACAGCCCGGACCTGACGATGCGGCGCTGGTGCGCGAGCAATTATCGGATCCAGCGCAATTGCTGCAGGGCCTGATCACCTTCATCAGTTATCAGTCGCCTTTGCCCGGGCATGAAGGGCCACAAGGGATTTCATTTTATTTGCCACCCATGGCGCCGGCTCTTTTCAGTGGCGAGGAAGCGCGCGTGAGACCGGTCGTGCAGGCCCTGAAAAAAGGCGGTATGAGTGCGCGCGCCGTGGCTGATTTGCATGCAGCCGCGGGCGGTGCTGATGGTTTGCTGATTCCGCTGGTGGCGGCGCTGGAGTTGCATGACTGGAAATTTTCCGGCTTCGCCGGCAGCGAAGCTTTTGCCCTGGGGCGCGCTGCCGCGCTTGAAGCGCTGGATATTCTGGCGCGCGAGCAAGGTGCGCAAACCGGCATGACAAAACTGGCCCTGAATCCGCTGCTCAGCCGCAGTGCGCTCATGCTGGCGCCGCGATTATTGCCTTTGCCTCTGGAAACTTATCTGCAATACCACTTTTCAAAAGTCGGCGTGCAAACGCGGCAGATGTTGGAGACATATGCGGCTATCGGTGCGCGTCATGGCCTGCCAGTTGTCCGGTTGCACGCATTGCGCCGCCGTTTGTCCTGAAGACAACCGCGGCACTCTTGTGTTGCCTGTAGGGCCGTCCAATACTGCCGGCATGACTCTGGAAAACGCGAACTTCACGCATCAGTGCCTCATCGCCATGCCAGCCATGGCAGACCCCCGTTTTGCCCACACTCTCACCTACATCATCAAGCACGATGCAGACGGTGCCGTCGGTCTTGTTGTGAACAAACCCCTGCAATTGCCGCTGACCAAGCTGCTTTCCGAAATCAGTACCAATCTGGTGGCGCCATTGCGACATCCTGAGCAGCCGGTGCTTTTTGGCGGGCCGGTGAATACGCAGATGGGATTTGTGCTGCATCGTGAGGAAGGCCACTGGAACAGCACCCTGCCCATACATGACGATATATGCGTCACCAGTTCGCGCGATATTCTCGATGCCATTGCCCAAGGCGATGGCCCCGACGACTACATCGTGGTGCTGGGCTATGCCGGCTGGAGCGCCGGGCAACTGGAGCAGGAAATGGCAGCCAATGCCTGGCTGAATTGTCCGGTCGATGCGGATCTCTTGTTCACTGTGCCTTATGAGGCGCGCTGGCAAACGGGGATCAAAAGGTTGGGGATAGACCCAGCCTTTCTCTCCGCCGATGCGGGTCACGCCTGACCGGGCTGCTGCGCCTTTCGCTGCCGTCGTCGCGTGCTCGCTCAACCCTCGCCTACCTTGCGGTATGTCTTCAGGCTTTCGCTGCGCGGCTCCTAGCCAGCAAAACGCTCGCGCGCCCGGAAGCTTGCATCTTGACCGCTCGCGCGCTTCTTGGGCTTTATGAAAGCGACTTATTGGCTTTCGGGCTGTTCGCGTGTTCTCCCTCTCGCCGTTGTGAATGCTCTTCCCTTCGGCCTATTTTCCTTTCTCCGGCATCGTGCTCGCGTAGAATGCCGGCATGACGACGACTTCTTCTTTTCAGCGTGTGCTGGGCTTTGACTTTGGTACCAAGCGGATTGGCGTGGCCAGTGGCCAGGCGGTCACGGGGGCAGCCTCGCCCTTGTCGCCGCAGCCTTCGCGTGACGGCATTCCCGACTGGGACAAGATGGATGCCTTGCTGGCGGAATGGACGCCAGAGGCACTGATCGTGGGTCTGCCCCTGAATATGGATGACAGCGAGTCCGAGCTTTCGCGTCTGGCGCGTAAATTCGCCCGCCGCCTGCATGCCCGCTACCGGCTGCCGGTTTTCATGTGTGATGAGCGCCTGTCCAGCCATTCTGCTCGCGGCCTGCTCATGGATGTGCAGGCGCGCCGTCGTGGCAAGCTGCCTTCGCTGGATTCCACGGCTGCCGTTTTCATCACTGAGGCCTGGCTGGCCGAGCCGATCGAGCTCAAGCCCTGAAAAGCCTCAGCTCTGCATGGCAGGGTGCAGGGCTATCCCGTACAATTCGCGCGGCTCGTAGGGTCTGCTGCCGTTTTGCCGATGGTGTCGCTGGAGACTGTTTTGGCCCAGCGCAAGAAGTGAAGAGCGAGGTGTACTTGATGTACATAAGCGATGAACGACGCGGCGATGGGCCAAAACAGTCCCAGCCC
Organism: Moraxellaceae bacterium; assembly: GCA_050739955.1. Classification (GTDB taxonomy): domain Bacteria; phylum Pseudomonadota; class Gammaproteobacteria; order Pseudomonadales; family Moraxellaceae; genus UBA2031. The sequence goes on from JBOICI010000034.1 coordinate 172,766, forward strand.
TTCGGCTTGCTTCCTGAAATGCTGCCATACGGTGTTACTCCCTCCTTGTGTGGAGTGACCACACTGCGTCGGTCGTGCCTTGTCTGGCGGCATTTCAGGAAGCAACGCCACCATCGGCAAAATGGCAACAGACCCTGGGAATTCTCACATGCACTTCTCGTCCGCGCATGAAGCCAGCCGCCTGCAGCTCAATGCTCAGAACCGGCTCCGGCACTTCCTCACCACCGAAGGTCTGTCTCGCGAACAGCTGACAGAAATTCTTGATACTGCTGAAAGCTTCATCGATCCGGTGAGTGGTGTTATCCGCAACAGCCCCTTGCTGGCGGGGCGCACGGTGATGAATCTTTTCTTCGAGGCCTCCACACGTACCCGCACCACCTTCGAGGTGGCGGCCAAGCGTCTGGGTGCCGACGTGCTCAATATCGATATTTCCAAATCCTCCACCAGCAAGGGTGAAACCCTGCGCGATATGCTGTGGAATCTGGAAGCGATGACAGCCGATATCTTCGTGGTGCGCCACGGTGATTCCGGTGCTCCGCACTTCATTGCCAGTCAGGTGACCTCCAAGGTAGCGGTGATCAACGCCGGCGATGGCCGTCATGCGCATCCCACGCAGGCCATGCTGGACATGCTCACCATACGCCGCCATGCCGGCGCCTTTGAAAATCTCACCGTGGCCATCATCGGCGATATACGCCATTCGCGTGTGGCGCGTTCGGAAATTCATGCTCTGCAAACCTTGGGCGCGAAAGAGATTCGCGTGATTGCGCCGCGAACTTTGCTGCCGCGCGATTTCGACAATCTTGGCATCAAGGTCTTCGAGCGCATGGAAGAGGGCTTGGCCGATGCGGATGTGGCCATTGCCCTGCGCGTACAGAACGAGCGCATGGAGTCGGCGCTGCTGCCCGGGGCGGACGAGTTCTACACGCTCTACGGCCTCACGCGCGAAAAGCTCAAGTACGCCAAGCCCACGGCCATCGTCATGCATCCCGGCCCCATCAATCGTGGCGTGGAAATTGAATCGGAAGTGGCTGATGGTCCGCAGTCGGTGATTCTGAAGCAGGTGAATTACGGTATTGCCGTGCGCATGGCGGTGCTCAGTCTGGCCATGCAGGGTCAACTCGACGGGCGTTGAGTCAGGAAATGAACCACGTCATTCCCGCATAAGCGGGAATCTCGTTAAAAGTGTTACGAACCTCAAGATTCCCGCTTGCACGGGAATGACGGAAGAAAGAAAGCCATGGCTGTTCGCATCGACAACGTCCGCCTCATTGATCCCGCCGCGCAACATGACGCCATCACCAGCGTCATTATCGAAAACGGACGCCTGATGACAGGCAGTGCGGGCATGAGCGCGGCCGAAGTGATTGATGCGCAGGGCCTCTGGCTGACGCCGGCTTTTGTTGATCTTTGCGCACGTCTGCGTGAGCCCGGTAATAAAGTACATGGCGGCGTGGTGACAGAAACACGCGCTGCTCGTGCGGGTGGCTTTCTGGATGTGCTGGTGCCGCCTGATACGCAGCCGGCACTGGATTCCGGGGCACTCATCACGCAGTTGCTGGAGCGCGCCGAAGAAGCCGCGCAGGCCCGCGTGCATGCCGTTGGTGCCATTACCAAAGGTCTTGAAGGGCAGGCGCTTTCCAATATGGCGCGGCTGGTGAAGGCTGGTGCCATTGGCGTGGGCAATGCGCGTGCACCGTTTGCGAATGCACAAACCGCGATGCACTGCCTGGAATATGCTGGCACTCTCGGGCTCACGGTTTTCTTTTCGCCGGAAGAGCCCAGTCTGGCCAAAGGTTGTGCGCATGACGGCTTCATGGCGGCGCGTCTGGGCCTGCCCGGTATTCCCGATACGGCAGAAACCATTGCGCTGGCAACGCAGCTTTTGTTGGTAGAGCAGACCGGTGTGCGCGCCCATTTCGGCCAGCTTTCCTGCAAGGGCTCGGTAGAGCTGATTCGCATTGCCAAAGAAAAAGGTCTGCCGGTGACGGCTGATGTGGCCATGCATCATCTGCATCTCACCGATGCCGCGATTGATGGTTTCAACAGCATGGCGCATGTGCGTCCGCCGCTGCGGCGCGAAGAAGATCGTGCGGCCCTGCGTGACGGCGTGAAGAGTGGCGTGATTGATGCCATCTGCTCCGATCATCAGCCGTTGGATGCCAGCGCTAAGCTGGCACCCTTTCCCAGCACAGAGCCCGGCATGAGCACACTGGAAACGGTATTGCCGCTGGGCCTGCAGCTGGTGCGTGATGGTGTGCTGACAGAAATCGAATTGCTGCGCGCCCTGACAGTGCAGCCTGCTGGTGTATTGGGGCTGACGAAAGCCTCGGGCTGGCTGCTGATTGATCCGGCTGAGAAATGGACGGTGGATGCGGAAAGCCTGCTTTCCACCGGTAAGAACACGCCGTGGCTGGGGCGTGAGCTACAAGGCCGCGTGCGCCGCGTTTTCCACGGCGTTTCCTGAGTCGCCTCAGAGTTTCTGCTGCGTCAGGTTTGTGTCGGATTATTGTGGCCGCAGCAGCGCCGTCATCAATTCACTTCTATATCTGTGCATGTCGTTCTGACAGCTATCCGACTTTTTGAGCGGTGACATGCGTCTCTTTTTTGCGCTCTGGCCTCAACTTTCCAGCTGTCGGCAATGGCAGCACGATATTGCTATGCCAAGCCAAGTGCTGGGTGGGCGTCCCATGCCGTTGGGTAATCTGCATATGACTCTGGCTTTTCTCGGCGAAGTGTCGGGCGATCGCGTGAATGCATTGATTGCTCTGGGAGATGATTTGCCAACAGATGCCATTCACCTGCGTTTTGATCGTATCGAGTGCTGGAAGAAGCCGGAGCTTGCCTGCCTGCGCCCGGCAGAAACGCCGACAGCGCTGACCCGTCTTGTAGGTCAGCTTAATACCGGCTTGCGCTTGGCCGGATTTCCGCAGGACACAAAAAACTTTCGGCCACACGTCACGCTCGCGCGCCATGTCACTACTACGGCGCCCAGTCTGCCGGTATGGCCGGTGCTTGAGTGGCAGGTGCCGGCACTGGTGCTGGTGCGCTCGCGGCTGACAGCTGAAGGCTCCGACTATGCCGTGTTGCACGAGTGGCCCTTGGCGCTTCCTTGAAAGTCGGCCGGCTGCCCCCTTCATTTGTAACAACAGCGTTTGGCCACCATCTCATGAGCAGGACCATAGTGACGCCTTGCTGGTTGAGGTGGGGTTTGCCGTCCGTCTATGCTCGCCCGGTTCATCGGGGGTGACATGACGGAACAAGAGCTGATCCAGCGCTTACTGCGGCGCGAGACTGAGGCCTGTAGCTTCTGGGTGCGCGAGCATCACGGCCGCCTGCTGGTGGTGGCGCGCAGCATTGTGGGCGATGCCCAAGCCGAAGAAGTGGTGCAGGAAGCGTGGATTGCGGCATTCCGCGCGCTGGCGCAATTCGAGGGGCGCTCGACCTTGCGCACCTGGCTGACGCGTATCGTGATCAATGCGGCACGTGGCCGTTTGCGGGTGCAGAAGCGGATGCCGACCATCAGTCTGGATGATGACAGCGGTGAAGGCTTGCCCCTGTCGGAGCGTTTTGATGGCAGCGGCCATTGGTCGCCGGCGCTGGCGCAGTGGGAGGCGGATTCGCCGGAGGAAATTCTGTCGCGCGAACAGCTGGCCGATTGCCTGCGCTTTTATCTGGGCGAGCTGCCGCCAGCACAGCAGAGCGCCTTGCTGCTGCGCGATCAATCCGGTCTGGAGTTTGCGGAGATCGCCGAAACCCTGAGCACCACGGAAGCCAATGTGCGCGTTTTGCTGCATCGGGCGCGGCTGAAGCTACTGGCTGTTATCAACCGTTACGAGGAGGAGGGCGAATGCTGAAGTGTCGTGATGTTCTGGCCCTGGGCTCAGTCTATGTCGACGGCGCGCAGACCGCGCGCGCGCGACTGGCGCTGCGCGCCCATCTCCTCATCTGCGGCCATTGCCGCCAATACATACGCTCATTGCGCCTGACGGTGGCCAGCGTGCAGTCTCTGCGCCTGCCCGTGTCGGAGGCAGAGGTGGCGCGCATCCTGGCGCAGCTGCCGCGCCCCGAATAAGCCGCCATCCGGCGCCCGGCCGGCAAAAACCGTCAGACGGCGAATTTGCCAACAGGCGGTCTCCCGGCTTGGCGATATATTGGTGGCTCGGACAGGCGGGATGCCGGAGCGGTTCATGGAAGCAGGACAGGCGCAATGGCGCTGGCTGGGACGCAACGCCGGGGTCGCCTCACTCTATGTGGCGGTGTCGCTGCTGGCCTGCGCATTTTCCGAGCCCAGCGCGCCAGCCTCCATGCTGTTTCCGGGCACGGGCATCGTGCTGGCGGTTTTCCTGGTCTGGGGCTGGCGTGTTGTTCCCGGCATCCTTCTCGGCATTCTTGCCTTCAATGTATTGCAGCTCTCCTGGCCGCAGGCGCTTTCAGTAGCCGTTTTGCGCGAGGGCCTGCCCTTGGTGCTGGGCCTTACGCTGGCTTCGGCGCTGCAGTTGCTGCTGGCCGGCTGGCTTTGCCTGCGCTTTGCCCGGCAGCCGGACGAAGGCGGCTGGAGCGAAGTACGCATCATCCTTTTGGGCGGTCCGCTGGCCTGCGTGCTTTCTGCCGGCTTGGGCAGCCTCGGTCTGCTCTGGGCCGGACGTCTGGCGCCGCCTGATTTCTATTTCAATCTCTGGACATGGTGGGTGGGCGACACGCTGGGCGTAGTGATTTTTGCGCCACTCAGCCTGCTGCTCCTGCAGAAACGTTTTCGTGTTGAGCGACAGTGGTGGTGGGTAGTTCCCTTGTTGGCGATTTCCATCGTCATGCTGCTTTTCTCGCGCATCAATTTCGATGAGGAGCAACGCCTCGAACGTTCTTTCCATGAGCCGGCACGTGCCATGGCAGAGCAGTTGGGCCTGCGTGTGCAAGGGCATGTGGATCTGCTCGATTCCCTGCGCCGCTTCTGGCAAAGCTCGGATGCTGTAGACGCGCGTGAGTTTCATGATTTTGTTTCACCGGTGATGATGGAGCGTCCGGATCTCTTGATGCTGGCTTGGGCGCCGCAGCAAGGAGAGCGTCTGCCCCTGACTTATATCGAGCAGCAGCAAGGCGCTTTGCTCACCGGGCTGGATCTCATGGCCTATCCCGATCTGCAAAAAATTATTGTGCAGGCGCGTGACAGCGGGCATATGGCGGCGATTTCCAGTCCGGTAGCCTTGCCGGCCGCAGGCGCGGGGCGCAGCGTGCTGCTGCTGGGGCCGCTCTATAAAAGCAGCTTGCCGCAAACAACAAAGACTGAAAGACGCGCAGCCTTTCTTGGCATGACCGTGGCTGTGTTTGATGTTGAGGCCTTGCTGCGCCGCCTGCCGGTTACGCGTGATGGCGCCGGTATGCTGCTGCGTATTGATGATATGGATGGCGAAAAATTCCTGCTTCATCAGAGCGAAGGCAAGGTGGATACACCGCCACTGCAGTGGCAGACCGTGCTCAAGACCGGTGGCATGCAATGGCAGCTGCAATTCACCAGTCCGCAGAATTTCCGGGCCACGCATCGCTCACTACAACCCTCTTTCCTGCTCTTGGGTGTGCTGTTGCTGATGGGCATGCTGCAGGTGCTGCTGATTTATATGCGCCGTGGCCGCCAGTTGCGCGAGCAGACGCAGGTGGCTGAGTTGGCGCGTGTTCATGCCGAACAGTCGGCACAGACGAAAAGCACTTTTCTGGCCACCATGAGTCATGAGATCCGCACGCCCATGAATGGCGTGATCGGTATGACGCAGCTGTTGTCCGAAACCAAGCTGGACAATGAGCAGCAGCATTATGTGAACACGATTCACCAGTCCTGCGATGCCCTGCTGCGCATCATCAACGACATTCTTGATTATTCGAAGATCGAGGCCGGGCGTTTGGAAATTGAACGTCTGCCCTTTGATCTGCATGCGCTCATGCAGGAATGCGTTTCCCTGTTTTCCCTGCAGTCGCGACAAAGCCATATCGATTTGCGCTTGGAAATGGCGGCCGATGTGCCGGCAGAGGTGCTGGGGGATTCCCTGCGCATACGTCAGGTTCTGATCAATCTCTTGGCCAATGCCTTCAAATTCACGCGTGAGGGCCGGGTGATATTGCGCGTGCGGGTGGAGCGCAAGAATGATGCGGACGCAGATATCCGTTTTGAGGTACAGGACACCGGCATAGGCATTGCCGATGTGCAGCGCGCGCGTCTTTTCGAATCCTTTTCCCAAGGCGATTCTTCTATCACTCGCAAATACGGCGGCACGGGCCTCGGGCTTTCCATCTGTCGTCTGCTGGTTGATCTCATGCACGGAGAGATCGGTGTCAGCAGTGCTCTGGGGCGTGGCTCCATGTTCTGGTTCCATTTGCCTTTCGGGCTTGTTGACCGCCAACCCTTGCCGGAAGAAAAAGATAACGTGCTGCCTGTTGCCGCAGTGCGCAGTTTTTCCGAGCTTAAGGTGCTGGTAGTTGAAGACAATCTGGTCAACCAGCAGGTGCTGGCCGGCCTCCTGAAAAAATCGAGCACGACGATGCGCGTGGTCGTGGACGGGGTGGAGGCGCTGCATGTGCTGACTTCAGAGCGGCAGGCTTTCGATCTTGTGCTCATGGACTGCGAGATGCCGAATATGGATGGCTATACCGCCACTCAGCGTCTGCGCCAATGGGAGGAGGTGGAGGGGCGTTCGGCACTTTATATCTGTGGTGTCAGTGCGCATGTGATGCCGGAATTCCGCGAGCGCGCCATGACCGTGGGCATGGATGATTTCATCGCCAAGCCGGTGCGTCGGGATGATTTGCAGCGCGTGCTGGAGCTGGCCCTGCGCAAAAAATTCATGCTGGCACCGCGCGAGCAGAATCGTCTGGGCTGAGTTTTTTGCGGCCGCCAGCACATATTCCCTATGCATGTTTTTAGGCTCGCGCTTGAGTGCGAGCAGCCGGGCTGGCAGTCTCGTTGCAGATTCCGAAGAGGCTCTTGCACGAGAAGCACATGCGTCTTTTTCCCTCTCTTTCCTTTCGCCAGCTGCTGGTGCTGGCCTTCCTGCTGATTGCCGTACTGCTGGGTGCGGCCTCCCTGCATGGCCTGCATACGCTGGAAACCCTGGTGACACAAAGCCGCGAAGGCCTCACTCGTGCGGTGCAGCTCAATGCTGATGTGCAATTGCTGGCCGAGCGCCGGGTCACCATGGAGCGCGCAGCGCGCCAGTATCTGGTGCTGGGCGATCCAGCCCTGCGACAGCGTTTCAATGACGCTGCGCATGAGGCATCGGCAGCGCTGGGACGTTTGCACAGCAGCCTGCCTTCATCGTTTCCGGCGGCGGAATGGCCCCTGCAGGTGCAGACCATAGCCACCCAGCTGGATGCTCCCGCGGTGCAGATGCATTACCGCGATGCCGCTCTCACGGCGGCCTTCCGGCGTATCGACTGGCTCAATGTGAGTGCGGCTGAGCAGGTGCGCCTGACCATCAAGCAGCAGAACGAAAACATGCTGGACCAACTGGAGCAGGGGCGCCTCTTGCTGGGTCGGCAATTGCTGGCAGCGATCGTGGCGGCCGTGCTACTGGCGCTGGCGCTGGGCTACTGGCTGGGGCGGCCGGTGCAAAGATTGGAGCGGGCTATTGATGGTCTGGGCGAAAACCGTCTGGAGCAGCCCATAGAGATTGATGGTCCTTCCGACCTGCGCTCGCTGGGGCGGCGTCTGGACTGGCTGCGCCTGCGTCTTTCGGAAGTGGAGGCGGATAAAACCCGTTTCCTGCGTCATATCTCGCATGAGTTGAAAACGCCGCTGGCAGCCTTGCGCGAAGGCGCTTCCCTGCTGGAGGAGGGCGTGGCGGGTCCGCTTACGCCGCGCCAGGCCGAGGTAGTGCGCATCCTGCGTCAGCACACGCTCACCCTGCAGGGTCAGATCGAGGACTTGTTGCGTTTCAATGCCGCGGCCTTTGAGGCGCGCACCTTGTCTCCGCGGCCGGCGGAGTTGTCGGCGCTGGTGGCCGAGGTGGTGGCGGCGCAGCGTTTGCAATGGGAAAGCAGACAGTTACAGGTCAACAGCAAAGGCGGACCGCTCATGGCGGAGGTTGATCCCCTCAAGTTCGCCACCGTTATCGGCAATTTGCTGTCAAATGCCATACGTTTCAGCCCTTCGGGCGCCAGTATCGCCATTACATTGCAACGCTTGTCCGACCGTGCCGTGCTTGAGATTGTCGATGCCGGCCCCGGCGTGGCCGAGGAAGACCGTGGCCGCGTGTTCGAGCCCTTCTATCGTGGCCGGCACCAGCCCGATCACGGCCTGCGTGGCAGCGGTATAGGCCTTTCCATCGTGCATGAATATGTCGTGGCCCATGGCGGCCGTATTGCGCTCATGCCTTCGGCAGCCGGCGCCCGTTTTCGTATTGAGCTTCCCTATGCACCCGATTCATAAGCAGGCCATCCTGCTCTTGCTTGCTTGCAGCCTGCTTGCCGCCTGTGCCAGCAAGCCGGTTCCGCCGCCCCCGGTGCCGGTGGCCAAGGCGCCTGAAGTGCTGGCCCTGGCCACCGACTACCAGGACCGGCTGATGGCTCTGAGTCCGGAGGCTCTGCAGGCGGAAGAAACCAGGCTGGCTCCGCTGAACAGCTTCCCGGCCCAAGTGGAGCGAGCGCTTCTGCTGGCGCAACGGCGCCAGGGCGATGATCTGCTGCGCGCCCAGGCCCTGATGCAGGCATTGAGCCTGTCCACCGCCGCGGGGGTTGAGCCCTGGCGGCCACTGGCACGCCTGCTGGCTGGCAGTTGGCTGACGGAGCTGACAGAGCAGAAGCGCCTGCAGGAGCAGTTGGCTCAGCAGACGCAGCAGCTGCGCGAGAGCCAGCGCAAGAACGAGCAACTGAGTGACAGGGTGGAGCAGCTGGGACACAAGCTGGACGCATTGAAGTCCATAGAGCTCAACCTGCCCAAGCCGGCTGGCAGCAATCCCCCTGCCAGCCTGCCCAATCCTGCACCGGCCAATGCGCCGGGCCCGGCGACAAGGAGTCCCGCCTCATGACTACCCGACTTTTACTGGTCGATGACGACCGCGACCTGCTGCATCTCTTGTCCATGCGCCTTGAATCGGCGGGCTATGAGGTCAGCACCGAGGAAAGCGCCGAAGCGGCTTTGGCGCGACTGAGCATGGAGCGGCCACAGTTGGTGCTCTCGGATGTGCGCCTGCCCGGTATGGACGGCTTGGGTCTGTTCGAGGAAATCCGGCGTCGCCATCCCGGCTTGCCCGTCATCCTGCTTACCGCCCACGGCACCATTCCCGATGCCGTGGATGCCACCTCGCGTGGTGTTTTCGACTACCTCACCAAGCCCTTTGATGGTCGTGCCCTGCTGGAAAAAGTAGCGCAGGCCCTGGCTCTGACCTCGCCCGCCGGCAGTGTCATGCCGAGTGCGGATGAAAGCTGGCGTGAGGCCATCATCAGTCATTCCGCACGCATGGCCGAGCTGCTGGCCGAGGCGCGTCTGGTGGCCGCCTCGGATGCCAGCGTGCTGATCGGCGGCGAAAGCGGCAGCGGCAAGGAGCTCTTGGCGCAGGCCATACACCGCGCCAGTCCGCGTGCGCGCAAACCTTTTGTGGCGGTGAATTGCGGCGCTATTCCTGAGCCCTTGCTGGAGTCCGAACTTTTCGGCCATGTGAAGGGTGCATTCACCGGCGCCGTGCAAACGCGCGAAGGTCTGTTTCAGGCCGCGCATGGCGGTACGCTTTTCCTCGATGAAATCGGCGATATGCCGCTCAGCCTGCAGGTGAAGCTGCTGCGTGCTCTACAGGAGCGTGTGGTGCGGCCGGTAGGCTCCAGTCAGAGTGTGGCGGTGGATGTGCGCGTGATTTCCGCTACCCACCGCAATCTGGACGAGGCCATGGCCGAGGGTGCTTTCCGCGAGGATTTGTATTACCGGCTCAATGTCGTGCGCCTCAATCTGCCCACGCTGGCCGAGCGCCGAGAAGACATTCCCCTGCTGGCCAATCACTTTCTGGCCCAGCTTGCCGAGAAATACGGCAAGACTCTGCGCGGCTTTGCCCCTGAGGCTCTGAAGGCGCTGGCCACAGCGCCCTGGCCGGGCAATGTGCGCCAGCTCTATAACGTGGTGGAGCAGGTCTGCGCCTTGGCCACCTCAGCCCTGATTCCGCCCGGTCTGGTGCAGCGTGCTCTGCGCGCGCCGGACAGTGAGGTGCTGGCGTATTCGGAGGCCAAGGCCCGCTTCGAGCGTGATTATCTCGTGCGTCTGCTCAAGCTTACCGAGGGCAATGTGGCTGATGCCGCGCGACTAGCCGAGCGTAACCGGACCGAGTTCTACCGCCTGCTGCAGCGGCATGATTTGTCGCCGGACCTGTTCCGGGCGCATTAAGCGCCCCATTCTTAAATGCGTTAACCATAGAAACGGCCTGCGGGCCGTTTTTTTATGCAGGAAAGCCGCCCTTGTCTGTCTGGGGCGACATGCTTTTCTTTTTAAAATCAGCCGCTTGCGTATTCAGGCTCAGGATGTGTTGCCGTCTCGGGACGTAATCAGCCGGGAAATCCCTTGGGCAGAGTCCGGCTGGCTATCAAGTCATTGAATAAAAAGGATTTTTCAAGGCTGGCACGATGCTCGCTATATCCCGGGGGCAAGTCGAGGCGGCCAGAGTGCTGCCACTCCATTCCAAGGAAAAGAGGAAATATCCCATGAACGCACGTCATCTCATGATTCCCGCTGTTATCGCCGCCGCCTTTGCCGCCACCCCCGTGCTGGCCGCTGATGACACCTATTTGCGTCAGGACCCATTGGCACCTTCGGCCAGCCAGAGCCAGCAGGCTCCCGCTCCGGTGTCGGTGAAGGTTGATGACAGCTCCATCTCCTCGCAGGTGGAAGCTGCCGTGGCCAATGACAGCATCAAGGCCAAGGCCAAAGAAGGCGTAGTCACCCTCAAGGGCAAGGTGGACAGCCGTGAAAGCGCTGATGCCGCCATCCAGCGTGCCAGCACCGTGCCCGGTGTGGTCAGCGTGAAGAGTGAGCTCAAGATCAAATCTTGAGCCTGAGTAGCCAGATTCCAAGAGCGGAATCCGGTTAAGGAGCAGCGGCAGGGAGCCGCTGCTCCGGTGGGGACAGGAGGTCCCGCCGGGAACAAGGAAAGTCTCGACAGGAAAGCGCAGGCAGCAGACCGGGATGGTTATGCGGCAAGGCGCAAAGCAGCACGGGATGTGCTGAACAAGGAAGTCATCCATCAACGGTCAGTACGACGACGATGGGAAAAAGCGAATCGGGCTGCGGCCTGATTCGCTTTTTTTATGGCGCGGAGTTTTACGTGTTGACGCGCGGTATTCAGAACAGGGCAAATTGCCCACTGCGCGAAGGTGCCTGGAAAAGATCATGACGCAGGCCGCGTCGGTCGGGTTTGTTCAGGCCATGTTTGCGCGCGGCAATGGCAAAGCGCTGGCGCAGCAGCTCGGCAAAATTGCCTTCGCCGCGCATGCGCGAACCGAAGCGCGGATCGTTGTCGCGGCCGCCGCGGGCATCGTTGATGACGGCCATCACACGCTCCAGCTTCAGAGGCTCATGCTCGGCCAGCCAATCGCGGAAGAGTGCTTTCAGCTCATGCGCCAGCCGGATAAAGGTGTAGCCGGCACTGCTGGCGCCGGCCGTGGCGGCCGCCTCCAGAATGGCCTCCATTTCGGCATCGTTAATAAAGGGAATCAAGGGCGCGACCATCACGCCTACGGGCACACCGGCCTCATGCAGTTTTTCTATGGTGTGCAGGCGGCGATGCGGCGCGCTGGCGCGCGGCTCCAGCTTTTGTGTGAGGTGAGGGCTCAGGCTGGTGACGGAAACAAAGGCATGCACAAGATTCAGCTTGGCCAGCTCTGCAAGAATATCCAGATCGCGCAGAATGAGTTTGTTCTTGGTGATGATGGAAACCGGATGCCGGGTCTCCAGCATCACCTCCAGCAATTGCCGCGTGATTTTCCATTCCCGCTCTATGGGCTGATAGGCATCGGTATTGCCGCCGATATGTATGGTGCTCACCTGATAGCGCGCTGAACTCAGTTCTTTGCGCAGTAAATCGGCGGCATCCGGTTTGGCAAATAACTTGGTTTCAAAATCCAGCCCCGGCGACAAATCCAGATAGGCATGTGAGGGGCGGGCATAGCAATACACGCAGCCGTGCTCGCAGCCCTGATAGGGATTGATGGATTGCGTGAAGGGAATGTCTGGCGAGTTATTGCGCGAAATGATGGTCCGGCTTTGCTGCACCGTCACCGTGGTTATCAATGCTTTCGGCTCGTCCGGGGCGCTGGCCCAGCCATCATGCTCGGCTTCGCTGCGGGTGCTGAAAAAGCGGTTGTCGGGATTGAGAGTGGCGCCACGGCCCTTGCGGGCGCCATCGGGGTTCATGCTCATGACGGCCTCCGGAACGAGGCCCGACTATACGCCCAATACTGTCCAAAAGAACAGTATTGGGCCGGGGTGTAGTGAGTCGGACGGAGAGTCTCTGCGGCTGAGTGGGCTGCGAGAGTAAGCCCGGAATAATTCTTTATATCGGAGCATTTATGACATCTTTCGCTGTATCTATATGAATATAACGATAAGCTGCGGGCACGCAGGGCTGGGATTGCCGCCGTACGGAGCGGCGGCAAGAGAAAAGGAGAAGTGCCATGAGATGGCAGGCCAGAAAATGCTTAGTACTGCTTGCCCTTTCGGCGAGCATGAGCGCACAGGCGGCGGACGTAACGGTTTACGCCGCGGCCAGTCTGACCAATGCTTTGAAAGATATTTCTGCAGGCTGGAAAGCCTCGCATAAGGCTGACGACATCAAATCCTCCTTTGCGGCATCGTCCACCCTGGCCAAGCAGATTGAGGCGGGAGCTCCCGCCGATATTTTTGCCTCAGCCGATCTCAAGTGGATGGATTATCTTTCCGAGCGCGGCCTTATCGACGAAAGCTCGCGCCGGCCTCTGCTGGGCAATACCTTGGTACTGATTGCGCCGGCGGCAAAACCCTTGAGTGTGAATACGCAGAAAGGTGCGGCCCTGCCGAAATTCAGCGGCAAGCTTTGCATGGGTGAGCCGGGCAGTGTGCCGGCGGGTATCTATGGCAAGCAGGCCCTGCAGAATCTGGGCTGGTGGGGTGGCGTGGAAAGCCGCGTCGTGGCCACGGAAGATGTGCGCACGGCGCTGGCCTTTGTGGAGCGTGCTGAATGTCCCCTGGGCATCGTTTATGAAACCGATGCTAGGATCAGCAGCAAGGTGGTGATTGCAGGCCGCTTCCCGGCGGGCAGCCATGATGCGATTGTTTATCCGGTAGCTTTGCTGCCCAAAGCATCGGCCGCGGCAAAAGACTTCTTTAATTATCTGCAGTCAGATGCGGCAACGGCTGTTTTCCAGCGCTATGGTTTCACGGTTCAGAAGCCCTGAGTGCTTGCGCGGCTTAAGGGCTTGGGTGCAATGCCCTCGGTATTGCTTCCGCTTTTCCTGACATTATTTTTTGAAACGGCATATATCCCTTCATGCTCAGTCCCGAAGAAAGCACTGCCCTTCTGCTCTCTGTCAAAGTAGCAGCTTGGTGCATGGTTATTGGTCTGTTGCCCGGCATTGCCATTGCCTGGTTACTGGCGCGCCGCAATTTTTTTGGAAAATCATTATTCGATGCCATCGTGCATTTGCCCATGGTGTTGCCGCCAGTAGTGCCTGGCTATCTCTTGCTGGTTCTGATGGGCAATAACGGCGTGATCGGAAAATTTCTTAACGAGACTTTCGGTATCAGTCTGGCGTTCAACTGGATGGGGGCGGTGCTGGCTTCTTTAATCATGGGTTTGCCTTTGCTGGTGCAGCCGATACGCCTGTCTTTTCAGTTGATTGATTCTCGTCTGGAAAATGCAGCACGCACGCTGGGGGCATCGCCCTGGAAAGTGTTTTATAGCATCACCCTGCCGCTAGCCCTGCCCGGCATTCTGGTCGGCGCCATTCTGTCTTTCAGTCGTAGCCTAGGGGAGTTCGGCGCCACCATCACTTTTGTCGGCAATATCGAAGGTGAAACGCGAACCTTGCCGCTGGCGATTTATACCTATGTGCATCAGCCCGCGGGGGAAGAGCCCGCCATGCGCCTGATCTGGATTTCCATTGTCATTTCGCTGGCGGCGCTTCTGGCGGGCAATGCCATACAGCGCCGCCTGCAAAAGCGCTTGGGGTATCGCGATCATGTCTAGGCAGAAGATTGGGGTGCGTTGTGCTTGAGCTGGATGTGAGATGGCAGCGTGGTGAATTTTCGCTACACGTAGAAGCGCGCACCGAGCAAGGCGTGACGGGTATCTGCGGCCCTTCTGGCGCGGGTAAGAGCACCTTGCTGGCCTTGATTTCTGGTTTGCAAAAGCCGGACGCTGGGCGCATTGCCTTGGATGAAGACATGCTGGTAGATGTGGCTGCCGGTATTTTTCTGCCGCCGGAAAAGCGTCATATCGGTTACGTCTTTCAGGATGCACAGCTGTTCCCGCATCTATCGGTGGAAAACAATCTGCTTTACGGTTTTCGTCATCTGCAGGAGGCGGAGCGCCGCTTTCGCCTGGAAGAGATTGTGGCCTTGCTGGAGATTGGTCATCTGCTGAAGCGCAGGCCGCGTCTGCTATCTGGTGGTGAAAAGCAGCGCGTGGCCTTGGGGCGTGCGCTTTTGTATTCGCCGCGTCTTTTATTGCTGGATGAGCCGCTGTCTTCGCTGGATTCAGCCCGTAAACAACAAATCCTGCCCTTCCTCCTGCGCATACGTGATGAGCTGAAAATGCCCATGCTTTATGTCAGTCATGTGTCGGAAGAAATTGCCTATCTCACGGATAGCATCTGGCAGATGCGCGATGGTCGCCGCGTTTGATGCAGTGCTGGCGCAAGGTTTTCAGTGTCCGGGCGCTGGCGTTAAAAGCGAGGCCATCTCATCGGCGGCCTCGGCCCACTCTGCATCCTCATACAGGGCTTCGGCTAAAAAGCATGATTGGGCTGGCGTCCAGAAATTGGCTTTGGGCAGACTGATGCCCGGGGGAAGCTCGTGGCTGACCAGAAACTGATTGATGCTGCCCTGATCGCTGGGCAGGCCGAGCTGCGCAAAAAGGGCAGAGAGATCGTGACGGCCGGTGTCCATGATGTGCTCCGGAGCAGGGCGGGGTCTTAAAGCTTAGCCAGCAATTTTGTTAATGCTGTGGCTTGTTTGTGCGCCGCGGCGTCTACATCAATCTGTAATTGTTGGTAAATGCTCAATACTTCCTTGCCTAGCGTCGTCAGTGTGGCGCCTCCGCCTTGTGTGCCGCCTGCGGCAGAGCTGACTAAGGGCGTTTTGAAGCAGCGGTTCATGGTGTCTACCAGCAACCAGGCGCGACGATAACTCATGCCCATTTTGCGCGCGGCTCCGGAAATAGAACCGGTTTCAGCAATAGCTCCCAGCAGTTCCGCTTTGCCCGGGCCCATGGCAATTTCTTCGCCGCCATCCGTGGTGTGGAGCAGGCGACTGCGTATCTGTAATTTTCCGGAATTTTTTGTGCTCATGATGCGCTGCTGGCTTTGGGCTGCAGGAAATTATGACGGACCAGCCAGAGTGGAACCAGCAGCGCCAAAAATGACAGAGCATTGATCGCGACGTTGAGATACACGCCCTGCTGCCAGGAAAGAAAGCTGTCGTAAGGCGCCCACAGCAGGCCGACCAGCAATAAACCCCACCACCATTTAGCCTGCGGCCGTGCAAATGCCTCCGAGACCATCAGCAGCATAAGCAGGCCCCAGCTGGCGATGGTGGGGCCCATCAGGCCGGTAAGAAAACGTGCTTGTTTGAGGCTGGCAGCATCATTCAGGCCGAAGCTGGCGGCGAGCGCACGATTATATTCCGTGAACAATATCGAATCCGTCAGCCAAGGCAGCAAGAGGCCGCCGACGATATGGGCGATGGCGTAGAGCTGCAGAAATATTTTTGCCTGTTTCAAGTTGGCTGCTCGGCAAGGCTTGGGGATGGCTCAGAGAAAGCGCGTTGCCAGTCCTGCATCGGGAATCAGGCAGCTTTCGCTCTGGCCGAAAAGACGATAACGGTTTTGCGCAAAGCGATTGTAGAAAAAATCACGGGCAAAGACGGGCACAAGGAGGCCTTGTGAGAGCAGAGGCCAAGCATCGGGGAAGTGTCGGATGATTTTCAGAAAGGCGGTGGAGCGCGTATAGGCCACACCATTTTCTACATAAAGCATGGTGTCCACATTATTGGCATCCAGTCCGGCCCACTGCATCAGGGCGCGGCCACTATCAGACTGTATGGAGGCAAAATGGAAGCGGCCTTGCGCATCACGCTTGTGTACAAATTTCACCCAGCCAGCGCAGACATTGCAGACGCCATCGAAAACAATGATGTGGGAGTGCGAGGCAATTATTTCCTGAGCGTTCATTTGGATTTCCTTTCACGAGGCAGTGCGCATAAATCAAGGCGCATAAAAAAGCCGGCACAGGCCGGCTTTTCTTTTTGCAGTCCTTAGTCGGTGGACTGCAGGGTGAGGCCGCGGGTGGCCTGATCCAGATAGCGTGAGTCCGATTCCGATCCCAGCTTGATCATGAGGCGCAGATCATTGGCGGCATCAGCATGCTTGAGGGCATCGTCATAGGTGATTTCGCCGGCGACATAGAGATCGTAAAGGGCTTGGTCGAAGGTCTGCATGCCGACTTCGCGCGACTTCTTCATCATTTCCTTGAGCAGGTGCACTTCGCCCTTGCGGATGGTGTCGCTGACCAGCGGAGTATTCAAGAGCACTTCAATACAGGCGCGGCGGGCCTTGCCGTCCGGTGTCGGGATCAGCATTTGCGCCACGATGCCGCGCATGTTCAGCGACAGATCCATATGCAACTGATGGTGACGCTCGGAAGGGAAGAAATGGATGATGCGGTCGATAGCCTGGTTGGCATTATTGGCGTGCAGGGTGGCGAGCACCAAGTGGCCGGTTTCGGCGAAGGCGATGGCGTAGTCCATCACCTCGCGCGTACGAATCTCACCAATCAGGATCACATCGGGCGCCTGACGCAGGGTGTTTTTCAGGGCGACTTCAAAGCTTTCGGTATCAATGCCGACTTCGCGCTGGGTAACGATGCAACCGTTGTGCTGGTGAATGAATTCGATCGGGTCTTCAACCGTGATGATGTGACCGCGCGAATTGGCATTGCGATGGCCGATCATGGCGGCCAGCGAGGTGGACTTGCCGGTGCCGGTGCCGCCCACAAAAATGATGATGCCGCGCTTGGTCATCGCCAGCTCTTTGACGATTTCGGGCAGCTTGAGGTCATCCACTTTGGGAATATTGGTCTCGATGCGGCGCAGCACCATGCCGACCAGATTGCGCTGGTAATAGGCGGAGACACGGAAGCGGCCGATGCCACGCGCCGAGATGGCGAAGTTGCATTCCTTGGTCTGCGCGAACTCTTTGCGCTGCTGCTCGGTCATGACCCCGAGCACGACTTCACGGGTCATCTCCGGGCTGAGCGGAGTCTTGGTGATGGGGACGACTTTGCCGTTCAGTTTCACCGAGGGCGGCACGCCAGCGGTGATGAACATGTCCGAGCCACCTTTTTGCACCATGATCTTGAGCAGATCTTCGAATTCCATGGTCTTGCCCTCTGGCGGATAACCGCCCTGTCTCCCGAAACGGGAGCTTAATTGTAGGTTGGCTTAGGCGCTGGCGCCGTAAGCCAACGATATAGCTGTGTTCGCAAATACGGGGTCATGGCTTCACCTGACCCAAGCTGCCGTTTTCCTTAGAAGTTCTCGGGCACCTTGGCCTTTTCGCGAGCGGACTGCGGCGTGATCAGGCCCTTTTGCACCAGATTCTTGAGGCACTGATCCAGGGTTTGCATGCCGAGGCCGCCGCCGGTCTGGATGGCGGAGTACATCTGCGCCACCTTGTTCTCACGGATAAGGTTACGGATAGCGGGGGTGCCGATCATGATCTCGTGGGCGGCAACACGGCCGCCACCGTTCTTTTTCAGAAGTGTTTGCGAGATCACGGCCTGCAGGGACTCGGAGAGCATGCCACGCACCATTTCCTTTTCTTCGGCCGGGAACACGTCGATGACACGGTCCATGGTTTTGGCGGCGGAGGTAGTGTGCAGGGTGCCGAAGACCAAGTGGCCGGTTTCGGCGGCGGTCAGGGCCAGGCGTATGGTTTCAAGGTCACGCATTTCGCCCACCAGAATGATGTCCGGATCTTCACGCAGGGCGGAGCGCAGGGCTTCCGAGAAGCCGAGGGTGTCGCGATGCACTTCGCGCTGATTGAGCAGGCACTTCTTGGATTCGTGCACGAATTCAATAGGGTCCTCGATGGTGAGGATGTGCTCGTAACGGGTGTTGTTGATGTAGTCGATCATGGCGGCCAGCGTGGTGGACTTGCCGGAGCCGGTGGGGCCGGTCACCAGCACGATGCCGCGCGAGAAGTCGGAGATGCTCTGGAAGACCTTGCCCATGCCCAGCTCTTCCATGGTCAGCACCTTGGAAGGAATGGTACGGAACACGGCGCCAGCACCACGGTTCTGGTTAAAGGCGTTAACGCGGAAGCGGGCCACGCCCGGCACTTCAAAGGAGAAGTCGGTTTCCAGGAATTCTTCGAAATCCTTGCGCTGCTTGTCGTTCATGATGTCGTAAACGAGGCGGTGCACTTCTTTATGTTCCAGTGCCGGCAAGTTGATGCGGCGTACATCGCCGTCAACACGGATCATGGGCGGCAGGCCGGCCGAGAGGTGCAAGTCGGAAGCACCATTCTTGGCAGAGAAGGCAAGCAGTTCAGTAATGTCCATGGAAACTCCGGTTAAGCGCCTCGCCGGGAATCGGCTCGGAGAGGCAACATCAAGCTCGCAGCCACCGGGCCGCTCTGCCAGAATCGATGATTGTTTTTTGGCGGCAGGAACACCTGGCCGGTGACGATTACAGTCCCGGGCTAACTTACCGCTTGTCCGGTCTGATATTCAATGAGTGAGATTGCAGAAAACTGGCAGGCCCTGCGCCTGCGCATTGCCCGGGCGGAGGCCGTGGCCGACCGGTTGCCGGGCAGTGTGCGCCTGTTGGCGGTCAGCAAGACCAAGCCCGCAGCCGCCGTGCGCGCTGCCCATGCGGCAGGTCAGGCGGCCTTTGGCGAAAACTATGTGCAGGAAGGTGTGGCCAAGATTGCCGAGCTGGCCGGACTGCCTCTGGAGTGGCATTTCATCGGCCCGCTGCAGAGTAATAAAACACGGGATGTGGCCGAGCATTTTCACTGGGTGCACTCCGTGGAGCGCGAGAAGATCGCGCGCCGGCTGGCCGAGCAGCGCCCGGCACATCTGCCCCCCCTGCAGATTTGCCTGCAGGTGAATATTGATGACGAAGACAGCAAAGCGGGTTGTGGTTTGGCCGAGCTGCCGGCGCTGGTGCGTACAGTGCTGAGCTTGCCCCGGCTGGAGTTGCGCGGGCTCATGTGTATTCCTCGCCCCGGCAATACGGCCGCCTTCACCGCCCTTGCAAAGACACAGCAAGATTTACTCGCTAGTATTCCCGGGCTTTCTACTCCGGGACTGTTGCGGGAGCGCTTCGACACCCTGTCCATGGGCATGTCGGACGACCTCGAGGCCGCCGTGGCTGCCGGCAGCACCTTGGTGCGCATCGGTACTGCCCTCTTCGGCGCCCGCGACTATCCGGCGCCCTGACCTTCTTCTTTTGATGCGGCACGATCCTGATATGACCAGCACGACCAAGATCGGATTCATTGGCGCGGGCAATATGGCCTCGGCGCTCGCGGGCGGACTGCTCGCCCAAGGCTGGAAGCCTGCGCATATTGCCCTCTCCGACGCCTATCCCGCCCAGCTTGAGGCGCATGCTCAGCGCGGCCTCAAGACCACCACTGACAATTTGGCCCTGCTCGACCATGCCGATGTGCTGGTGCTGGCGGTCAAGCCGCAGCTCATGAGTCAGGTGCTCAAGCCGCTGGCTGATATGGCTCAGAAAAAGCGTCCTCTCATCATTTCCATTGCGGCCGGTATTCCCGTGGCCAGCCTTGAGCGTTGGCTGGGCGGCTCCCTGCCCGTGGTGCGGGCCATGCCCAATACGCCGGCGCTGGTGCAGGCCGGGGCCACAGGCCTGTTCGCCAATGCCGCCGTCAGTGCTGAGCAGAAAGCCGCGGCCGAGACCATTCTCGGCGCCGTGGGTCTCACACTCTGGGTAGAGCAGGAAAGTCTGATTGATGCGGTGACCGCTGTTTCCGGTTCCGGCCCGGCTTACTTCTTCTACGTCATGGAAGCCATGATGGCGGCCGGTCGTGAGCTGGGTCTGGACGATAAAACAGCGCGTGCACTGACGCTGCAGACTGCCTTGGGCGCGGCACAGATGGCCATTACGGCCGATGTCGGTCCGGATGAGTTACGCCGGCGTGTGACTTCGCCCGGCGGCACTACCGAGCGTGCGGTGGCGACTTTTGACGAAGCCGGTCTTCAGGCTATTTTTGCGCGTGCCCTCAAGGCCTGCGCCGACCGCGGTGGCGAGCTGGCTGAACAGCTGGGCAGCGCCGACTGATTTTTTTCCGATTTTCAGGACCTGTGAATGAACGCGATATCACAAGTAAGCACCCTTATCCTTACCACTGCCTTCGACATCTACATCATCATTCTCTGGCTGCGCTTTCTGCTGCAATTGCTGCATGCCGATTTCTACAACCCGCTGGCTCAGTTTGTGGTGAAGGCCACGGCGCCTTTTGTAGATCCGCTGCGCCGTATCATTCCCGGCAATCGCAGCTGGGAGCCCTCGGTCTTGGTGCTCATCCTGCTCTTCAAGATGATAGAGCTCACCTTGCTGGGCATGCTGGGGGGCATGGGCGCGTTGGCGCCGCTGCAGCTGGTGGTGGTCACCGTGGTGCAATTGTTGCTGCTGGCGGCCGACTTCTATTTCTGGACACTGATTGTCAGCGTGGTGTTGTCCTGGGTTGCGCCCGGTAGTTACAGTCCGGCCGCGGCACTGGTCCAGCAGATCACCGAGCCTCTGCTGGCACCTTGCCGGCGTTTGCTGCCCGCCATGGGCGGCATTGATCTTTCGCCCATCATTGCTTTTCTCGTCATACAGATTTTCAAAATTCTGCTGAGCACAGCGGCCCAACCCCTGTACCGGGCCGTGGGATTGATGTGAATGCGGCACTGCGCCACGAGGGCAGCGATCTGCTGCTGGTGGTGCATGCCCAGCCCGGAGCAAAGCAGTCGGCCTTTGCCGGTCTGCACGGAGATGCCCTGAAAGTCCGGCTGGCAGCTCCGGCTCAGGACGGACGTGCCAATGATGAGCTGCGCCGTTTTCTGGCAGCAGCTTTTGCGGTCAGCCTTGGCGCCGTGATTTTGCTCAGTGGTGAAACATCGCGCCGCAAACGCTTACGCATTGTCGGCGTCACCGTCATTCCGGATGCCGTGCGGGCAGCGGCAGTGTTATAAGAGACCCCGCAGTCGCCGCGACCTTGCTGCGATGCAGGGTTCTTTCCGCAGATTCAGCGTGAATTGTGCGGTGCCTTGGGGGATTATCCGCAGCATGCAAATCCGCGCGGGCCGCAGGGCAGGCGCTCTCGTGCCGGAGCGTTTTATTTGAGGGAGTGGCATGGCAATCGAAATGGATCAGCTTTCACACCAGGTAGAGGCTTTTACCGCCTGGAAGCAGGCCATTGCCCGTGAAATCGCGCGCTACCGCAACTGGCTCAATAATCAGGGCCTTAATAATCGCGAAGTGGACGACCGTCTTGGCGCGGCGCTGAAAACCTTGCGTTTTGATCGCATCCTGCTTGCCTTTGTGGGCGAGTTCTCTCGCGGTAAATCCGAACTCATCAACGCCATTCTCGGTCGCCATTATGGCCAGCGCCTTTTGCCCACGCGCATAGGCCGCACCACCATGTGCCCCACCGAACTTTTTTACGATCCTTCGGCCACCGGCGCCTATATCAAACTGCTGCCCATACAAACACGTGGCGACAATGTGCCGCTGCAGCATTACAAGCAGCAGCTGGAACACTGGGTGCACCTCACCATCAATCTCGATGATCCGGCCGCCATGAAAAAGGCTTTCATGGAAGTGGCGCAGACGCGTGAAGTGAGCATAGAGATTGCGGCTGAATTGGGCTTTCAGGTGGAGTATCTGGAGCCTTCGCTGGGCAAAAATGGCCATGTGCATATTCCTGCTTGGCGTCATGCGCTGATCAATATCGATCACCCACTGCTGCGTCAGGGTCTGGCCATTATCGATACGCCGGGTCTCAATGCGCTTGGCGCCGAGCCTGAACTGACGCTTTCTCTGCTACCGGATGCGCAGGCATTGGTGTTTGTGCTCTCGGCTGATTCCGGGGTAACCGCCAGCGATTTCGCCATCTGGAATAGCCATGTGCACGATATCGCCAAGCGTCGTGGCGCAGCCATGTATGCCGTGCTGAATAAAATCGACCTGCTCTGGGATGAAGACGAAAGTCCGGTGGAAGCGGAAGAAGCGGTACTGCGCCTTTCCCGACTTACTGCCAAGCAGCTGCATCTTTCGCCGGACAATGTGCTGCCGATTTCTGCCAAGCAGGGGCTCAAAGCGCGCCTCAATAACGACAGTGAATTGTTGTATCGCAGTCGTCTGGAGTATCTGGAATCGACGCTGGCACGCTCCGTGGTACATGCCAAAGAGTCCGCGCTCAAGGCCACACTGGTGCGCGAGCTTTCTGACATGGTGGAAGCCAGTCGTCAGGCCGTGTTGGCGCAGCGCGTGCGCATGGAAGCCGAAGAGCGCGTACAGGCCAGTGGCCATCGCGATACCGAGCACGAGCTGGTGGCACTGACGCGCAGCACGCAGCAGGAGCAGGCCGCCTATAACAAGCGCCTTGCCTTGCTGCAGCAAAGCCGCAAGCTGATCGAGCAGCAATTGCCCAAGCTTATGGGCAGCGTGGCGCCAGTGAAGCTGCAGGCTCATTTCGGGCGTACCCGCGAGCAGGCAGAAAGTAATCGTCTCGGCATGGGCATGCCCACGGCGGTGACGGGTTTCTTTCAGGGGCTCAAGACTGATCTTGCGGCTTTCCGTCAGGAGGTCGAGGCCACCCAGGTGCTGATTCAGCGCCTGTATGAGCGCTACACCCTCGAGACCGGATCGGCAGCGCCACCCATGCCGCGTCTGGATGCAGCACTTTATCTGCGTGAGCTGGAGGACTTGGAGGCTCAGGCGGCCCCGTACAAGAACCGTTTTGGCAGTCTGCTTTCCAGCCAGAGCAAGGTCTATGACCGCTTTCTGGATACGCTGGCGCGTGAGTCCGGCGATGTTTACGAGCGCGCCCGTGGCGATGCCGAGCGCTGGTGCAAGCAGGCCCTGGCTCCGCTCATGCAGCAGACGCTGGAATACAAGAGGCGTCTGGAAGTGCAGATGGCCAAGCTGGAGCGTCTGCGCAGCTTTGGCGAAAACCGCTTCGAGAAGACTGGCTCGCTCAAGGAACAGCGTGAATCTCTGCGCGAACAGCAGACCCTGCTGGAAGACATACTCGGCCGCCTTAAAGACCCGGCGCTGGGGGCGGCTCCTGCCGCGGTGAAGACGGCCTGAGGCCGCTTCTCTCCGGCGTCCCCCGTCGATACACTTGCCGGCCAGTCAGACAACGACTCCGCCATGCCTCAAGTCATCCCCGCCGACTCCGTCGGCCTCGTCACCCCGCAGACCGTGCATTTTGCCGAGCCGCTCACGCTGGAGTGCAAGCGCAGCTTGGCCGGCTTCGACATCGTGTACGAAACCTACGGCACATTGAACGAGCTGCGCGACAATGCCGTGCTGATCTGCCATGCGCTGTCCGGCCATCATCACGCTGCCGGTTATCACAGCATGGAAGACAGCAAGCCGGGCTGGTGGGATGAATGCATAGGACCGGGCAAGGTCATCGATACCCGCAAATTCTTCGTGGTAGCACTTAATAATCTGGGCGGCTGCAACGGCTCTACCGGGCCTTCTTCGCTGAATCCGGAAACCGGCCTCAACTATGGTCCGGATTTTCCCATGGTCACGGTGAAAGACTGGGTGAATGTGCAGGCCCGCCTTGCTGATCATCTGCATATTGAACAATGGGCCGCCGTAGTGGGGGGGTCATTAGGTGGCATGCAGGTGCTGCAATGGTCTATCGATTATCCCGGCCGTATCCGCCATGCCGTGGTGATTGCTAGCGCGCCTAAACTTTCCGCACAGAATATTGCGTTCAACGAAGTGGCGCGGCAATCCATTATTTCCGATCCTGATTTTTATGGTGGCCGTTACTATCAGGAAGATACTTATCCCAAGCGTGGCCTGATTCTGGCGCGCATGGTGGGGCATATCACGTATCTCTCTGATGAGGCGATGAAGCAGAAGTTCGGACGTGATTTGCGCTCCGGCCAATTCATGTACGGCTTCGATGTGGAATTCCAGGTGGAATCCTATCTGCGCCATCAGGGCGAAACCTTCTCGCGTAATTTCGACGCCAATACCTATCTGCTCATGACCAAGGCGCTGGATTATTTCGATCCGGCGCGTGATTACGACAATAATCTGCCGTCCGCATTGTCGCGCGCACAGTGCGGTTTTCTGGTCGTATCCTTCACTACTGACTGGCGTTTTGCGCCAGAGCGTTCGCGCGAAATCGTGGATGCCCTTATGCATGAAGGTAAAGATGTAGTGTATGCCGAGGTTGATGCGCCGCAGGGCCACGACTCCTTCCTTCTGGCTAATCCGCGCTATATAGATATTTTCGGGGCTTATATGCAGCGCATTACGGTGGGCGGCGTTAGCTCGGGAGATGGTCATGCGACTTGATCTGGCGTTGGCAGAGCAATGGGTCAAGCCAGGTACGCGAGTGTTGGATCTGGGCTGTGGTGACGGGGAGCTCTTGGCGCATCTGCGTGACCAGTTCGGTGTGCGTGGCTATGGTCTGGAAATCGATGCTGAAAAAATCACAGGCGCCATACATCGCGGCGTCAATGTGATCGAGCAGAACCTCAATCTCGGCCTCGGTAATTTCCGCGATGGCAGTTTTGAAACCGTCATCATGACGCAGGCCCTGCAGGCTGTGGAGAAACCGGATGCGCTGCTGGACGATATGCTGCGCGTAGGACGTGAAGCCATTATCACCTTTCCGAATTTTGCGCATTGGACAACGCGTTTTTATCTGGGCATCAAGGGCATGATGCCGGTGTCAGAGGCGCTGCCCTACGCTTGGTACAACACGCCCAATATCCATCTTTGTACCTTTAAAGATTTTGATGCGCTATGTGCGGCCAAGGGCATCATGGTGCTGGACAGACTGGCCGTGGACGGCGGTCAGCAGGGCAGCGTACTGGCAAAGCTCTTCCCTAATCTTTTTGGTGAAATTGCCATTTACCGCGTCACACGGAAGTAGCTGTCGTTTCGTGCTGCTGTCTGATGCCTAATCCGGTCTGAGCGCTCATGAAAAAACTCGTCATCGCAACCGGCAATGCCGGCAAACTGAAAGAGCTGCAGGCGCTGTTAGCGGATTCCGGCTTTGACATCATTTCCCAGAAGACTTTGGGTGTAACGGATGCCGATGAAACCGGTCTGTCTTTTGTTGAAAATGCCATCCTGAAAGCACGTCATGCTGCCAAGGCTACAGGTTTGCCGGCGCTGGCAGATGACTCGGGTTTGTGCGTGGATGCACTGGATGGCGTCCCCGGGATTTATTCCGCGCGCTACTCGGGCGAGGGCGCTACGGATGCCAGCAATAACACAAAGCTATTGCTGGCACTCAAGCCGTTTCGTGGCGACGCTGCGCTGACCGCACGTTTTGTTTGCGTGCTGGCGCTGGTGCGCCATGGTGATGATCCGCTACCGCTGATTTGTCAGGCAGAGTGGGAAGGGGAAATTCTGGAAGCGGCTCATGGCGATCAAGGCTTTGGCTACGATCCGCTTTTCTTCGTTCCGGGCGAAGGCATGAGCAGCGCCGAACTGCCCCGTGAGCGTAAAAATCAGATCAGCCACCGTGCGCAGGCGCTATTGCAGCTCAAGGCGCGTATTGCCGGCTTTCTCTGATTTAGCGACTGGCCATTTTGAGGATGGCTTTCCACTCCGCTGCACTCACCGGTATCACGGAAAGGCGTGAGCCCTTCTGCACCAAGGCAAGATTGCTCAGTGCCGGATTGGCCTTGAGCTGAGTCAGCGGCAGCACTTCCTGAAATGCCTCAGAAAAACTTACGTCAACGCCGTCCCAGCGCGGCTTGTCCGGCGGTGATTTCGGGTCGTAGTGAGGTCCTTCTGGATTGAATTGTGTGGGGTCGGGATAGGCCGCTTTTGCCACCTTCATGATGCCGGCAATGCCGGGTTCGGGGCAGCTGGAGTGATAAAAGAAAACTTCGTCGCCGGGCTGCATTTCGCGCATGAAATTACGCGCCTGATAATTGCGCACACCATCCCAGAGCGAGCTGCCGCGCTTTTTCAGATCATGGATGGAAAAGACATCGGGCTCGGATTTCATCAGCCAGTATTTCATTTTTTCGTCACCGGCAGCTTCTCAAGAAATTGCAGGGCGGCGCTGGAGAATCGCTCCGGCGCTTCCAGCATGGGATAGTGACCGACGCCTTCAAGCCATGTCAGCTTTGCTTGCGGCATCAGGGAATGTACAAATTCTGCAACGCGCGGTATGCCCACGGGATCGCGATCGCCCCAGAGCAAATGCGCCGGGCCTTGGTATTCCTGCAGAGCCTGCTCCCAGCGTTCGCGGAAATGCAGGCGGCGCTCTTCCAGATACTGCGAGATATCCGCCAGCACGCGCTGGCCGCCTTGATGGCAGGTCATCTGCCACAGGGTTTCCAATTCTTCAGCGCTAACACTGTCGGGGTCAGCAAAAAGACTGCGCATGCTGCGCAAATAAGACGGACGCAAGATAAGGTGCCGACTGAGCGGGCGCAGCCATGCCAGACGCAGCATATGCTGTACCAGCTTGATATGTGCCATGCGGTAAATCAGGCCGGAGTTCACCAGGGTCACGCTGCGCAGATTGAGGGGAAGTTGTCTGTTGTTATGGCGCCAGAGTAATTCAGTGGCCACGCTCACGCCGTAATCATGGGCCAGTACATCCACTTCTCGCAGGCCGAGCTGCTGCCAGAGCGCGACGGCCAGATCGGCTTGCTCAATGATGGAATAGGCATGGCCCGCCGGTTTGGCGGAAAGCCCGAAGCCGAGATGATCGTGGGCAATGACATGGCGGCTGGCAGCAAGGGCGGGCAGCGCGCGATGGAAATCCACGCTGGCGCTGGGAAAGCCATGTAGCAGCACCAGCGGCGACTGATCGCGCGCGCCAGCCTCCACGACAAAGAGCTCATGGCCCAGCACGCGATGCGAGCGGCCTTGCTTGGACCAGTTCTGGTAAAGTGCGCTAGGCATAAATGTCTCCTTGGCTTTCGATTCTAGGGAGATGAGCTGTGCTCTGCCATGCCACTGGTCCTGCCTGACTCTTTGCTTCTGATTCTCTTTGCTACTGGTGCTTTCTGATGCTGATGTTGCCGCCGCTTGCGCTCTACCTTCATGTGCCCTGGTGCGTGCGCAAATGCCCTTATTGTGACTTCAACTCACATGAGGCCGGGCCGGCGATTCCGGAACAGGAATATGTGAGCGCTGTGTTGGCTGATCTGGAGCGGGATGTCGCGCAATATCCTGATTTTGTGCAAGACCGCGCCATTAGCTCCATCTTTATTGGTGGTGGCACGCCCTCACTGTTTTCTCCCGCTGCCTACGAAGCCATTTTTTCCGGCCTGCAAAAGCATCTGCAATTCGCACCGGATATAGAAATTACGCTGGAGGCGAACCCCGGCACGGTAGAGCAGGAAAAATTCCGCGGCTATCGCGCGCTGGGCATTAATCGCCTTTCCATTGGTGTGCAAAGCTTTTCACCAGAAAAGCTAAAGGCATTGGGTCGTATCCATGGGCGTGATGAAGCCCTGCATGCGGCTGAAGCCGCCAGAAATGCCGGCTTCGATAATTTTAATATTGATCTGATGCATGGCTTGCCGGGGCAGTCGTTACCAGAAGCAGTGGCTGATATAGAGCAGGCCATTGCACTGGGGCCCACCCATATTTCCTGGTATCAGCTCACTATTGAGCCCAATACGGTTTTCTACAGAGATCCGCCTGTGTTGCCGGAAGACGATACGCTTTGGGCCATACAGGAGGCGGGCCAAGAGGTGTTGGCAGGAGCTGGCTTTGACCAGTACGAAGTATCTGCTTATGGAAAAGCAGGGCGGGAATGTCGGCATAACCGCAATTACTGGGAGTTCGGTGATTATCTGGCGCTGGGCGCTGGCGCCCACGGAAAGGTGACGCGCGATGACGGTGTTTTTCGCTACAACAAGACGCGCTTGCCGCGCGATTATCTGGCGGCTGCATGCAGCGGAAAATTCACCGCCACTTCCGGCTTTGTGCGCAATGAAGAGC
The DNA here is from genome assembly GCA_050739955.1 of Moraxellaceae bacterium. Classification (GTDB taxonomy): domain Bacteria; phylum Pseudomonadota; class Gammaproteobacteria; order Pseudomonadales; family Moraxellaceae; genus UBA2031. The sequence goes on from JBOICI010000034.1 coordinate 201,168, forward strand.
TGGTCTTCGAGTTCATGCTGAATGCGTTGCGTTTGAGGGCGGGCGTGTCTTCGGCCTTGTTTGCCCAGCGCACTGGCCTGTCTTTGTCCGGTATTTCGGAAAAGCTGGCGAAGTTGCGTGAGCGTGGTCTGCTGGTGACGGATGAAAGCCGGCTGGCCTGCACGGCCACCGGCTTTAATTATCTCAATACTGTGCTGGAAGAGTTTCTGGCCTGACAGCGTTTATTGTTTGCGGTAAATCAGATCCCAAACGCCATGGCCGGCTCTGTGTCCGCGGGCTTCAAATTTGGTCAGCGGGCGAAAATCCGGGCGCGGGTGGTACAGGCCTTTGCCGGCTGCATTTTCATAGCCCGGCGCGCTTTCCATATGCTCCAGCATCCACTCTGCATAATTCTGCCAGTCCGTGGCCATATGAAAGAGGCCGCCGGCTTTCAGCTTGCGCCGTACTAGCTCGGCATTGGCGTGATTCACAAAGCGACGTTTGTAATGGCGGGCCTTCTGCCAAGGATCGGGGAAGTAAAGCTGGAAAGTATCAATGCTGCCATCGGCAAAGCGCGCTTCCAGCAACTCCAGCGCATCTTCATCCAGAATGCGTACATTGCTGATGCCCTGCGTTCCTAGTTCGAAGCAGAGCTGGGCAACGCCGGGCTCGTGAATTTCTATACCGATAAAATCACGCTCCGGCGCGGCCTTGGCCATTTCTGCCAAGGTGTGGCCCATGCCGAAACCGACTTCCATCGTCAGTGGCGCTACTCGCCCGAAGATAGCTTGCTGATCAAAAGCATCGCGGCTGCGCGGCAGCAGGAAGCGTGAAGAGAATTCTTCCATGCCCTGCTTTTGCGAGGAGGTAAATGGCGAGGAGCGGCGCATGAAAGTTTGTATGCGGCGCATAAAGGGTTTGTTTTCGATATCGGTCACAGTGTATTTAGTCGGCTTGGTAGGAGGGGCTTTAGCCGCGATTGGTTTTATTTTGCAGAAGGACAATCGCGGCTAAAGCCCCTCCCACAAAAGAAGTCAGAGTCAGAAAAACTTTCCGGCTAGTGGGCTGGAAGCGGAGCCGTAAAGCTTTTTCTCCATGCGTCCGGCGAGGAAAGCTTCGCGCCCTGCTTCAATGGCTTTCTTCATGGCGGATGCCATGAGCACGGGGTTTTGGGCTTTGGCGATAGCGGTATTCATGAGCACGGCTTCGCAGCCCAGCTCCATGGCAAAAGCGGCATCGGAAGCGGTGCCGACACCGGCATCCACCAGCACCGGCACTTTGGCCTGCTCAAGAATGATGCGCAGATTGTAGGGATTCACGATGCCGAGGCCGGAGCCTATCAGCGAGCCCAGCGGCATTACGGCCACACAGCCGATTTCTTCCAGGCGTTTGGCAATGAGCGGATCGTCCGAGGTGTAGACCATCACATCAAAGCCATCTTTTACCAAAATTTCGGCGGCCTTTAGCGTTTCCACCACATCCGGATACAGGGTGTGATCGTTGGCCAGTACTTCCAGTTTTACCAGCTTGTGGCCATCGAGCAGTTCACGCGCAAGGCGACAAGTGCGCACAGCATCGTCGGCGGTATGGCAGCCGGCGGTATTGGGCAGAATGGTGTATTTATCGGGCGAGATGATGTCGAGCAGATTGGGCTCGCCGGGATTCTGGCCGATATTGGTGCGACGTATGGCCACGGTGACGATTTCCGCGCCGGACGCAGCAATGGCTTCACGGGTTTCGTCGAAATCCTTGTATTTTCCGGTACCGACCAGCAAGCGGGAAGAATAGGTTTTGCCGGCGATGGTGAGGGTGTCAGTCATGATGTCGCTCGAGTACTGCGGGATTTATAAAGACGGATGAATTCAGCCGCCGCCGATGGCGTGCACAATTTCCACATGGTCTCCGGCTTTAAGCGCGGTGCGGTCATATTGGCTGCGTGGTGCAATTTCGCCATTGAGTTCGACGGCAATGCGTTTGCCGCTGAGATCCAGTTCGGCAATCAGTGCCGACAAGCTTGCTGCCGACACCTCGCGCGCTTCGCCATTCAAACGGATCTGCATTTTACTGCCCCAGCTTGAGCGTGGACCAAGCCAAAACGGCCCAGCCGGCAATCAGGGCGAGACCGCCAATGGGAGTGATGGCGCCGAACCAGCGTGGTGCGCCCAAGGTCATGGCATAGAGCGAGCCGGAAAAAATCACGATGCCGATTTGCAGGAGCCAGCCGGCCGAGCGCGCGGCATTGAGGCTGGGCTGGTTGAGCAGAAGCAGGCCGATGCCGAAAAGCCCCAGTGCGTGCCAGACGTGATAGTTCACGCCGGTATGCCACCAGGCCAGTTGTTCGGCGGTGACGCGAGCCTTCAGGCCATGCGCACCGAAGGCGCCGAGGATGACGGCCAGCATGAGATTGAGGGCGCCTAGGGAAATGAAATTGGGCATGAGCAGGCCTGCAAAGAAAAACGCCGCGCCTGGATATCGGGCGCGGCGTTAGTGTAACGGCCGGGGAGAGTGAAGTCAGGCGGCTTGCAGCGCACCCTTGATCTTCTCCATGGCGTTCTTTTCAAGTTGGCGTATGCGCTCGGCCGACACGCCGTATTCGGCGGCCAGTTCGTGCAGCGTAGCCTTGTCTTCGCTCAGCCAGCGCCGCGCGAGAATGTCCTTGCTGCGGGCATCCAGGCGCTCCATGGCCGACATCAGACGCTCGGTGGAGTCGGCTTCCCAATCCGCTTCTTCCAGCTGGACGGCCGGATCGTAGCGATTGTCTTCCAGATAGTAGGCGGGGGCCTGACCCACGCGCTCTTCATCTTCGTCGGGAGCTGCATCGAAGGAGGCGTCGTAGGAATAGAGACGACCTTCCATCTCCAGCACCTGACTCGACGTCACGTTCAGATCGCCAGCAATGCGTTCAGCTTCGGCAATGCTGAGGCGGCCTGTGCCCTTCTTCTTGCTGCGCAGATTGAAGAAGAGTTTGCGCTGAGCCTTGGTGGTGGCGACTTTCACGATGCGCCAGTTCTTGATGACGTATTCGTGGATTTCGGCCTTGATCCAGTGCACGGCGAAGGACACGAGGCGCACGCCCATGGTCGGGTCGAAACGCTTCACGGCCTTCATGAGACCGACATTGCCTTCCTGAATGAGGTCGGCCTGAGGCAGGCCGTAACCGGCATAGCTCTTGGCGATATGCACGACGAAGCGCAGATGGGCCAACACCAGCTGGCGGGCGGCATCCACGTCTTCCTGTTCAAAGTAACGCTCGGCAAGGGCACGCTCATCCTCGGCGGACAGCACGGCGATGCTGTTCACAGTAGTGATATAGGAGCCCAGATTTACCCCGGGCACCGACAGCGCAAGCGGCACCAGCTGCTTGTTAGTCATGGTTGACTCCATGGTGGGGTTGAGAGAGATGGCCCGATATTAGCACCCTCGATATGAGAGTGCTAAAGACTGAAAAGGGGTTTTTGCGGGGCTTTTGTAACAGCTGTTTGAATCTGCTTGGGGGGTGAATCATGGGGATTAACCCATTACGGAACAAGGGCTTAAGCCTCTTATAGCTTTGTTGCGTAAGCGCGCGAGCTAGAGGCCTGCAAGGCAGGAGGCGGCGAAAAAGCGGAGTTTACAGGGAGTAAATGAGCATTTTTCGCCGCCTCCTAACGCCGCAGGACCGACGCGCAGCAGCTTACGGCTCCATGGCGCGTAGGTGGCGGCCTACGGCCAGCCCTGCGCCGACGACGCCGAGCAGGATGCTGACGATCAGTAGCAGGGCCGTGGTGACGATATCCAGTCCGGAAAGCTGGAATTGGCTACCGTAGAGCAGGGCCAGTTCGCTGGCCGGGCCAGTCAGCCACAGGAAGAAGACGGCAACACAGAGGCAGGCCAGCAGGCCGCCCAGCAGTCCGGTCCACAGGCCGGCGTAAAGGAAGGGGCGGCGTACAAAAGCATCGGTAGCGCCGAGAAGTTTGAGCACGCGAATCTCTTCCCGGCGCGATTCAAAGGAAAGGCGGATGGTATTGCCTATCACCAGCAGCACGGTGGCGCCCAGTGCGCCGGCCAAAGCCAGCAGCAGGCGCTGACCCAGCTCGAGAATGGCGGCCAGCCGTTGTACCCAAGCGAGATCAATATCGGCGCCCTCCACTTCGGGCAGGGCGGCAAGGGCATCACGCAGCTTTTTCACTTCAGTGGGCGTGATATTGGCGGGGCGCACCACGATCACGGCCGGCAAGGGATTGTCATTCAGCAGATTGAGAGCATCACCATAGCCGGAGAGCGAGCGGAATTCGTCCAAGGCCTGGCTGGCAGTAATGAGGCGGGCCTGCGCGACATCACTGCGCCCAGCGAGCTGAGTGCGCAGGGCGGTCTGTCGATCGGCGGAGAGTTCGGCGCGCAGATAGAGGGAGATTTGTGCCTGACCGTCCCAGCTTGCAGTGAGGCGCTCGGCATTGCCCAGCAAAAGATAAAGCGAGGCCGGCAGTGCCAGCGCCAGCGCCACCACCATCAGTGTCATGAGGGTGGAAACAGGGGTGGTGGTGAGACGGCGCAGGCTGTCACACGCTTCGCGAACATGATGTGCGCGCCAGTGTGCGAAAACGGTGGCGCTGCTGCGTCGGGATTTTTGTGCACCGCTCATGGCTGAGCTCCCGGTAGCGGCTGCTGCTCGGCCAGATGCGTGTCGCGCACCAGCTCGCCGTCACGCAGGGTGAGCAGGCGATGACGATAGCGTGCAATCAGTGGCAGGTCATGAGTGGCAATAAGAATGCTCACGCCCACGGAAGACAGCTCTTCGAAAATATTCATCACGCTGGCGGCCAGATCAGGATCGAGATTGCCGGTAGGTTCGTCCGCCAGCAGCAACGAGGGTTTGCTGACCACGGCGCGGGCAATGCCGACACGCTGTTGCTCGCCACCAGAAAGAGTGACCGGTGATGATTTCGCGCGATTCGCCAGGCCCACCATGTCCAGTGCGGCATGCACGCGGCGCGGAATGTCGCGGCTATCCATGCCGTTGATGATGAGGGGCAGGGCGACATTGTCGTAAATGCTGCGGTCATCCAGCAGATTGTGATCCTGATACACCATGCCGATCTGGCGGCGCGCATGTGCGATCGCCCGGCCTTTCAGCGTGCTGTAATCCTGTCCGTTCACTTCCACGCGGCCAGCGCTGGCGCGCTCGGTGAGCAGCAGTAATTTCAGCAAGGTGGATTTGCCGGCACCGGAATGACCGGTGAGAAACGCCATTTCACCGGTGCCCAGCGTGAAGCTCACCTGTTTCAGGGCTTCAAAGCCGGAGGGGTAGGTTTTGCTGACGTTGTCGAAAGCGATCATTTTTCTTCGTCGAAAAGTGCGGCCACAAAATCCTTGGCCTCGAAGGGCCGCAGATCGTCAATTTTCTCACCCACGCCAATGTAGCGGATGGGCACTTTGCTGCGGCTGGCGATATTGAAGAGCACGCCGCCTTTGGCGGTGCCGTCGAGCTTAGTCACCGTGAGACCGGTAAGGCCCACGGCCAGATCGAATTCCTGCACTTGCGATAATGCGTTCTGGCCGGTGCCGGCATCCACCACCAGCATGGTTTCATGCGGTGCGCTGGGGTCGATCTTCTGCATGACGCGCAGCACTTTCTTCAGCTCTTCCATGAGATTGGATTTGGTGTGCAGGCGGCCGGCGGTGTCGGCAATCAGCACATCAATGCCTTTCGCTTTGGCGCTGGAAAGCGCATCGAAAAGTACCGAGGCGGAATCCGCATTGGCGCCTTGCGCCACCACCGGCACATTATTGCGCTCGCCCCAGATCACCAACTGCTCGGTAGCGGCGGCGCGGAAGGTGTCGCCCGCGGCCAGCATCACGCTCTTGCCTTCTTTCTGGAAACGCTTGGCGAGCTTGCCGATAGTGGTGGTCTTGCCCACGCCATTCACGCCGACCATGAGAATCACAAAAGGTTTTTTCGTGCTATCGATGAGCAGCGGTGCCACTTGCGGTGCCAGCAGCTCGGCCAGCTCGTTCTGCAGGGCTTTGTAGAGCGCATGCGAGTGCGTGAGTTCGTTGCGGGCAACGCGCTCGGTGAGCGCGGTGATGATGCGGCGGGTGGCATCAACGCCGATATCGGCAACCAGCATCTGGGTTTCAATATCTTCCAGCAGCTCGTCGTCGATTTCCTTGGAGCCTATCAGCAATGTGGCCATGCCATTGCTGAAAGAGCTGCGTGTGCGCGACAGACCGGACTTCATGCGCTGGAAAAAATTGCTGCCCTCGCTATTGTCTTCGGCTTCGGGCATTGCTTCGGTGGGCGCGGGAGGGGCAATAGACTCGGCAGCAACAGGGGCTTCCGTCACTGTGGTGGCCGGCTCGTCAAGCTTGCGCGTGAACCAGCCCTTAACGGACTGGCCCAAGGATTTTTCCGGCTGCCCGGGTTTATCGGATGAATTCTGATCAGACATGAAAGCAACAAACTCTGGCCGGGACGGGCCTGCAGCGGCTTGGCGGGATGGGCTATGCTACCAGCCCTTCGCGCCTGCCAGAACCTTTGAGGTGCTTCATTAATGTCACTGTCTTCTTGATCCGGAGCCTGCATGTCTCGCCGGTTGCTCTGTTCTCTTTCCCTGACGTTTGCCCTGTTTGCCAGTCCTGCACTGCAGGCCTCTGATTCTGGCTCCGGCCTGACGACGGAATTCCGTCTGGCCAATGGTCTCAAGCTGGTCGTGCGCGAAGATCACCGCGCGCCGGTGGTAGTGACGCAGGTCTGGTACAAGGTGGGCTCCAGTTATGAGCCGCAGGGGCTGACGGGCTTGTCGCATGCGCTGGAGCACATGATGTTCAAAGGCACGCAAAAAGTGCCAGCGGGCGAATTTTCCCGCATCGTGGCGCTCTATGGTGGCGAGGACAACGCATTCACGACTGACGACTACACCGCCTATTACCAGGTCTATACCGCCGACAAGTTGGCGCTGGCCATGGAGCTGGAAGCAGATCGCATGCAGGGCTTGGTCATCAAGCCTGAAGATTTTGCCAAGGAAATCCAGGTGGTGATGGAGGAGCGCCGTATGCGCACGGATGACAATCCGCAGGCGCTGGCCATGGAGCGCTTCATGACGCTGACTTGGCTGACTAGCCCGGCGCGCATTCCCACCGTAGGTTGGATGAGTGATCTGCAGGCCATGAAAGTGGAAGACCTGCGGCGCTGGTATGAAACCTGGTATGTCCCTAACAATGCCACGCTGGTGGTGGCCGGCGATGTCAAAGCTGATGCCGTGAAAAAGCTGGCAGATCAGTATTTCGGCGCCATTGCGAGCAAACCGGTGCCGATCACGCGCCTGCCCGTGGAATTGCCGGAGCCGGGTGACCGACGCATGGAGCTCAGCCTGCCGGGCAAGGTGCCCTCTCTCTATCTGGCCTTCAATGTGCCTTCCCTGAATACCGGCAAGGCCGGAGAGGCCGGCGCTCTGCGTATGTTGATGGGGGTGATGGACGAGGGTATGAGCGCACGCCTAGAAACCCGCTTGGTGCGCGAGCAGCGTGTGGCGGCAGCGGTCAGCTCCGGCTACGACCCTTTCAGTCGCGGTGATTCCCTGTTCATGGTGCGTGCCGTGCCGGCACCAGGACGCAGTCTTGATGAGTTGGAAAAGGCTTTGCTCAAAGAGATAGAAAACCTGAAAACGGAAAAAATCGAGACGGAGGATCTCCGGCGTGTTTATGCGGGCTTTCTTTCCGGCGATGTGTTCGAGCGCGATTCGGTGCAGGAGCAGGCCAATAGCATAGGCCGTTTGGAAAGCGTGGGTCTTTCCTGGCGTCTGATGGACGAGTGGCCGCTGTCTTTGCAAAAAGTAGATGCCGAGGCGGTGCGGTCGGTAGCGCGTAGCTATTTGATTCCGTCGCGGCGCACGGTCTTGCGCCTGCTGCCGACGGAGATCAAGCCATGAAAAAGTCGATTTTTTTTCTGCTGACTCTGGCCGCTTCCTCATGGGCTCTTGCCGGTCATGAAGGCGCTGAAGTAGCACCGGGTCCGGTGACTTCGCTGGAGCGTCTGGAAAGCCTCAAGAATATGCCCCGCACCGTAGAGGCGCGTCGGGCCTTCACCATCCAGCGTTGGACCACCAGCAATGGTGCCCGCGTATTTTTCGTAGAAGCGCGCGAGCTGCCCATGCTGGATCTGCGTCTGATCTTTGATGCCGGCGGCGCCCGTGATGCCGACAAAGCCGGTCTGGCGGCCATCACCAGCCGTATGCTGGAAGAGGGGACTCCGACGCGCGACACAGCGGCTATTGCTCGTAGCTTTGAAAGCGTGGGTGCCGTCTTTGATACCGGCTCCTATCGCGATATGGCAGTGGCAGAGCTGCGGGTTTTGAGTGATGCGCAATATCGTGATCCGGCACTGGATGTGTTTGCCGATGTGATTGCGCAGCCGGCATTTCTGGCCGAGCCTCTTGCCCGTGTTATGCAAAGCAGCGAGGTGGCTCTGCAGCAGCAGGAGCAGTCTCCGTCCGCTATCGCCAGCCGTCTTTTTTATCAGGGGCTTTATGGTCAGCACCCCTATAGCAGGCCGCCCGGTGGCACGCGTGAAACACTGGCGCGTATCAAGCGCGAAGACCTGCAGGCGTTTCACCAGCGTTATTACGTGGCGCGCAATCTGGTGATTGCTTTGGTGGGCTCGGTGTCGCGGGACGAGGCTGCTGTCATTGCCGAGAAAGTGAGCAGTGCCTTGCCAGCAGGCGCGCCTGCAGCGGCGCAGCCTGCGGTGAAGGCGCTGGCCAAGGCACAACGTGTGCACAAGGAATTCCCTTCTTCGCAGACGCATATCATTGTTGGCCAGCCCGGCATTGCTTATGGCGATCCTGATTACTATGCCTTGGCCGTCGGCAACGAGATTCTTGGCGGTGGCGGTTTCACGGCTAGGTTGATGGCAGAAATCCGCCAGAAACGCGGCCTGACCTATGGCGTTTATTCCTCGTTCACACAAATGCGCGCGCCCGGGCCCTTTGCGATCAAGCTTTCCACCCGGGCCGACCAAAGCGATGAGGCTCTGAAGATTGCCCGTAGCGTGCTGGGAGATTTCGTCAAGAAGGGGCCGGACGAGCAAGAGCTGAACGAAGCCAAGGCCAGTATTATCGGCGGCTTTCCCATGGCGACGGCAAGCAATGCCAGTATCGTGAGCTATCTCGGCGCTATAGGTTTTTACGACATGCCACTGGATTTTCTGGATGCCTATATCGCACGTGTCCAGGCCGTTTCCGGGGATGATGTGCGTGCCGCTTTCCGCCGCCATGTGAAGCCAGATCGTCTTTTGGTGGTTACGGTGGGTAAGGGCAAGCCGTGAGTCGTGCGACGAGCAATGTCCTGCGTATAGTCGGTGGCAAATGGCGCAGCCGGCGTCTGCGCTTCGTGGATGCCGAGGGGCTGCGCCCGACTCCGGATCGTGTACGCGAGACCTTGTTCAATTGGCTGCAGTTTGAAATCAATGGAGCGCACTGTCTGGATGCTTTTGCCGGCAGCGGCGCTCTGGGGCTGGAGGCCTTGTCTCGCGGCGCAGCATCGGTGGTGATGCTGGAAAAACAGCGCCCCCAGTTTCTTGCCCTGCAGTCTTCGGTAGCAGAGCTGCAGGCAGACGCGGTAACCCTTTTGCACGGAGACGCCCTCAGTCTTTTGTGCAGCCCTGCAGACTGGCAGCCATCCGCAGGTTTTGACGGCATTTTTCTTGATCCGCCTTTTCACAAATCCCTGTTGCCAGAAATTTGTGCTGTACTGCTTGAACGTGCGCTGCTGAGGCCGGATGCTTTTGTTTATATAGAGTCCGAAAGCGAATGGCAGGAGCTGGCATTGCCCTCTGTCTTCGTCTTGCAGAAAACTACCAGGGCGGGCGTGGTGCAGGCCTATCTGGCGCGCTATCAGCCTGCTTGAAGCGTGCGCTGATGTGGAAGTTCTTTAGATCAGTCCGGAGGCGATGATGACGTCTTCACTTGCAGCAACCTTTCCCCATGGCATTTTTGCCAGCCCTTTCCGCCCCGCTTGGTGGCTGCGCAATGCTCATGCGCAAACCCTCTTTTCCAATTTCTTCCGCAAGCCGCCACAAATCCCGCGCGAGCGTGAAATGCTGGTGCTGCGCGACGGTGATTTTCTGGATATGGACTGGCATCGACCAGTGCAGTGGCAGCCGGAGCAGCCATTGGTGTTGGTGGTGCACGGACTTTCGGGCTCCAGCGAGTCGCACTATGTATTGGGCCTGCAAAATGCACTTTCGCGTCAAGGCTGGGCTAGCGTGGCCTTGAACTGCCGTGGCGCTAGCGGTCGCCAGAATAATCTGGCGCAGGCCTATCACGCCGGCTCCAGTCAGGACTTGCGTCAGGCGCTGGAGCATATGGCAGAGCGTTATCCGCGCGCGCCTCTAGCTATTGTCGGTTATTCACTGGGCGGCAGCATGACACTCAAGCTGCTGGGAGAATCATTGAGTGATCCGCTGGCGAGGGCCGGCGTGGCAGTATCGGTCCCGCTCTTGCTGCCGCTGTGCGCAGACCGTATGGATCAGGGCTTTTCCCGTGTTTATCGCCAGCACTTCATGGGTGAGTTGGTGGCGCACTGGGAGGCAAAGATGCGGCATCTTGAGGCGGCTGGAAATGATCAGGCGGCCGGCCGTGTGCGCGAGCAACTCAAGCGCGGTCCTTTCCGTTCCTTTTGGCAGTATGACAACGAGCTGGTCGCGCCCCTGCACGGATTCAACGATGTGCATGATTATTACAACCGCTCCAGTTCCCGTCAGTTCCTGAGGCATATCAGCGTGCCTACGCTGATAGTGCAGTCTCATGATGATCCCTTCATGACGCCGGGTGTGCTGCCCGATGCCAGCGAGCTTTCACCGCATGTGCATTTTGAGCTCTGCCGACAAGGTGGGCATGTGGGATTTATCGAAGGTGGAACGCCACGTGATCCGCGCTATTACTTGGAGCGACGTATCCCGGAATTCTTGGCGAGCAGGCTGGCTATTTTTTGACTGCGCTATGCCGGCATTAGGTAAAGGCCGCAATTGGCTTCTCTGGTTGTGCCCGGGGGTTTCTTGCTAACCTTCCGCCCTTTACGCAAGAAGAGGGGGAGGGATATGCCTAGTAATTCGCGATATTGGCTGTTGCTGTGCTTGCTGGGGATCGGTGAGGCCGCGGTTGCCGCTGAGAATGATGTGGTGCGTGGTTACGCAGGTATAGGAGCCACCCGCTTCTCTTTCCAAGAAGAAGACTTTCCTGATGCAGAGCCTTTGTCGGCCACAGTTTTTGCTGGTGTAGAGCTGCACCGCTTTCTTGATGTGCAGGTGCAGATATCAATTCCGGTCGAATCGGACAAATACAGCGAGCCTATGAGTTTGATGTTGCACGACTATCTCGGCCGCAGCTTCGATTTAAGCTCGGTGGGGTCGGTCAACATAAAAACCGAAATTCCTTTGAGCGCAGCTTTTTATGTAAAGCCCAAGGCTGATATCGGGCCTGTCCAGCTTTATGTGCTTGCGGGTGCTGCGTATACCAAGCTGGAGCAGCAGATGGATGGACGATTCGATGTCGATGTAATGGCCTCCGATGGGGCAGTGCTCGGAAGCTTTGCCAATCTTCCTTGGGAAATTCAGTACGAGCGCGAAGGAGTCTCTCTTGCTTATGGCGCGGGCCTTGCGCTTAGCTTGGGGAAGTTGCGCCTGCATGGGGAATACATTCGTGTGGACAAAAGAGATGCCACAAATCATGCGTGCCATACCTCAGGCAATACGGGCTCACAGTCAGTTGTGTATTGTGACGACCTTTTCAATAGCAGCACTCTCGATACAGCAACGGTGGGCTTGGCCATAAACTTCTGAAAACCTGCCTTCAGCTGCGGTATCTGGCCTTCATCTCCGGCAGCTTTGTGCGCGCCTCACCGGTCAGGTAAGGCGCCTCCAGTTGGATGATCTGGTATATGCCACGCTTGAGCAGATCACGGGTGATGGCTTCGCCGTCACCGAATATGCCTGAGGTGTGCAGGAAGGAAATCCAGCTGGTCAGTACGATCCAGATGTTCATGATGAGAGCTTCGCCCTCTTCGGCATTGGCATTAACGAGTCCGGATTCGGCGAGGCGCTGAAAGATGTGCATGCCCTGGCCCATGACTCGATGCGCAAATAGCTGATATTGCTCACGGGCCACCGGATTGTCGGCCATCAGTTGCTCAAGATCGCGATGCAGGAAACGGTAGTCCCACATGTTCTCCAGAATGCCCTCGAAGTAGCCCAGCTTGTCCAGATAGGTCATGGGGCGATTTTCGGGGGTGCTCAACAGAGTCATTGAGCGATTGGCGTATTGATGGACCAGCTCGCCAATGATTTCGCCTTTGTTACTGAAGTGGTAATAAAGGTTGCCTGGGCTTATGCCTAGCGCCGCCGCGATATGATTGGTGCTAATCTTGCGCTCGCCCTGCTCATTGAACAGGTCCAGGCTTTTCTGCAGTATCTTGTCCCGGGTTTTCACACTCGATTCCTGTAAGCGCTGATAGCCTGCGTTGACAGTCTAGAGTAAATACTCTAAAAAAACACTCCCAGACCGTTCCGGTCATCTGCTGCCTCTTTCCACGGAAGCGTTCAGTCCACGAAAGCATCGGGGGCAGCCTCGCACACAGAGGACATCACCATGGTCGCCAATGTCGTAGAACTCCAGGCCGACGATTCCGCCCTTGTTGAGCTGAATCGCGTTTTCGCGGGTCAGAAGCAGGCCTATCGTCAGAACCCCATGCCCAGTGCCGATGAGCGCGTGGCGCATCTTGCGGCCTTTCGACGTGTCTTCGTGAAATATCAGGACGATCTGGCGCAGGCGGTGGCGGATGACTACAACGGCAACCGTTCGCTGGACGAGTGCAAGTTCAGTGAAATTCTTTGCACGCTGGAAGGCGTGAAGTATTACAGCAAGAACCTGCGCAAGTGGATGCGTCCGGAAAAGCGCCATGTTTCGCCGATGCAGATGCCGGCTTCTGCCAAAGTGGTTTATCAGCCCTTGGGTGTGGTGGGCATCATCGTGCCTTGGAACTATCCGATTTTCCTGGCGACTGGTCCGCTCATGTGCGCATTGGCGGCCGGCAATCGCGTCATGCTCAAGATGTCCAGCTTTACGCCGCGTACCGGTGCAGTCATCAAGCAGATGCTGGCCGAGGCATTCGGTGAAGATCAGGTTGCTGTCATCAACGGCCGTGGTGCTGTCTCTGAAGAATTTACACGCCTGCCGTTTGATCAGATCACCTTCACGGGTTCCACCAATGTGGGTCGCACGGTGATGGCTGAGGCTGCCAAGAATCTGACGCCAGTGGTGCTGGAGCTGGGTGGCAAATCCCCGGTTATCGTGCACGAATCCTATCCGATGGCTGAGGCCGCACAGCGTATTGCCTTCGGCAAGTGCTGGAATGCTGGCCAGACCTGTGTGGCGCCTGATTATTTGCTGCTGCCCAAGGGCAAGACTGATGAGTTTGTGCGTGACTTCACCAAGGTGGTGAGCACCATGTATCCCACCAAGCTCAACAATCCTGACTTCACTGGCATCATCAATGAAAAGCAGTATCGCCGCGTGCAGGGCTATCTCGAGGACGCGCGCGCGCAGGGTGCCAAGGTCATCGAGATCAATCCGGCCAATGAGTCTTTCGCTAATACCTTCAAGATGCCGGTCACTATTGTGACGGGTGTGACTCCGGCCATGCAGATCATGCAGAACGAGATTTTTGGGCCGGTGCTGCCGGTGATGGAAGTCAGCAGCCTGGATGAGGCCCTGCTCTTCGTAAATGAGCGCCCACGTCCTTTGGCTCTGTATTACTTCGACTGGAATAGCGGCCGCGCTGACTATGTGCTTTCCAATACTCACTCCGGCGGCGCCTGCGTCAACGACGTCATGAGCCATGTGGGTGTGGATGATCTCCCCTTTGGTGGTGTCGGTTCGGCCGGTATGGGCAAATACCATGGCAAGGAAGGCTTCTTGGCCATGTCCAATGCCAAGGGTGTGCTGGAGAAACCCAAGTTCTATGCGATGAAGTTCTTCCTGCCTCCCTTCAACAAGGGTCTGCACAAGTTCGCCAAGAAGCATATGTTCAAGTAAGGCTGTCGTAATGTGGCAATCAGGCGGGGGAACCCGCCTGATTGCTTTCTGGCTTCTGCTCCCTATCTCGACTGCTCACTGGCATGGAGGCCGAGCACGGATTCCGCTATTCTGCGCGCATCTTTCTTTTGACTGGACTCCACGCATGAGCCGTACCCGCGTTGTCTATCCCGGTAGCTTTGATCCCATTACCAATGGGCATAAGGATCTTATCGAGCGCGCGGCGCGCATGTTTGATCATGTCATCGTGGCGGTGGCTGCCAGCCAGAAAAAAGGCCCTCTTTTCAGCCTTGATGAGCGTGTCGATCTTTCCCGTGATGTATTGAGCCATCTGCCCAATGTGGAAGTGCAGGGCTTTTCCAAGCTGCTGGCGTTTTTCGTCAAAGAGCAGAATGCAAATGTCGTCCTGCGCGGCCTGCGCGCGGTGTCTGACTTTGAGTATGAGTTCCAGCTGGCCAATATGAACCGGCAGTTGATGCCTGATTTTGAAACGGTATTCCTCACGCCGGCTGAACACCTTTCTTTCATTTCTTCCACCTTGGTGCGGGAGATTGCGGTGCTGGGCGGTGATGTCACGAAATTTGTTCCGCCGCAGGTGGCTGAGGCCTTCCGGAACAAGCTGGGTAAGTGAGTTCTCATGGCACTCCGTATTACTGACGAGTGCATCAATTGCGATGTTTGTGAGCCGGCTTGCCCGAATCAGGCCATTTTCATGGGGCCGGATATCTATGTGATTGATCCGACGCGTTGCACCGAGTGTGTGGGCCATTTTGATGTGCCGCAATGTGTGGCTATCTGTCCCGTAGACTGCATCCCCAAAGATGAGGCTTGCCCGGAAACGGAGGCTGAGCTAATGACAAAGTACAGGCGTCTGACGGCATCTTGATGGGATTAAGCATAAAAAAACGGGCCGCAATCGCGGCCCGTTTTTTTATGGGAAAAGCTGTACTTCAGTTGCTGGCAGTGCCCGATGCACTGATGGCCTGCTGACGATCATTCCACTCATCCTGCACTTCTGTGCAGCCCAAGCAGCGTGTGAAAGTGGATTTGCCCGGGCCGATCACCAAGGTATTGGCGGCTTCTTTGACATTACCACCCAGTGCCGAGAAGGGCAGGGTGACAAGAAAGAGTCCGGCTCCCAGTGTGGTAATGGCGAGCAGCATGGGGCGAGCAAGAACGGCGTCGCCCATCATCGCCAAGGTGGTGGGGCGTTCATTGATCTGGTCGTCGAGGATTTCCTCGGCAGAAGCGGGAACAGAGGCCAGACCGACGGCTGCTGTCATAAGCAGAGCGATGAGGCGGCGCTTTACGAGTTCCATCACGATTTCCCTCAAAAGAATCAGTGTGCTGTTATCTGTCTGGCCCACATCTTATAACTGATGTTAGGAAGTTGCCACAAGGGCCTGATAGTTCTGGACTTTTGAACTCTACCTCTGGCGCCGGGCCGAAAGCAAGCCGCGAGGCGTGAAATTCGTCACAGCTGGCGGCTCTTGTTGCGAGGGCTAGCGCTGGCAGTGCGGACAGTAAACAGTGCTGCGTCCGCTCAGGCGCACCTCTTTCATGATGGCGGAGCAGTTCCGGCAGGCTTGGCCGGCGCGGCCATAGGCATCCAGCTCCAGTTGGAAATATCCGGGCTCGCCGTGGCCATTGACGAAGTCGCGCAGAGTGGTGCCGCCGCGTTCAATGGCGTAGCTCAGGATGTTGCGGATCGCTTCGGCCAGGCGATCGTAGCGGTCGGCGCCTATGCGGCCGGCGGCGCGCAAGGGATGGATGCCGGCGCGGAACAGGGCTTCATTGGCATAGATATTACCGACGCCGACAACTACATGGCTGTCCATGATGAAGCTTTTGGCGGGAGCGCTGCGGCCCCGCGAGCGAGCAAAGAGATGGTGGCCATCAAAGCCCTCTTCCAGAGGCTCCGGCCCTAGTGCAGCCAGCAAGGGGTGCTCGGCCGGTGGTGTCGTGAGCCAGAGAAAGCAGCCGAAGCGCCGGGGGTCGTGCAGCCGCAGCAGCCAGCCGGAATCCAGATGCAGTTCGACGTGGTCGTGAGTGCGCTTCGGGGTGCCTGGAGAAACAAGGCGAAGGCTGCCAGACATGCCAAGATGGACCAGGGCGGTGCCGGCCTTGCTATGTATCAGGAGATATTTGCCGCGCCGGGTTACGGCGGTGATGCGTTGTCCCTTGAGTTGCGCCAGTTCGGGTGGCACCGGCCAGCGCAGGCGCGGGTCATGCACGGTCAGTGCTTTGACGCGATGGCCTTCAAGTGCGGGCAGGATGCCGCGTCGTGTGGTTTCAACTTCGGGCAGTTCGGGCATGGCATCCAGATGGGGTGAGTGGCGGCAGACTCAAGTTTGCGCCGGCGGCCGGACACAAAAAAGCCCGAACAAGTCGGGCTTTTTGCGGATGCCGATCAATTACTTGATCTTGGCTTCCTTGAAAATCACATGCTGGCGAATCTTGGGATCAAATTTCTTGATCTCCATTTTTTCCGGCATGGTGCGCTTGTTCTTGGTGGTCGTGTAGAAGTAGCCGGTACCGGCAGTGCTCACGAGACGAATTTTGTCACGCATGATGAGGCTCCTTAAACCTTGTTGCCCTGGGCGCGCAGAGTGGCCACAACGGCGTCTACACCCAGTTTGTCAATGATGCGCATGCCCTTGGTGGACACGCGGATACGCACAAAACGCTTTTCGCTTTCCAGCCAGAAGCGCTTGTACTGCAGATTCGGCTCGAAACGACGCTTGGTCTTGATATTCGAGTGGGACACATTGTTACCGACAATGGGACGCTTCCCGGTAACGAGGCAAACTTTGGACATGACGGGCTCCGCGAGGCAAACCGCCTCAACTCAGGAGGCGCAGGCGCCGGTAATAGGGCCGGCGCTTTTCAAGGGGTGCGATTTATACCAGAGCAGTCCCCGTCCTGCAATGCCGAAGTGAGTGGCTTTTGAACAGGCGGCTGCCTGTCTTGGCATATAAGAGGGAAGAAAGGGTGAGCTGCGCGCAGCATTGCTGATGGCTAGGGCGGTTTATTGGTGGACCGAAAGGGGATCGAACCCTCGACCTCCGCATTGCGAACGCGGCGCTCTCCCAGCTGAGCTATCGGCCCCTTGCGACTGCCTGTGCCACGGCGAGGCAATGGTCATTTTACGGATTTTTATCGGGAACCCAAATCGTACTCACAGCCAGCCTCTTTCGGCAAAAGAGGCTGGGCGCCCTTCGCCAATGACGAAATGATCCAGCACCCGTACTTCGAAAAGCTCCAGCGCCTGGCGCAGGCGTTCGGTGATCTGGCGATCGGCCGCCGAGGGCTCGGCAACACCGGATGGATGATTGTGGGCGAGGATGAGGGCGGCAGCATTGAGTCGCAGTGCGCGCTCCACCACTTGGCGCGGATGCACTGGGCAGCTGTCTATGCTGCCGCGGAACAGCTCTTCGAAAACAATCAGCCTATGCTGGCTGTCCAGAAACAGGGCGGCGAAGACTTCGTGACGCAGGCCGCGCAGGCGGGTGCTCAGGAAGCGGCGTGTGGCCTCGGGACTGGCCATGACGTCACTGCGCTCCAATGTGGTGGCCAAGTGGCGCTGACCCAACTCGAGCGCTGCCTGGATTTCCGCATATTTGGCCGGTCCGAGGCCGGGCAAGGCAGTAAGAGCGTGCACGTCGGCATCTAGAAAGCCGCGCAGGCCGTCGAAGTGCCTGAGCCATTCACGCGCCAGGTCAAGAGCGGTCTTGCCCCGGGTTCCGGTGCGAATAAACAGGGCAAGGATTTCTGCGTCTGAAAGTGCTGCCGCGCCGCGTGCCAGAAGCTTTTCGCGCGGCCGCTCGCTGGCGGGCCAATCTGTGATGGGCATGGTTTCGGCCTCCTTGCCGATGGGGTGTGTGCGTCAGTAGGCGCTGACTTTTTCCTTGTCGGCGCTACGCATGGTTGCGACCCGATGGTATCTTTGCCGCCTGTTTTCGTCAGCATCCCCTTCTGCGGATGCCTCACTGTGGAAAGCCTCATGCTTGCACGCCTCGCCCATAAACGGATTGTGCTCGGTGTCTCCGGTGGTATTGCCGCCTACAAGAGTGCCGATCTCATCCGCCGCCTACGCGATGCCGGTGCCGAGGTTCAGGTGGTGATGACCGCTGCTGCCCAAGAGTTCATCACTCCTCTGACCTTGCAGGCTCTGTCCGGCAACGCTGTGCACACGGATCTGCTGGATCCGGCCGCAGAGGCGGCCATGGGGCATATCGAGCTGGCGCGCTGGGCTGATCTCGTGCTGGTGGCGCCGGCCTCGGCAGATTGCTTGGCGCGTCTGGCCCAAGGGCTGGCTAACGACCTGCTCAGCACGCTCTGGCTGGCTACTCGCGCCAAGCTGGCGGTTGCTCCGGCCATGAATCAACAGATGTGGGCTGCGCCTGCCGTACAGGCAGCGCTGGCAACGCTGGTGGCGCGCGGTGTGGCGGTCTTTGGTCCGGCCAGTGGCTCGCAGGCCTGTGGCGATGTGGGCGAGGGGCGAATGCTCGAGGCTATGGAGTTGGCTGAGCGCTGTGCCGACCAGTTCGAGACGGCAGCACTGACGGGCAAGCATGTGGTGATTACGGCAGGCCCTACCCGCGAAGCGCTGGACCCGGTGCGCTATCTCAGCAATCACAGCTCCGGAAAAATGGGTTTTGCCCTTGCCCGGGCCTGTATAGAGGCTGGTGCGCACGTAACGCTGATTGCCGGCCCGGTCAATCAGCCGACACCGGACCGATTGACGCGTATCAATGTCACCAGTGCTCTGGAAATGCTGCAGGCGGCACAGACCGCCTGCGTGGGCGCCGATATTTTCATCGCTACGGCGGCTGTTGCTGATTACCGACCGCGCGATGCGGCTGACCAGAAAATCAAGAAGTCGGCAGATACCCTGACAATTGAACTCGTAAAGAATCCGGACATCGTGGCCACCATTGCGGCGGCAGAACATCGGCCTTTTGTAGTGGGCTTTGCGGCTGAAACGGAAAAAGTGGTCGAGCATGCGCGTGAAAAGCTCGCGCGCAAAAAACTGGACATGATTGCCTGTAATGACGTGGCTCGTAGCGATATCGGTTTCCAGAGTGATGACAATGCACTGATGGTGATCTGGAGTGATGGTGAGCAGGCGCTGGAGAAGGCATCCAAGGGCCTGATCGCACGACAATTAGTGGCCCTGATTGCGCGGCGTTTGAAAGCTGCGCCGTGAAAACGTCTGTACCTGTAAAAGCATATTGAAAGAATATCGAGTGAGTGCTGATGAAAAAAAGCGTTGATGTGAAAGTGTTGGATGACCGTATCGGTACAACTTTTCCCTTGCCGGCCTATGCTACAGAAGGTTCCGCGGGCTTGGATTTGCGTGCCTGTCTCGATGCGGCACTAACGCTGGCGCCGGGTGAAAGCAGCCTGATACGCACCGGCCTTGCCATTCATATTGCTGATCCTGCTTTTGCGGGTCTCGTTTTGCCGCGCTCGGGCCTTGGTCACAAGCACGGCATTGTCTTGGGCAATCTGGTGGGTCTTATAGATTCCGATTATCAGGGAGAGCTCATGGTGTCTTGCTGGAATCGTGGCAAGGACAGCTTCACCATTCAGCCTGGCGAACGCATTGCGCAGTATGTATTGGTGCCTGTGGTGCAGGCAGAGTTCCGACTGGTTGACGATTTTGTGGAAAGTAGTCGTGGCGAAGGCGGATTCGGCTCTTCAGGTCGGCACTGAGACTTTTTCAGCATTGCTTTAATTTTCAGGGAACATCATGGCCAAGAAGAAAAATGATCAGGTGGAAGTAGCGGCAGCCGCAGAGGAAGCAAAGGCGATGCCTACAGTAAAGCCCAAGAAGCGCCGCAATGAGAGTTCCTTGCTGAAGCGTGGTATGCCTGGACTGGTGCTAGGTGTATTGCTGGTGCTGGGGGTGCAGGCCGGTATTTATTTCTTTGCTGGCAAGATACAGGCAGACCAATCAGCCGCGATGACCTCGATTTACCGGCAGCATTATCTGGCCATGCTGGAAAATTACTCGCGTATATATGAAGGTTTGGTCAAAGCCTTGCCGGACGCCGAGTTGCTGCCTTACTTACAGCTGCAGGCAGAGCAGGACATGGGTTTGGTGAAACGGATTCAGGGTGCTTTATTTGCCCGTGTCGTGCCGAGCACCATTGATCCCGCAGTGGCCAATGGTTTGAGTTATGCGCAGCAGGATATGGTGCTGCGTCTTGCGGCGGGCAAGCGTGTAACGCCGGAAATCAGCTTTTACGAGAATGGCAGTGTCAAAGAGCAGGTGCTGACCTATGCGCGCCTGCTCAAGAGCGCAGAAGGCACGAGTGCGGTTGTTCTGGTGAGTTTTCCGTTCAAGGATATTGCCGTCGCGCTGAAGAGCTTCGCGCCCGAGGCTGGCAAAGTTGAGCTGATCCAGAAAAGCGGGACTGAGCGTGCCACCATTCTCAGTAGTGGAGAAGGCATTGAGCAGCCGGACGGCAATGTTGCAACGTTCAATCCGGGCTGGGAGCTGCGCTTCTCTCCAGCGGAGTCCTTGGGGCGGGCAGGTGATGAAAGCGGCATCATGCTGGGACTGGGAATTTTTGTAGCCTTGGCGGCTGGTGGTTTGTTTGCCTGGATACTGCTGTCTTTACAGCGTGCAGTAGATGCCGATGTTGGGGCAGTCGATGGCTTCGCTGAAAATTTTTTCCGTTATGGAAGCCGGCAGAGGCCGCTGCTGAATTTCAGTAACTTTTCTTTATTGCTGGCGCATCTGGATCAATACGGTTCCGAGCTGCGTGCTGGTAAAGGCGTTGGCAAGCTGCCTACAGATAATCTGGGTACATTGGATATGGTGAATAATGAAACGGCTCTGCTGGGTGATGCACCTGAGCCCAAGGCTGCAAAGCCGGTAAAGAAAGATGCAGAACCTGTCGGCAGTGCTGTGGAGGGGCTGCGGACAGACATTTTCCGTGCCTATGACGTGCGCGGCGTAGTGGGCGATGGTTTGAGTCGTGATGTAGCCAAGGCGCTGGGTCGAGCAATAGGCAGTGAAGCCACGGCACGTGGAGAGCAGGTTGTAGTGGTCGGACGCGATGGTCGTCAATCCGGTCCTGACCTGAGTGCGGGTCTGATTGAGGGTATTCGCGCCAGTGGCTGCGATGTCATTGATGTGGGCATGGTGCCGACGCCGGTACTGTATTTTGCAGCCAAGACGATTGCGACAGGCAGCGGTGTGATGGTGACCGGCAGCCACAATCCTGCCAATTACAACGGCTTCAAGATCATGATCGCCGGCGACACGCTTTTTGGCGACGATATTCAGGCGCTGCGCGCGCGCATTGAAAGCTCCAACTTCACCGCGGGCACGGGCGGGCTGACCCAGCAGAATGTGGCTGAGGATTATATTGATCGCGTG
The DNA here is from genome assembly GCA_050739955.1 of Moraxellaceae bacterium. GTDB lineage: Bacteria > Pseudomonadota > Gammaproteobacteria > Pseudomonadales > Moraxellaceae > UBA2031. The sequence goes on from JBOICI010000034.1 coordinate 222,606, forward strand.
AGCTCGGATATTGCTCTGGCGCGTCCGGTGCGTGTTGTTGTGGATGCCGGCAATGGCGTTGCGGGTGTGATAGGTCCGCGCGTATTGGAGGCACTGGGCTGTACCGTGATTCCTCTTTTTTGCGAAATAGACGGCACTTTCCCCAATCATCATCCCGATCCCAGCAAGCCGGAAAATCTGGAAGATCTCATGGGCGTGGTGGCGGCCAATAATGCCGATATCGGTATTGCCTTTGATGGCGATGGAGATCGTATTGGTGTGGTGACGGCGGGCGGCAAGAATATTTTTCCTGATCGCCTCATGATGCTGTACGCCAAGCATGTGCTGACAACCAATCCCGGTGCCGACATCATTTTCGATGTGAAGTGCACTCGTGATTTGCCGGCATTGATCAGCAGTCATGGCGGCCGCCCTGTGATGTGCAAGACCGGCCACTCCTTTATCAAGGGCAAGCTCAAGGAAACCGGCGCAGCACTGGCGGGTGAGATGAGCGGGCATATTTTCTTCAATGACCGCTGGTTCGGCTTTGATGATGCCATTTATTCCGCGGCACGCCTGCTCGAAATCCTGTCGCTGGAAGCGGGGACTTCTGATCAAATGTTTGAGGAGTTCCCGGAAAACCCGTCTACGCCGGAAATCAATATTCCAGTTTCCGATGCGGCCAAATTTGGCGTGATGGAGGCGCTGAAAAATAGCGCCAGCTTCCCGGATGCCAATATCATCACTATTGATGGTCTGCGTGTCGAGTTTGCCGATAGCTGGGGTTTGATTCGCGCTTCCAATACCACGCCTTGCCTGGTTGCACGCTTTGAGGGGAAAACCCCGCAGGCGTTGGCGGTTGTGCAGGAAAAATTCCAGTCCTTGCTGCAGAGTGTTGATCCGCAGCTCAAGATTCCTTTCTGATTTGAAGTGAGCTGATAAAGATGGCGCTGACGCGTGATTCCGCCCTCAATATTGCCAAGGTCCTGACCGAAGCATTGCCTTATATCCAGCGCTTTCATGGCAAAACCATTGTCGTGAAATACGGTGGTAATGCCATGACGGATCCCGAGCTTGAGAATTCGTTTGCCCGCGACATCGTGCTGCTGAAAACCGTAGGGCTCAATCCCATCGTGGTGCATGGTGGCGGGCCACAAATTGGCGATCTGCTTGCGCGTATTGGCAAAGAATCAAAATTCATTGACGGTATGCGCGTGACCGATGCCGAGACCATGGATGTGGTGGAAATGGTTCTGGGTGGCCTCGTCAACAAATCAATCGTAAACCTGATCAACCAGAACGGTGGTCGTGCCGTGGGGCTTACGGGTAAGGATGGAAATCTCATTCGTGCCAAGAAGATGTTGCTCAAAAAAGTCGACGAAAACGGCAAGATGGAAGAGTTGGATATTGGGTATGTCGGTGAGGTGGCAGGCATTAAGACTGATGTTGTGGAAATGGTGATTGCCTCCGACTTCATTCCTGTGATTGCGCCCGTTGGCGTAGGTGCTGATGGAGAGTCCTACAACATCAATGCCGATCTCGTCGCGGGCAAAGTGGCCGAGGCTCTCAAGGCCGAGAAACTCATCCTGCTAACCAATATTCCCGGTGTCATGGACAAGAACAAGAATGTGCTGACCGGTCTGTCCACGCAGGATATTGATGATCTCATTGCGGATGGCACGATTTACGGCGGCATGTTGCCCAAGATTACCTGTGCGCTGGATGCAGTGAAGGGCGGAGTGATCAGCGCTCATATCATTGATGGTCGTGTGCCGCATGCCACTTTGCTGGAGGTCTTTACCGACGAAGGCATGGGCACTCTCATCAGCAATCGTAAAGACAAGAAAAAACGCTAGGACCTGAGTCCCGAGCTATCGAGCGCCATGGAGGCGACATGAGTGCGGCTGAACCGAAAATATCGCGACGGGAGCATATCCTGCAGGCGCTGGCGGCCATGCTGGAAAGCCAACCCGGTGCGCGCATCACCACCGCGGCACTGGCCAAGGAAGTCGGGGTAACCGAGGCGGCGTTATATCGTCACTTTCCCAGTAAGGCTCGTATGTTCGAAGGGCTTATCGAGTTTATCGAGGAAGTCATTTTCTCTCGCATCAGTCTTATTCTTCAGGAAGAGACTGATGCGCGTCTGCGCTGCGAGCAGATATTGACTCTGGTGCTGGTATTTACTGAGCGTAATCCCGGCATAACACGCATCCTGAATGGTGATGCCCTAATTGGCGAGCATGAGCGCCTGCAGTCTCGTATTGCACAGTTTTTTGATCGTCTGGAGACACAGCTTAAGCAGGTCTTGCGTGAGGCCGAGCTCAAGCAGTCACTGGGAACGGTGATGACCAGTGCTGCGGCGGCCAATCTGATGCTGGGTCTGGTGGAGGGCCATGTCAGCCAGTTTGTGCGTTCTGGTTTCCGCCACAAGCCAACGGAAATGTGGGAGGCGCAATGGTCTTTTCTGGCGCAGCAATTGTTCCGTAATTTGACGGCCTCGGCCGGGCATTGAAACTGGAGCAATAAAAAAGCCGGCATATGCCGGCTTTTTTATTGCTCAGAGTGGTTTGGCTGGAGGCTTGCCACCCGCTGCAGGGGTGCTGGTTATGGGCACTGTATTGCTTGCCGGTTTTCCAGTCAGCGTGACCAGGCGCTGGATGACGGGATCGAAATCGCTGCGCACTTTGTCTTGCTCTGCCTTGCGCTGTGTGATTTCCGTTTGTGCGCCCTGAATCTGTTTGTCGTAGTTGGCAATGCTGTTCTTGAGATCGGTCGGGACCGGCTTGCCGGTGCGCTCGAACGTTGCGGCTTTCTGGGCTTCGGCGGCGCGACGTTGGCGCAGGCCGGAGAGGGAGTTGGTGCTGAAGTCGATACGCAGTTGAAGGGCGTCAATCTGGCGGTCACGCGCATGCTCGGCATCGGCTGGTGATGAATAAAGACGTAGCAACTGCTTGTCATCCTTGGCTTGCTGCAACTCAGCTTCACGTTTGGCCTTGGCCGCTGCAATTTCTTGGGGGGTCAGAGCGCGCTGGGCGGGCACATGCTTGATAACTTGCATGCTGCCACTCAGGGCATCATAGCCGCGTGCGATGTGTTCACTGCTGAGGCTGTCGGTCACGTTGGGGCGATTATTTTCGTCGTAATAGCGGTACCACTTTGCGCCGGGAATTTCTTCGGCCAGTGCCAGCGTCGACAGGCCCAGTAGTGATGCCATGAGCAGTGCAGGAAGTGATTTCAGCATGGGATTCTCCAGGTGGCAGATACAGAGGCTGCCTTATAATCGCCGGCCATTCTAGGGCAGCGGGCGTGGAGCCAACAGTGATCGACGTCGTGGTTTTGTTTCTCGTGTCTCTGCTTGCTAATACCTTGTCTGCTTTGGCCGGTGGCGGTGCTGGTCTCTTGCAGCTGCCGGCACTACTCATGTTGGGCTTGTCCTTCCAGGCGGCACTGGCCACACACAAGATCGCCAGTGTAGCCCTTGGCGTAGGCGCTACCTTGCGGCATATGCGTGAGGGTCGGCTGCGCTGGCGGTTTGCCGTCTTCATTCTTGCTTGTGGCCTGCCCGGCGTGCTGCTGGGGACCCAGCTTATCCTGAGTATTCCCGACCGCTGGGCAGAACTGGCACTGGGTCTGCTGACTTTGGGTCTGGGTATTTATTCCTGGCGTCGGCCGCAGCTGGGGCGACAGGCGGAGCGGCGGCATCGCGATGTGCAGGGGCTGGCCTTGGGCGGGGTGGTGATTTTCTTGATAGGAGCGCTTAACGGTTCTCTGACTTCGGGTACCGGTCTTTTTGTCACCTTATGGCTGGTGCGCTGGTTTGGCCTGGATTACAGCCGAGCAGTTTCTTACACCCTGGTGCTGGTGGGTCTGTTCTGGAATGGTCTGGGAGCGGCCATGCTTTCCTTGCAGGCGCCCGTGAAATGGGAGTGGATGCCGGCACTGCTGCTGGGCTCTTTGCTGGGTGGCTATATCGGCGCGCACTGGGCTTTGCTCAAGGGCAATACCCTGGTCAAACGGGCTTTTGAGGTTTTGACCGTGCTGGTGGGCACGAAGCTGCTGCTGGGGGCTTTACTGGCATGGTAATTTGGTTATAAGTGCATGAATATTTATTCTTTTTAAACTTTTCATCATCACAATAGCATCAGCCCCGTAACCACTTCACCGTTCCGGGGTATGTCATGAAAGCTTCCTTTTTCCGTCTGGGTGCACTGGCTGTTATTGCTACAGCACTCGGGCTTTCTTCCGTGGTGTATGCCAAGGAAGTCAGTCTGCTCAACGTTTCCTACGATCCCACGCGCGAGCTCTACCAGGACTACAACCAGGCCTTCGCCAAGTACTGGAAAGCCAAGACCGGCGACGATGTTGTCATCAAGCAGTCGCATGGCGGCTCTGGCAAACAGGCCCGCTCTGTCATCGACGGTCTCGAGGCTGATGTGGTGACGCTGGCGCTGGCGGCCGATATCGATCCGCTCTCCAGTAAGGGCAAGTTGCTGGACGAAAATTGGGCCAAGCGGTATCCGCATAACAGCGCTCCTTACACCTCCACCATCGTGTTCCTCGTGCGCAAGGGCAACCCCAAGGGCATCAAGGACTGGG
>JBOICI010000035.1:0-96077 GCA_050739955.1 Moraxellaceae bacterium
GAATCGTGAATCGTGAATCGTGAATCGTGAATCGTGAATCGTGAATCGTGAATCGTGAATCGTGAATCGTGAATCGGCATTAGACCTAAGCATCGGCATCTGTAAAGGGCTTCGCGGCTAAAGCCGCCCCTACGGAATTCCCCTCTCCCCTTGGGAGAGGGTTGGGGTGAGGGCTTGTAGGAGCGGCTTCAGCCGCGAACGCTTTTGCCCTTTACGAGCCGCAGGCGCACTCGCGATTCACCCGATGCCGCAAAGCGGCGAGCTCACGTTTCACTCCTTACCAGCAATGATGAAAATCACGTCATACGACAAGGGCAAGCCCTGCGGCTGACGCTGTGCTTCCAGCGCCGCCGTCACCTGCTGCAGCCATTGCCGGCCCAAGAGATGATTTTCACGCGGCGTATCGCTGGTGCCGGCGCCTATGCCTTTAAGCGCGCGCAGCAGTTCCGGCACGGTATCGAAATGCAGAGAGAAATCCTTCTGCACAAAATCACAGTCGGCAAAACCCGCCTGCATCAGGGCCATAGCCCAATTTTCCGTGCCGGCAAATTCATTGATATGCAGCAGCCCGGTAGCGCGCAGAGCCGCCAGACTTTGTGGCCCCGGCACACTGGCTAGCAGACGGCCGCCGGGTTTAAGCACTCGGGAAAATTCCGCGGCTACGGTATCGGCCGATTCACACCACTGCATGGCGAAATTACTGAACACCGCATCCACGCAAGCATCGGGCAGCGCGATGGCCTCCATATCGCCCAGCAGCGGCTGAATTTTCGGCGATGCCGGCAGAGCTGCCAGCATGGCGGGCGCCATATCCAGCGCAATCACTTTTTCAATATCAGGGCGCGCACTCAAAAGCTGCGATTCACGGCCACGACCACAACCCGCATCCAGCACTACACCTGAGGGAATGTCCGCTGCTAACAGCGCATCGGCGATAGCCGCCTGCAAAGCGGCATAGGAAGCGTAATGATCCGCCGCTTGTGAAAAGCGTCCGGCGATTTCCTGTTTGCGCGACGCAAAGCGGCTCATACCAGCACCTTGGCGCGCCGGGCAAAATCATAAAGTGCCTGTGCCGTAACTTCGGGATGAGACAGAAAAGGTGTGTGCGCCGCCGCCGGAATCACGGTGACGCCAGCATCGAATTGCAGAATCTTCAAAGCCGGCTGCAAGGCCGCCGGCACCAGCACATCTTTTTCACCCAGAAGAAAATGCACCGGCAGCCTGAGCGCTGCCAAGCGATTGCGCAGATCACCACGCACCAGCACATCCAGCCCGGTCTGCAAGGCCGTGGTCGCCAGATTGGGGCCCGCCTCCAGCACCGACTGCAGAAAACGTATATCGGCCTTCATGCTGACACTGCCACGGCACTGCAAGGTGAGAAAACTCTCCAGCGTCAGCAGCGGGTTTTCGCGCAGGGAATCAGCGAAGTCTGTAAACACATCGGGCTTCATGGCTGGCTTCCAACCTTCACGCTGCACAAAGCAGGGCGTAGCCGCCAACATGAACAAGCCCTGCACTCGCTGCGGATAACGCGCCGCCATTTCCAGCGCCAAAAGCCCACCCAGCGACCAGCCAGCCCAGAGTGCACGTGGCGGCGTTACCGCCTGCACGGCCTCAAAAAACTCCGCGAAACGATGCTCTTTGCCGTGATTACCACCAAAGCCGGGCAGATCGACACAGCTGACTCGAAAATGCGGTGTGAGCCGCGGCAGAAACCTATCCCACACACCGGAATGCAGACCCCAGCCGTGCAGCAGCACCAGCTCAGGCAGACCGGGCTTGCCATGCACGACATGATGCAAAGCCGTACTCATGTTTTCTCCTGACAGATCACGAGCGCCGCCAGCAAGGCATCCACATCGGCTTTTTCATGGGCCGCTGAAAAGGTGATGCGCAAACGTGCTGAACCGGCAGGCACCGTGGGCGGGCGTATGGCGCCGACCAAAAGACTTTTTTCTTCCAGCGCCCGGCTCCAGGCCAGCGCGGTTTCGTTATCACCCAGCAGCAGCGGCTGTATGGGCGTGGGGCTATCCATCAGAGCAAGGCCAGCAGCCTTTGCACGCGCACGGAAATGCGCAATCAGCTCGTTCAGCTTTTCACGCCGCCAGCCTTCTTCGCGTATCACGCGCAGACTGGCACGGCTGGCCGCCGCCACTGACGGTGGCAGTGCCGTGGTGAAAATATAAGGGCGCGCGGTATTGATGAGGTATTCGACAAGATCGTCGGAGCCGGCCACAAAAGCGCCAAAGCTGCCGGCTGCTTTACCCAGTGTGCCCATCAGCACCGGCAGCTGTGTTTCATCCAGCGCAAAAGCCTCAGCGCAGCCAATGCCACCGGCACCCAGCACGCCAAAGCCGTGAGCATCGTCCACCATCAGCAGGGCATCGTTTTTTTGCGCGAGCGCAGCCAATTCAGCGAGTGGCGCGACATCGCCATCCATGCTGAATACACCATCGGTGACGATGAGTTTTTTATCCGCCGCACTCTTGCCCAGCAGCTCGGCAAGATGTGGCAGCTCGTTATGGCGATAGCGCTGAAAAGTAGCACCGGAGGCGAGACCACCATCAATCAGTGAAGCGTGATTGAGCCGGTCTTCAAACACCGCATCACCCCGCCCCACCAAGGCCTGCACGATGCCGATATTGGCCATATAACCCGTGGAAAACAGCAGTGCACGCGAACGGCCGGTGAAGGCCGCTAGCTCTTCTTCCAGTGCATGGTGCTCGGCGGAATGACCGCAGACGAGATGCGAGGCGCCGCTACCGGCACCAAAGGCTTTAGTGGCCGCGTTCGCTGCGGCGATCAAGGCGGGATGATTGGCAAGACCGAGATAATCATTGCTGCAGAAATTCAGCAGTTCGCGGCCATCCACGATGACGCGTGCACCTTGCGCGGACGCAAGTGTGCGGCGACGGCGATAAAGACCGTCGGCCTTTTTCTGGGCAAGGACAGAGGAGAAATCGAAGGGCATGGCGACTTCCCGCAGGAGCGACTCAAGCCGCTCCCGCGGAACCGGGAATCAATTCACGGCATCAGTAGCGAGCGCTGTGCTCACACCCGACATGGCATCGCGGGTAAGCGCAGAAATCTGCTGATTGCGCAGCGAAGCCGCAATCGCTTCTTCGCGCGATTCGTCCGAGACATCCTGCGTATTTTCGGAGTTGATGCCGAGACGCTTGAACAGCAGCAGATCGTGCTCGGCTTCCGGATTGGCCGTGGTCAGCAGTTTCTCGCCGTAGAAAATCGAATTGGCACCACCCATGAAGCAGAGCGCCTGCATTTCATCATTCATGGTTTCGCGGCCAGCCGAGAGACGTACATGCGATTGCGGCATCAGGATGCGGGCAATGGCCACGGTGCGCACGAACTCGAAAGGATCGAGATCATCGACATCGCCCAGCGGCGTGCCTTCGATCTTCACCAGCATATTGATGGGCACGGATTCCGGATGCGCCGGCAGATTGGCCAGCTGCATGAGCAGGCCGATACGGTCTTCACGCGCCTCACCCAAGCCCACGATGCCGCCGCAGCACACCTTGATACCCGCTTCGCGCACATGCGAGAGCGTATTGAGGCGATCTTCATAAGTGCGTGTGGTGATGATCTTGCCGTAGTGCTCAGGCGAGGTGTCGAGATTGTGGTTGTAGTAATCGAGGCCGGCTTCAGCCAGCTGCTGCGCCTGCTCACCCGAGAGCATGCCGAGGGTCATACAGGTTTCCAGACCGAGGCCCTTCACCTGCTTCACCATTTCCAGCACATAGGGCATGTCTTTTTCGCGCGGAGAGCGCCAAGCCGCGCCCATGCAGAAACGGCTGGCGCCTTTGTCTTTGGCGTTCTGTGCTTCTTCAATCACCTTCTGGATGGCAAGCAGCTTTTCTTTATCCAAGCCAGTGTCGTAATGGCCGGACTGCGAACAGTATTTGCAGTCTTCCGGGCAAGCACCGGTCTTGATGGAGAGCAGCGTGGAAACCTGCACGGTATTGGCATCGAAATTAGCGCGGTGCACGGTCTGTGCACGAAAGAGCAGATCCATGAACGGCAGCTCGAACAAGGCGCGCACTTCATTGCGGGACCAGTCGTGACGCAGCTGGGCTGACGGAGAAGCGGGCTGGAGAGCAGCGTTCATGGGCGTTACCTGACAAGGTGGAGAGTAGATATCGGCTTTGCGGCAGAGGGGCGCGCTGCTAACGTGCTTTTGCGATCACAAGCCCGTCAACCTGAGGCCAGCCTCGAAGTTGACGGGAGTCTCGCCCGGGACAGGATGTCCCGTCAACCTGTAAGGACACTCATGGTTAACGCATCAGCCCGCAGCGGCCTCTGGCCGCATTTTCTGCACGCCCTGAAGCCCGGCCACAGCCAGTTCTGCCTGCTGTGCGAGGCCAGCTCCATTAATACGCTCTGTCCCGGCTGCCGGCAGGATCTGCCCTGGAATCACAGCCGCTGCCAGCGCTGCGCCCTGCCTTTACCGGATGCCGCCTCACTCTGCGCTAGCTGCGGCGAACAGCCGCCCCGACAAAGCTCGGCCATCGCCCCTTTGCGCTACGAGTTCCCGGTGGATCATCTGGTTGCCGGTCTCAAATACCACCGCCATCTGGAAAACGCGCCGCTGCTGGGACAGTTGCTGCTGGAAGCCGTCAAAGACCAGCCCGCACCTGATCTGCTACTGCCAGTGCCCCTGCATCGCCAACGTCTGGCCGAGCGCGGCTATAACCAGGCGCTGGAGATTGCACGGCCACTGGCCCGGCATTTCCGGCGGCCCTTGGAAATACATCTGCTGCAACGCACACGGGCCACCGCCGCCCAGATGACACTGAATGCCGAGGCGCGCCGCCGCAATCCTCACGGTGCTTTCGCATTGGATGCAGAGCGTTTGCGCACACTGGGTCAGGTGCAGAGCGTGGCTCTGATCGACGATGTCATGACCACCGGCGCCACGCTGACGGAAATTGCCCGCCTCTTGAACCGTGCCGGTATCAAAGACATTCGTTTCTGGGTAGTGGCGCGTACGCCCTGAAACAAAACCTCTGCGCCTGTCTCTTGCCCGTCTTGGGCTGAAACAATTCGGCATACAAAGCTGCAAGGCCCTGCATTCATGGCTGGCCCCCGCCAAAGCCGCGTTGTCAGGCCTGTTAGCACTATTTTCATCATGCCTGCTGGGAGCTGTTTTTTTGCTCTGCAAGGCGGAGGAAGCGTGGTGTAGCACCGCTACACAAGCGCCTGACAACGCCGCAGGGCGAAAAAACAGTCACAGCCCTACGGGTTGCGTCTTGAAAGGCGCCACTCTGCGTTGCTTGTCGCTTGTTTGGAATCACCAAACTACGCTCCTCTCGCCTTGATTGGCACCTTTCAAGACGCAACAGACATGATGAAAATAGTGCTAACAGGCCTTAGAATGCGCGCGCACCCAGCAACTATGCTCATTGCCGAGCAGGAACCTGCCTATCGCCCAGCCCCGCTGTCTTCTTCCTCATGCCCTGATGAGGAAGGCCGCCTCTGCCGTTGAGAGTATTTTTCCATGCTGATGGCTTTCACACTGAATAAGGGACTGCTCGAGCAAGTCGCCATCAATGCCGCCACCGACCTCATCCCCGAGGTGATCTGGGTGGACGCCATAGACCCCAGTGAAGAAGAGCGCGTATGGCTGCGCGAGGCCTACCAGCAGGAATTGCCCACGCTGGAAGATATTTCTGAAATCGAGGCGACCTCGCGTTTTTATGAAAACGACGACGGTCTGCATATCAGCTCCTACTTCCTGAATTACGCCGACGAGAATTCGACCAATATCTCGGCCGCCTTCGTCTTCAATGGCGAGCGCCTCTTCACCCTGCGTGAAGAAGAGTTGGCCGCTTTCCGACTTTTCCGCCTGCGCGCACGCAAAGGACTGGTGTCGCTGACCAACTCCAAATCCATCATGCTGGGCCTGTTCGAGACCAAGGTGGAAAACCTCGCCGACATCGTTGAGCGCATTGCCGCCGATTTAGAAAAAACCAGCCGCCAAGTACTGGGTAATGCCGAACAGGACGATATGGAATCCGTGCTGACTGCCCTCGCCTTGCAGGAAGATGTGAACGGCAAGGTGCGCGTTTCCATGGTGGATTTGCAGCGCATGCTGTATCTGCTGCTGCGCTCCGGCATTCTCAATGCCGAGCAGAGCGAACGTCTGCGCGACATCATCCGTGACTCCGAGTCCCTGATCGCCAGCACCAGCTTTCTCTTCGACAAGATCAAGTTCTTGCTGGATACCACGCTAGGCTTCATCAACGTCAACCAGAACAAGATCATCAAGATCTTCTCCGTGGCCTCGGTAGCTTTTCTGCCGCCGACCATGATCGCCAGCATCTACGGCATGAATTTCGACATCATGCCCGAGCTGCACTGGCAGCTGGGTTATGGCTGGGCCATTGCACTCATGCTGGCCTCAGCGCTGGCGCCTTATCTTTGGTTCAAGAAAAAGAAATGGCTGTGAGCGCCTCACGCTGATGAGTTCGCAGATATAAAAAAGCCGGCTGATGCCGGCTTTTTTTTGGGTGCATAGCCTTAATCCCGGCGCAAATGCTCCGACACTGCAATCGGATTGGGATAATTGAAGACCACGATATAAGACGAGATCACGAAGGTGAGAATAGCGGTGGCTTCAATCACATGCGCTGCCTCCTTGCCGATGAGCTGACTACTCAGCGCCATGAATGCGATCAGCAGGGAGAACTCGCTGATCTGGCCGAGACGGAAACCCACATCCCAGGCCAGGCTCGCGCTTTCACTGAAGCGCGCCAGCAAATAGCGAAACACCACCGGCTTGCCCGCCACCACCAGTACGGTCAGCACCAGCGCCGGCAGCCAGATTTTCGGCAGCAGACTGGCATCGAAGCCGGCGCCCAGCGCAAAGAAAAACAGGATGAGGAAAAAATCACGCAGCGGCCGCAGATTGATGGCCAGATATTGCGAGACCGGATGGCTGGCCAGGGTGATGCCGGCAATGAAGGCACCGGTTTCGGCCGAGAGCCCGAACACATGCGCCAGCTGCGCCACGCCCAAACACCAGCCTATGGTCATGAGAAACAGGTATTCGTGGAAACGATCGAATTTCTCGTAAAGCCGTATCAGCACGTACTTCACCAACAGCCAGGCCGCCAGCACCAACAAGGGCAAGCCGGCCACCACACGCAGGAGGGTGAGGCCGCTGGCACCACCCTCGGCCATGGCATCCAGCGCAATCAGGATGAAAAGCGCGATGAAATCCTGCAGCAGGAGCAGGCCTATCATGAGCTCGCCCATATGCTTGTGATGCAGCACGGTGGTGGGAAGAAGCTTGAGGCCGATGATGGTGCTGGAGTTGATCAGCGCGAGCCCCACGATCAGTGCCTCGCGCCCGGTGAAGCCGAAGGCGATGGCCACGCCATAACCCGCGCCAAAAAACAGCAGACTGGAAAGCACCGTCACCCAAGAGGCCTTTTTCAGCACGGCCGCCAGCGCCGAAGGCTGCATGTCCAGACCAAGCAAGAAGAGCAGGAACATGATGCCGACCGAGGCCATCTGCTGCAGCGCGCCTACGTCGGTCACCAGAGCAAAACCATAGGGCCCGATCAGGGCGCCCAAGACGATATAGGCCATGATCAGCGGCTGCCGGCTGTAAAGCGCCAGCGTGGCCAGCACAGCGGCCCCGGCAAAAATCAGGAAAAAGGCGAACGACAAAGACTCCACAAAGCACTCCTTTTGCCAGACGGGGCAGTTCTCCCGCTTTGTAACACAGACCGGGTGGCAGGGGGCCGGCATAGTCGGACGCATGTAAACACGGCATAATCGCCCGGGTCCGACCCCGCAGCAGCAATATTGACGGGGCCACGCAGACGAGCCCGGACAAAATAAGAACAACACGAAACAGAGGACTTGCCATGCGTTTCTCTTCCATGCGCACTCAGGGACCGATTGCGGCATTGCTGCTCAGCCTCTGCGCCAGCCTGCTTCCCGCCACGGCCGCTGCCGGCCCGCTGGACCCCAAGATTCTTCCCGCCATGCTCTATTCCGCCGGCCGTGTGGATACGAGTGGGAGCGAAGGCGTGGGCAGCGGTTTTTTTCTGGATGCCAACTACAGCCGCACCTTTCTCAACGGGGGCGTGAGCTACAAGTCCTGGGGCAGTGACGCTGGCGATCTGGCCAATGCCTATGTCGGCGTCGGCTTTTCCAAGCTGGTGCAGTTGCAGATCGGCATGGGTACGCAGGGCGTGGTCACCCGTGTGCGCAACGATTTCAACCTCACTTCAATTTCCGACTTCATCACCGGCACCCATCGCAACCGCTACAACACCAGTCTTGGTAACCGTCTTACGCTCACCTTTGCGCTGGAGAACTACAAAGATGAGGAAAGACTGGATAACTTCCATATCGGTCTTGGCCTGCTGTATTAATGACCTTGGCGCCACTTTCGCGGCGCCAACTCGCTTCAGACCTTGCTGCCGCTCTCGCGTCAGCAACACGCCACGCCCGACCTGAAGTCGGGCTGCGCTTCCCTTCATGACCTTGCTTCCGCTCTCGCGTCAGCAACACGCTACGCCCGACGTGAAGTCGGGCTGCGCTCCCTGCATAAAATCGGGCATAGCTCCGACGCAGATACCTCTCTTCCATAAAAGTCCGGTGCCATTCGCCCCGGATTTCGTTGTGCTGCATCCGGCTTACACCACCCTGTCACCATAGCTTCACCAAACTGTCGTCCAATCGTGCTGCCACATTACGGCACATCACGAGGATGACGCCCTGAGCACCTTCCCCGAACTCGCAGCCCTTGAAGCCTTACTCAAGCGCGGCCGCAAACATTTGCGCGCCGAAGTCGTCACCACGATTGAGGCCGACGGCAAACCCCTGCCCATCTGGTGCATAGAGGCCGGCAGCACCGATATCCGTCGCCCCGCCATCGGCTTTTTCGGTGGTGTGCACGGCATGGAACGCATCGGCACCCAGGTCTTGATTGCCTATCTGCAAACGCTGGTTGAGCGCCTGCAATGGGACCGGCACTTTGCCCGTCTGCTGGAAGATGTGCGTCTCGTCTTCATGCCCATGGTGAATCCGGGTGGCCTGCTGCTGAATACCCGCGCCAACCCGCAAGGCATAGACCTCATGCGCAGCGCTCCGGTGAATGCGCAAAAGAATGTGCCCTTTCTGGTGGGCGGCCACCGTCTTTCACCGCACATTCCTTGGTACCGCGGGCGTGTGGAAGATGATGTGCCCACCGAGGCCGCCGCATTGTTTGAAATCGTGCGCGCACGCCTGCATCCACACCCCTTTTCCATCGCCATGGATTGCCATTCCGGCTTCGGCTTTCGCGATCGCATCTGGTTTCCCTATGCGCGTAGTCATGAGCCCGTGGCCAATCTGCCGGATGCCTTTGCAGTGCGCGCCCTCTTCAACCGCACCCTGCCCAATCACAGTTTTTACATCATGGAACCGCAGTCGGTGTCTTACACCACGCACGGTGATCTCTGGGATTTTCTCTACGACGAATTCCAGCAGCGACGCCCCGGCGTCTTCCTGCCCTTCACGCTGGAAATGGGCTCCTGGCTATGGCTGAAGAAAAATCCGCGCCAGTTTTTTTCCTGGTTCGGCCACTTCAATCCCATACTGCCGCACCGCCAGCAGCGTGTGCTGCGCCGGCATCTCACCCTGTTTGATTTCCTGATTGCCGCCACCGCCTCTTATGAAGAATGGCTGCCCGAAGGCACGCAGCGCGAAATCTACCGGCGCGAAGCCATGACACGCTGGTATCACGATGGCTCGGATGAAAACCTGCGCGCAGAAACCGGCCCCATCAATAACAAAGGCCGCTAAGCGGCCTTTGTTGTTTGTGAAACGTGAGGGCGGGCTGCACCCTGCCTGTGAATCGTGAATCGGTCAGACTTTATCCCGACCTGCAAGCGCAGGAAGTGCGGTGGGATAAACACCATCGCGGCTAAAGCCGCTCCCATGGGATTTTCTCTGCTTTTGTGGGAGGGGCTTTAGCCGCGATGCCTTTCCGCTTTTCCACTTTTGCTGCTCACGAGCCGCAGGCGCAATCACGGCTCACCCGATGCCGCGCAGTGGCGAGCTCACGTTTCACGGACACAAGGTGGCATCTGTACCGCAAACCGCGCCCTCACGTATCCAGTTCACAATAGTGCTGTAGTCCTTACGACCCGCCGCCGTATTGAGATCAATACGTATGGCGCCGCCATGATTCAGGCTGGTGGGCTTGGTGAGCAGCCGGCTGTTTTCCGGATACTTCAGACTCACGCGCTCCATCACATGCCGGTAAAGCTCATTACTGTTATTCCAGTACACAGGAACGCCGGGATGTGTTCCGGCGGCGCTGTGACAACTGGTGCACTGCTGCGCCACGGCCGGATTGTTATTCAGGATGGGCGCAATATCGGCCGCAAAGGTGAGTTTCTCCGGGGCCTTGGGCAATGCACTGTCCACGGTCAAGGTGCTACTCACCGTAGTACTCGTGCCCTTGGCATTGCTCACTGTGAGCTCAAAAACATAATCCCCGTTGGCCGCTGCACCCACTACTACAACGGTCGCACGTGCCGATTGCGCATTCAGCAGACTCACACTATTTCCAGGCGCTTGGGCCGGCTGGCTTTTCAGCACCCAGCGCCAACTGGTCGCAAACAGGCTGGCATTGCCATCCATCTGTGAAGGCAACGATTTCACCAGGCGATCAGCACCCGGCCTCGCCACGGGCAGACCCGGCTCGATTACCTTGCCGTTGCTGCCGAAAAGACCGAGGTCAGACAGCGCCGGATCACTGAGGAAAGAAGCCAGCCGCGTCGGCGCGCCCTCCGGATCACTCCAGAAACTTTCATAGTTGCGCAGCGACATGGGCATGATGCCGCGGTGATAAACGTAATCAGCAATGCGCTCGCGATAACTGATGAATTTCTCGTAGCTTGCGAAGTTGATGGCATTGGCCAGGCTCACCGGCTTGGTATTCACCGGCACCATGATGAGCTCCCCTTCCACCGAGCCCTGCAGGGAATGGCAGCCCAGGCAATGCGGCTCCACCACTTTCTTGAACAGCAGCTCCACGCCCACCGGACGCAAGGGGCGTGCGGGAAAGTTCAGCGGGTCCGACTCCTTCCAGCCTTCCGGCACAAAATCATCATCGCTGGCAGCAGCATTCATGCTACTGCCATAACGGCCTTCAGCGAGGGCAATCGCCGCATCGGCCGACCACTTGCCCTGCTGTGTATCCGCGCGCTCGCTATCCATGGTCTCGAAAGACTCATGCACAAATTGGTTGAGCGTGCGCAAACCCATTTCCAGTTGTGGGCGCTGATAGGCCGACTGCGGCGAATATTCGAGGATGCCGGCGTCCACCAGATTGAATTTGGCAGAGCGCAGGGAGATGGCCTGGAATTTCCCGCTTTCATCCAGCGGCAGCGTCTGCCCGCCATGACAGGCCCAGCACATGCCGGGCATATGCTTCACGCCCCGGCCGTCCAGATCGGCGGAGGCAATACGATTGCCACTTTTATTAAAGGTAAAAAATTTGGTGATCTTGATGCTTCCGTTGTCACTGGCCCCATCCTGATTGGCTGGCGTGAACTCGATAGCATTGGTGCCGAGCAAATAACGCTGATCCTGAGCAATGGCCGCCTCCACATTGAGCGGGCCGTAATTACTGCTGCTGCCGGGCTGCTGCACCACCACATAATTATTCACGAAGAAAGCCAATGTACCGTCGGCATTGCGGCGCGCATACATATCGCGCCCATAGCCGAGATCCTTGGCATCGCGAAAGATCACATGGGAGTCAAAGCCGGCATTAAAGCCATTCTTGCTCTTCCAGTCCGCAAGCGTGGTGCGCTCCGCATTGGGATCAACCGCATCGTAATAAGCCTCGCCATAGGCGGCTGAGCTGATCTGGCTGAGCGGAAGACTGATGCTGCCCACAGCGGTCTTGATGATATTCGTGTCGCCAGCACGGCGTAGCGTCAAACGCACCGGCACGGAGGAAGTGGCGGTCAGCGTAAGGCCTCCAGCATTGGTGAGCGCAATACCAGTCTCGGTCTTGCTGCCACCCGCCGCTATACTGCCGCTGCGCGTGACCGAGCTGCCATCATCCAAAACGGCAAGCAGTGAATAGGTGCCGGCGGCACCCGACACGGTTTCAACTTCTACCTCATAGCTGCCCGCCCCCAATGAAGCCTGGGTATTGGGATAGAGCAAAAAGGCGTTGGGCGTTTCCGTGGCCACCGTTGCACGCGTGACTTCGGTATCGCCATCACCGGTGCAAGCGGCCAGCAAAGAGGTCAGAACGAAGGTGGCAAGAATGCGCAATGTCATGATCAGAACCTCGCCAGCAAGCCGGCACGCACAAGCATGCGCTGATAGTTGTTATTGCCTTCGGCATGTACATCCACGCCCTGCACGGAAAGATCAGCAGAAAGGCTGTGGTTGAATGCCTTGTTAAGGCCCAGCGTGAGCGAGTTGGTGGTGGCATCCAGACGATAGGCCACCCAGTTGCCGCAGAACTTACTGTTGAGGGCCTCGTCTTTTTCAATGGCTTCGCTGGCCTGTATGAGCGGGAAAATATCGCCCGCCGGCGTGCCATCGCAGAAGCTGATTTGTGCAGAAGAAAATGTGTTGCCATACAAAAAGCTGTAGGCGCCGTAGGCACTCCAAGTCTTGCTCAGCATGAAATCCAGACTGAGAAAGGCGCGAGCATTGCTGGTATCGAAGACCGTGCCCTCAGAGCGGCGCAGCACACCTTCGGCGCCATAAGAAGCCATGATGCGGTCATTCACACGTTGCGAAGCAAAGGCCTGCACCGTGTACACCATGCTGTCGCGCTGATTCACGTTGTAATCATCCAGTTGCGCAGTGGCGCTGAACTGGTAGACCGGCGCCATAAAGCCCAGCACCGGCTGCCAGCGCAGCACGGCCTGACCGCCAGCCGTGACACGGCCCAGCGTGGTGATTTCGTTATAGGTCTCACCCTCCATGAAACCGCGCAGGCTGACCGCCGTGGTATTACCCGGCTGAGTACGCCAGGTCAGCGATGTACTGCCGAACAGGCTCTCATCTTTGAGAATGTCGCGATCACGTTCAGCACGGCTGACATTGCTGTCGTAAACCGCGGTCGCTTCACCATCCACTACAAATCCCGCCTGCACGCTGCTTGAAAACAAGCCCAGCACACCGCCACCCAAGCCAATAAGCAAACCAGCAGCAAAACGCTGTGAAAAAATGCCTCTCATCGCTGCAGCTCCTTGCGGCGAAGCGTTATCAGGGCCAGTGCAAGCAGCACCAGCGCATAAAGATCAATTGCACCGCCGTTCTGGCTTTCAGTCGGCGGCGTAGAAGCGGACTCCGCGCGCGATACCGTCGGCGCGGCGGTCACACTCACACTGCCATTAACGAGTCCATCAGCATCATTGGCGCCGCCATCCGTAATGGTGAGCTGCACACAGGTGTTACCGGCAATCAAACCCGACTGATACGCCGCCGCACCCGGCACCGGACATTGGCCATCGGCCCCGCGCGGTGCCGAGGCGATACCATCGCCGCCACTGGCGGCAAATGAAGTCCAGCGGCCCGAAGCAGACAACTGACGCCACTGCGCATTCGCAGGCAATGCCACTGGCAACGGCAACACCACATGCGCCACGGTATTCATGGCCGAGAGACCGTTGATGCCGAAGTCATAAATGGCGCCCACCGCGGCGTAATCCGCATCGCTAATTACCGTGCTGCCATTCGCCACCTGCGAGGCAAATATCTGTATGCCGGACTGCGGTGTGGTGGCGGACTGTGCTGCAAGCGCAAAGCGCCCCGCCTGCATTTCCAGACCGGTATCGGCCGAGGCCAGCAAGAGCAGACTGGCACCCGAACCCAGACGCAAGAGAATGGATTCCGGCTGCTCGCCGCCCTGTGCTTCCAGATAATCCAGAATGCCGTTGTGATTGCTGTCGACCAGACCTTCGACCACATTGCTCAGGCCATCGCCGTCTGTATCGGCCGCGGTCAGCGTGGGACGTGTATTGAGCAGCAGTAAAGTGACACTGCGTGTGACCGCATGCTGTGTATCAACAGCGGTGGTCGTCAGCGTGTAGCTGCCGGCCGCGGCCGACGGCGTAATGGTGACCGTACAACCTGCAATCACCACGGCGAGACTGCCGGTCTGCCAACTATTGCAATTAGCCGGGCCTCCGTTGGGATCGGTCACCAAGGCCTCTACCGTGATAGCACCATCATCGCGATACACCACCTGACGCTCTTCACCATTCTGCTCAACACGGAAAGAGAGCTGGGGCGGTGAAGACTGACGGGTAATGGCCAGGGTGTGCTGGCGGCTTTCACCCAGCGCGGCATCACCACTGATGCTGGTGAGCGTGATGATGAGTGTTTTGTCCGTGCTGACACTGCCGCTGATGACAACCGGAATGTATTCCACCGTGGAGCTGCCACCCGCAAAGGTAATGCTGCCCGGCAGTGCAGTGAAGTCCGTACCCGACACTGCCGTACCCGACACGCTGTAATTCACGGTGACATCGTTTGTCGTCGGCGTTTCACCATTGAGGCGCACCGGCACTTGAACCGTAGTGTTGATACCCACCAGTTCCGTGCCCCCCAGACTGGCCAAGGGCTTCACGAAAATGTTTTGGGTGGCTGTACCGGTATTGCCCACACGATCACGCGCGGTCCAAGTAAGGACATGATGACCCGGACGGAAGGGGCCGGCCTTGTCTGCCGTCACCGTCACACTGCCATCGTTGCCATCGACAGCAAGCGCACTCAGGGCGCCGCTCACCACAGCAGCATTTGTGCTCGGCAAAGCGGTGTAATACCCCGTTGCCACAACCGTTACATCGCCACCCGTAGTAATGACCGGCGCAACAGAATCCACGCTGATATTTCCGCAGCCGGGATCGCCGCCAGTATCACAGGCTTGGTATTCCACCAAGTTGCTCAGCCCGTCACCATCAAGATCCAGAGCTGCATCAGCGGCACTGAAAGGATTCAGGCCATTGGCCATTTCCACCACATCGGGAATGCCGTCGTTGTCATCATCGCTATCACAGAGATCACCTTCGCTGTCGCCGTCGTTATTGGCCTGATTGGTGTTGGCCAAGTTGGGACAGTTGTCGTGGTAATCCGCAATGGTGTCGGCATCAGCATCCTTGCGGGTAATGGTGAGCAGGAAAGTATCCGAGGAAGGCAGGGCAGAGTTTTCGCCACCGTCGGCAACACGCACCGTAATCGTGTAGCTGCCATCCGAATCCTGCGGCGGAGCCAGATGCAAAAGCCCGGTCGCAGAAATGGTAACCCACGCCGGATGCGAGCCCGGCAGCGACCAATTGAGGGCGCTGCCATTATTGGCATCATCCACATCAGTGACGTTAACCTGAATATCGAGTGTATCCAGCTCGATCAGCGTGCCATCCGTGATATTGCCGATCTGGGGCGCATCATTTACGGCGGTCACAGTAACCGTGAAATTACGGCTGGCAGCCGCCGCACCGTCTTCACCGCCGTCCGCCACCCGCAGCGTAACGGAGCCCGACGTCAGCACGCCATTAAGTGGCGTCCAGGTCACGAGGCCTGTATTCGAGACTTGCATTCCCGCTGGCGCATTCTGCAGTGACCAGCTCAAGGCGCTGCCGTTATTGGCATCGTCTACATCAGTCACCACACCCTGATACTGGAAGAGTACGTCCTCAGTTGCCGTCTGCGCAGAAATGGCCGCCAAGACCGGCGCATCATTCACCGGCGTTACCGTAATGGCGAAAGTACGCGACTGCATTACCGAGCCGTCTTCACCACCATCAGCCACTCTTACCGTCACCGTACCCGAGGTGAGCACGCCATTGAGCGGCGTCCAGGTAATCAGTCCCGTCGCAGAAATCACCATGCCGGAAGGCTGATTCAGGAGTGACCAGCTTAACGCCGTACCGTTATTGGCATCATCAGAATCGCTCACTACGGCTTGATAGGAGTACTGCACATCTTCGGTGGCCGTGAGTAGCGCCACGGCACTCAGCACCGGCTGATCATTGACCTGCGTCACCGCGATCACAAAATTCCGGCTGGCCGCGACCGCGCCATTCTCGCCACCATCGGCCACCCGCACGGTGACCGTTCCCGAGGTGGTCACTCCCTCAAGTGGTGTCCAGGTGATGACACCGGTCGTGGATATGGCCATGCCGCTAGGCGCATTTTGCAGCGACCAGACCAGATCGGCGCCGTTATTGGCATCATCAATATCCGTCACTTGCGCTGCATAGGAGTAGAGCGTGTCTTCCGTTGCCGTCAGCTGCGCGACCGCAGCCAGACTCGGCCCCTGATTCACTTCTGTCACGAGCAAGGTGAAATTCTGCGTTGAGGCCACCGCTCCATTTTCACCGCCATCCGCCACGCGCACCGTGACCGTTCCCGAGGTCATGACGCCATTGCCCGGCGTCCAGGTAATCAGACCCGTGCTGGAAATGAGCATGCCCGCGGGCGCATTTTGCAGTGACCACGTCAGCTCGGCGCCGTCATTGGCATCATCCGGATCATTGACCGTCATTTGATGACTGAACTGGCTGGCCTCTACCGCTGAAGTTGGCGCTGAAGAGCTGATCTGCGGCGCATCATTGACGGCGGTTACCGTCACCGTGAAATTTTGCGTCGCTGCCGCTGCACCGTTCTCGCCACCATCGGCGACGCGCAAGGTCACCGTGCCCGAGGTCAGCACGCCATTGGGAGGTGTCCAAGTCACCAAGCCCGTACTGGAAACGCTCATGCCGGCCGGCGCATTTTGCAACGACCACGTCAGCGCCGTGCCATTGTTGGCATCATCCACATCCGTGGGCACACCCTGATACTGGAAGAGCGTGTCTTCCGTGGCGAACTGCGCGGCAATGGCCGCCAGTGCAGGCGCATCGTTAATGGCGGTAACCGTCACGGTGAAATTTTGCGTCGCTGCCGCCGCACCGTTCTCACCACCATCGGCGACACGCAAGGTCACCGTCCCGGAAGAGCTCACACCATTTGCTGGCGTCCAGCTCACCAGTCCTGTGCTGGAAACACTCATGCCGGCCGGTGCATTTTGCAGCGACCACGTCAGTGCGCTGCCGTTGTTGGCATCATCCACATCCGTAGGCACGCCCTGATACTGGAAGAGCGTGTCTTCCGTGGCGAACTGCGCGCCAATGGCCGCCAACGCGGGAGCATCGTTCACCGGCGAGATGGTGATGGTAAACACATCGGTATCAAGCGAATCGGGAGAGCCGGGCGTGGTGTAGGTTGCCGTCACGGTGACCGAATAATTGGTATTGCTGGTTGGCGCATCAGGGCTATTGGCAGCCGTCCAGACAAAGGCGCCGGTGGACGCATTGATAGTCATGCCGCGCAAGATGGACGTAGCATCAAGCGCATAAGAAACCGTGGTGCCGCCGCCCTTATTGGTCGATGCCACGCTAAAGGAAATATTGCTGTCTTCGTTGGTGCTGACATCGGAAATGGTGGTGACCGTGGGGCAGGCCGACGTTGCTACCGTGCTGCCCGTGCCCGTTGCAGAACCACTGCCATTATTCAGGGCAGCTGGCCGAAAATAATAGGTCGTTCCACATGCAAGATTACTGAGTGAGCGGGTAAAGAGGGCGGTTTGATTAAAACCACCACCGGTATCCGAGGGCGTCACTGTCAGCGTGGAGGTGCCATAGGCTGCGGATGTTCCGTGATCAAAATAGTAAGTCGTGGAACGGCCACCGCCATTGCCCTTACCGGCAAAGGTCACGCTGTACTGGCTGGAGCTGACGTTAGGTGAATCGACACTGACGGTGGGGGCCGCATACTCGGGCCTGCCGCCACTTATCCAAGAAACCAGCAAGCCAAGCTCAGTAGACTCATCCACCTGCGCTCCCGCGCCTTGAGGCATGCGAAGCGACACTGAGTCATAAACTCCGTCGTCCCAATCCGCGGCTTGCCGAGCAATTGTGGCATTGCTGAATGCATTGGCATACGAATCAAAGCCGTAGCCCGCACTCGGAGCACCTCCGGAGTGACAGCCGGTACATGCCCCTTGCGAGTTGCTCTCGAAAAACTTGTTCTTCGTGCCCCAAGTGCCGTTATAAGTGACTGCCGCCTGCACCGGCAGCGCCGCACCCAAGAAACACGTAGCCACAAGGGCCCGTTGAAGCCGACGGGATAGCATCCTTGTTGTACCTCCCAGAAAATACAAAAAAGGCCGCGGCTGCCTGTGAGCGTCGCGACCCTCAAACGGGGCATTCTCGCTAATCCTGCCCCGGATTATTAGTTGGACAATCATAATTACTGGCTGAACAAAAGCCCATTCATCTTGGTATGCAGCCCGTCGCTTGACGAAATGATGCATCCATTTTGTATCTGTGCTCGTATCTGCGCTTACCGGCGGCCATGTTATATAGGCATCCGGACCGACCCAGGCTCGTCCGCCCTATCGACGGACCGCCCCGGCCACCAGAATTCAGGAGTTTATCCATGGACCGCGACGACCCCCTAGAGTCCCGCCGCCACCTTTTACGCCTTTTACTGGCTTCCAGTGGCGTCGCCCTTACCGGGGCCAATCTCATGCCCGCCCTGGTACATGCCTTTGGCAAAGTGCCGCGCCAACTGCCGCCCGGCCAGTCCATCTACGATATGCGTGGCAAAGTCCTGGTCGACGGCCAGCCAGCCAGTGCCGGCACCAAGATCAATGCCAGCTCTCTGGTGGAGACCACCAGCAATAGCTATGTGATCTTCGCCGTAGGGCAGGACGCTCATATCGTGCGCGAGAACAGCCGCCTGCAACTCTCCGGCCAGGACAATCTTGCCGATGCCATGCGCCTCTTCACCGGCAAGGTGCTTTCCGTCTTCGGACAGCGCACCGGGGGCAAAAAACTGGCTATCAACACCACCACCGCCACCATCGGTATCCGCGGCACCGGCGTTTATAGCGAGTCCTATCCGGACAGCAGCTATGTCTGCACCTGCTACGGTGCCGTACAGCTGGCCTCGACCACCAATCCCAAGGCCACGGAAAACATCGTTTCGCACCGCCATGATGCGCCACGCTACATCCTGGCCAATCCGGAGGGCGGCAAGCTCATCGTGCCCGCCCCCATGAAGAACCACACCGATGAAGAACTGATGCTGATCGAAACTCTGGTCGGCCGCACGCCGCCCTTCTCGGCAGCACAGGGCTATAGCGCACCGCGCCGCGGCTATTAAAACAAGGGGAGAACGCCGGACTTGCCGGCCACTCCCTGAAAAAGCAACATCACAGGCGCCGCCTTGCGGCGCCTTCTTTTATTCAGGGACATCACCATGCAGGGAATGCTGCAGCGCCTTCGCGGGCAACCCCGGGTTTTTTTCGGCCTGCTCATCCTGCTGGCCTTCCTCTTCAATGCCGTCTGGCATCTCGGCATGATCGAGGGCCTCGAGCGTCAGGCCTACGACCTGCGTGTGCGCGCCACCGTACCCAATACGCTGGACGAGCGTGTGGTGATTGCCGACATCGACGAGAAAAGCCTGAAGGAGCTAGGGCGCTGGCCCTGGGGCCGCGATGTGCTGGCACAATTCATGGACACCCTGTTCACGCACTATCAGGTGCGCGTGGTGGGCTATGACGTGGTGTTTGCCGAAGCCGAAAAGAATTCCGGTCTGCAACTGATGCAGGAACTGGCGGCGGGCCCCCTGAAAAATGACAGCGCCTTCCAGAACGAACTGCAACAGCGCCATGCCGCACTCGATCACGACAGCCGTTTTGCGGCCAGCCTGAAAGACCGCAATGTCGTCTTGGGCATGGTCTTCAACGGCGGCCAAGGCAATAACCTGAACACCGCGCCCCCAGCCTTTGCCAGCCTGACGCCGGAAGGCGCGGCGGCGCTGGCCGACCTGCACCGCCCGCAAAGCTATACCGCGAATATTGACACTCTCACGCAAAGCGCCCGCATCACCGGCTTCTTCGATAATCCACAACTGGATGCGGACGGCATTTTCCGCCGCGTACCCCTCTTCCAGCTTTACGACAACAAACTTTATCCCTCACTGGCTCTGGCCACCGTTCATATGGCACTGGGCGCACCGCCGGTGCAGCTCGTGCGCCCGCAAACGGGCGGCTATAGCGCCGTGGAAGGAGTTGCCATGGGTGAAGGCGAACACGGCATATTCATTCCCACCGACAAGCACTCTGCCGTGCTTGTCCCCTGGCGCGGCAAACATGGCGATGCCTTCGAGTATTTTTCCATCAGCGATATTCTGGAAAAGAAAATCGCGGTAGAAAAACTGAAAGACCGCATCGTACTGGTGGGCACCACTGCCCCCGGCCTGCTCGATTTGCGCTCCACGCCGCTGGAAAAAAGTTATCCCGGTGTGGAAGTGCACGCCAATATCATTGCCGGCATTCTGGATGACATGGTGCGCCAGCAACCGGCCTGGGTGCTGGGCGTAGAAATCCTGCTGCTGATTACTGTTGCCCTTGTCACCCTGCTGTTGACTCCGCGCCTTACGCCGCCGCTTCAGGTCAGCATCACCATCGTACTGGCACTGGCGATGATCGGCCTCAATCTCCTCGCCTGGAATCGTGGCCTGGTGCTGCCCTTGGCATCGCCGCTGCTGCTGCTGGCCATACTTTTTACCTACATTATGGCCTTTGGTTTCTTTGCAGAAACCCAAGGCAAACGCAGCATCACCCGCCTCTTC
This sequence comes from Moraxellaceae bacterium, assembly GCA_050739955.1. GTDB lineage: Bacteria > Pseudomonadota > Gammaproteobacteria > Pseudomonadales > Moraxellaceae > UBA2031. The sequence continues at coordinate 20,680 of JBOICI010000035.1, forward strand.
GGCCAGTATGTACCGCCTGATCTCGTCGACGAGATGGCAAAGCATCCGGAAAAAATATCGCTGCAAGGTGAATCGCGCGAACTCACCGTGCTGTTCTCGGATGTACGCGATTTCACCAGCATTTCCGAGGGGCTTTCCGCCACCGAACTCTCGGCACTGATGAATGCCTATCTCACCGCCATGACGCGCCTGATTCACAAGCATCGCGGCACCATCGACAAATACATGGGCGACGCCATCATGGCCTTCTGGGGTGCCCCCGTGCACGATGCCAACCACGCCCGCCTTGCCCTGCTCACTGCCATGGAAATGAAATCTGATCTGCTTACCCTGCAGACCGATTTCCGTAACAAAGGCTGGCCGGCACTGAATATCGGCATCGGTCTCAATACCGGCCCCATGAATGTGGGCAATATGGGCTCGGAATTCCGCATGGCGTATACCGTGATGGGCGATGCCGTGAATCTGGGCTCACGTCTTGAGGGGCTTTCCAAAAATTACGGCGTCACCATCGTGGTCAGCGAAGCCACTCGTGCCGCCGTACCAGACTTCAGTTATCGCGCACTGGATTGCGTGCGCGTAAAAGGCAAGATGGAGCCTGTCACCATTTACGAGCCCGTGGGTGAAACCGCGGCGCTGGATGCCGGCGTCCAGCAAGAGCTACACGAATGGGATAGCGTGCTGCAGCATTACCGGCGTCAGGAATGGGATGTTGCCGAGAAACGACTGAAGGCCTTGCGGAATACCGAAGACCGGCCGCTGTATCGGCTCTATCTGGAGCGCATTGCACAATTCCGCGATGTGGCGCCGCCAGAAAACTGGGATGGGGTGTATACCTACACCACCAAGTAATACAAGGCAGCACAAGCCGCCGCTGCGGAGTCTGAACGATGAGCAAGCCCACCTGGGTATTCCTGCGCGGTCTCATACGCCAGCACCGCCATTGGGAGAATTTTCCCAACCAGTTCCAGAAGGCTTTTCCGGAAGCCCGCATCATCCTGCTGGATCTTCCCGGCAACGGCGATCTGTACGAGCATGAAAGCCCCAGCAGCGTAGCCGCGATGGTGGAGGCCGTGCGCGAACAACTGGAGCGTCAACAAGTACGCGGTGCCGTGCATGTACTGGCGCTCTCGCTAGGCGCCATGGTGGCCATCGAATGGATGGAACGTTATCCCTGTGATATCGAGCGCGCCGTGCTCATGAATACCTCACTACGGGGGATGAGCAGCTTCACCGAACGTCTACGCTCAGAAAACTATCCCGACATCCTCAAAAGTCTGATTTCCAACTCCAAGCTCGAGCGTGAAAAACTCATCCTCGATATCAGCACCAATGTTTTCAAAGACAAGGAGGCACTGGCCACCAAATGGGTAGGCTATGCCGAATCTCAACCCACCAGCCGCATGAATGGCCTGCGCCAGCTTTTTGCCGCCGGCACGTATAAAGCACCACCCGCTCGCCCACATGAACATGTGCTCATGCTACAAAGCCTGGCCGATCATCTGGTGAATCCGGTTTGCTCTACACGCATTGCAGACCGCTGGCGCTGGCCCATGATTTCGCATCCGACCGCAGGCCATGACCTCACGCTGGATGACGGCGACTGGGTGATTGAACAAATACAAAAATGGCTGCAGGTCTGAAAACACAAACCGAGCCCAGCCCTGCACCATCAGGAGAACACCGTGAAGAAAAAAGAGAAAATCGCCGCCACCTTGCTGCTCATGCTGTTGGCCGGCAGCAGCCAGCAACTGCTGGCTGCGCCTGCTGCACAGACGACAGGGACTGCGGCTGCGGCCAAGAAAGAAGCTGAAGGCGCGGAGCGTTCACCCTGGCTTCTGATGCCCATGCTGCAATCCAATCCCAAGCTCGGCACCTCTGCAGGCGTCATGGGCGGTTATCTGCATTATTTCGACGAAAAATCACACCCTTCCATTTTTGCCATTAACGGGCAGTACACCAGCACCGACTCCATCGTAGCCGGCGCTTTTGCCCGAACCTCGTTTGACGAAGACCGACAGCGCCTGTTAGCCGGCCTGATGTACGGCAATATCAAGAACGACTACAGCGACTATCTGGGCAGTGGTGTGCCACTGAAAAGCAATACCGAACTGCGCTCTCTTATCTCCCGTTATCTTTACCGTGTGCAGGGGAATTTCTTTTTGGGCGCACAAGGCCTTTACCAGAATTTTGCCATCAATGGCGAAACCGCCATGGATGACCAGATCATGGAGATTGTGGGCATTCGGCCCTACAAATCCGGCGGCCTCGGCCTTGTGGCCTATCACGATTCGCGCGACGACGAAAATATGCCGACCCACGGACTGGTCGTTAATCTGAATAATATGGCCTACCGGGAAAAGCTGGCCGGCGAAGAGGATTTCGATGTTTATCGCTTCGATATCCGCTATTACACGCCACACGGCGCAGGCAATGTACTGGCCCTGCACCAGCTCAATCACCTGACTAACGATGCGCCGGCTCAGGTACGCTCGCCGGTGCAATTGCGTGGTTACAAGATCGGTCAGTACAACGGTGACTACATGTCCTCGCTGGAAGCTGAAGAAAGATGGCGTTTGGGGGAGCGCTGGACCTCCACATTTTTTGTGGGCTTGGCCTGCACCTATGGCGGTGCCCAAAATTGCTCCGACAGCGAAAACCTTTATCCGGCCGCCGGTGCCGGCATCCAGTACGTGCTTAAGCCCAAAGAGGGCATTGTGATGAATCTGGAATACGCGCAGGGCAAAGACAGCAACTACGGCGTGTATCTGAAAATGGGCTATGCCTACTGAGCACCGCGCTCAGGGCAAAACCAGGCTGGGCTTACTCTTATCGAAATACCGAGATCTAAGGAGAGCATCGTGAGCAAGGAAGAGGAGCTAGGCACTATTCAGGCCATGCTGGCCCGGCTTAATGACGAGCGCCTGCCGCGCATTCTCGAAATGAAAGAACGGGTAGACCGTGGCGAGTGCCTCAACGATGTTGATCTCGCCTTTCTGGAGCATGTTTTCGAAGAAGCCAATAATGCCAGGTCATTGCTGGTGCGCCATCCAGAATTCAACGAGCTCATCGGCAAGTTGGGCTCCCTTTATGCAGAGGTTTCCAAAAAGGCATTGGACAACGCCAGCAAGAGCTAGGAGCTCGCCATGAAAAGCAAGAGCAAGGAAAACGCTTCGCCTCCCGAAGCCATGAAGCGGCGTGACTATGAGGCAGCTCTGAAAGAGCTGCATATCGAACTGGTCAAGCTGCAACAATGGGTAGTGCACAAGAAGCTGAAGGTCTGCATTGTTTTCGAGGGCCGCGATACCGCCGGCAAGGGCGGCACCATCAAGGCCATTACCGAACGCGTGAGCTCGCGCATTTTCCGTGTTGTTGCCCTGCCCTCACCCACTGAGCGTGAAAAAACGCAGATCTATATGCAGCGCTATATCCGCCATCTACCCGCCGGCGGTGAAATCGTCATTTTTGATCGCAGTTGGTACAACCGGGCCGGGGTCGAACGCGTCATGGGCTTTTGCAGCAAGGAGCAAACCCAGCGCTTCCTGGAACAGACGCCGGCCTTTGAAAAAGCATTGGTGGAATCCGACATCATTCTGATCAAGTACTGGCTGGAAGTCGGCGAGGCCGAACAGACACAGCGCCTCAAGGATCGCATCGACGACGGCCGGAAAATCTGGAAGCTCTCGCCCATGGACCTGCTGTCCTATAGCCGCTGGTATGACTACTCGCGTGCGCGTGACGCAATGTTCAAGGCCACCGATACCGATTTCGCCCCTTGGCATGTGGCTCGCACCGACGATACGCGTCGTGGCCGTCTCAATATCATTCGCCATCTGCTCCAACAGATTCCGTATGAAGAGCTGCCGCGCGAGAAAATCCGCCTACCGAAACGACAGGCACGCGGCCGATATCAAGCCATCGAGCACGATTTCCGTTTTATCGAAGAAAAATACTGAGGTCTGCACCAACCAGATAAGGATGGCATGGCCCGGAGAACATCATGATCCGATACGCACTCGACCCCGAGACTTCCATTCTGCAGCTCTCGCCAGTTGCCGCGCTGGAGCAAGAGGATTTCATAGCGCTAGCAAAAATAGTGGATGCCCACCTCGGCCAGTCCGGCCGCCTGAAAGGCGTGCTGGTAGAGATCACAGACTTTCCCGGCTGGGCCAGCTTTAGCGCCCTCGTCGAGCATCTGCGTTTTGTGCACGACCATCATCGTCGCATTGGCAAAATCGGCATCGTCACCGACGCGCTGATAGGCAATGTCGCCGAAAAACTGGGCTCGCACTTTGTCGCTGCCGATATCCGGCATTTCCCGGCCGGCGAAAGTACGGCCGCTCGACAGTGGCTGGCAAGCTGAGCACCCGGACGCCCAGCAAGAGCAGCGCCGTGCGCGCGGGCCTGTAGCGGCACCCATCGTGAAGGTGATATTTTCCGACACCGATAAATCTTGGCCTGCGCAGATTTCCCCGGAACCAACACCGTCTTGCCCTCTTGTGGATCCATCATGAAAAAAAGCCTTTTCCTGCTACTGCTTGTTTTTGGTACAGCCTGTCATGCCGATGTCTTCCAGTGCACCAGCAGTACGGGCAAAACCGAATTCCGTGATGAGCCTTGCGACAATAAAAGCAGCGCAAAAAATCTGACCTCCAGCGTTCAGGTCAAAAGTATTTCCTCTCTTGATTCCATACGTGAAGGTCAATCCGTTTGCCGCCCCGAGTTCTACACGGCCACCGGGCCATACCGTGCCGGCACGGCCTTTGTGCTGGACTATCCCACCGCCAATGCCAAAGCCTTGCTGGTAACAGCCCAACACCTTTTCGGGCCGGATGGCGGCATGCCGCAAACTATCAGCTGGCAGAATATGCCCAGCAAAGTCAGTCGTAGCGAATGCAGCACGCTTTCCCGAAACAGCCGCATCATCAAGACCGGCAGCGCGCTGGCCATTCCTGAGGCGCAATCTTTTGCCAGCCATGGCAAAAATCGCGACATCGCCGCCCTTCCCCTGAAAGACACACCGCCCTATGCCATCAAGCTGGCCAGAATCTCGCCCAAAACGGGTGACACGATCTATCTGGTGGCGCAATTGCTCGGCGATGCGCGCAGCGGCCTTATGCACAAGGGCACCGTCACCGGTAACAATGCAGGGCTTCTGGAGTTTTCCTATGAAGGTGGCGGCATCAGCCTCAACGCCACCAGTGGTGCTCCAATCATCAACGAGGCGGGCGAGGTGGTAGGCATCCATGTCGGCGCCCGCGGTGGCCTCGGCAAAATGACCGGGCTGGCCGTGAATCTGAACCAGATCACCAGCGCCCTGTCTTCCGCTCGCTAAGCGATACGCTTGCGTCTTCCCGGCTGCATGGCAGCAGCCCGGCCCCGGTGCTAGCATCCGCGCCCCATGCGTCTTGCCCAGCCCCCGATGAAGCTTGCCGACCTGCACCAACGTCTCGCCGATCTCGGCGCTCGTCCCGTACACCGGGATGCGGTGCTGCGTGCTTGGTTGCAGGGCAAGGCGCTGGATAGCGGCACCAAGCGTCAGGCTTCAGAAAACGTGCTGCCGCTTTCCCTGCGCCAAGGCCTGCCACAACTCAGCGATGAGCTCGATAATCTCGCCCGCCTGCGTTCCGAACATCCCGGTGACGACAATTCTGCCCGCCTGCTGGTGGCACTGAACGATGGCCAGATGGTGGAAAGCGTGCTGCTGCCGCGCGATGGCGTGTGCGTCTCCACGCAAGTGGGTTGTGCGGTCGGCTGCCGTTTTTGCATGACGGGAAAAAGTGGCCTGCTGCGGCAGGTGAGCAGTATGGAGATCGTGGCGCAGGTGGTGCAGGCGCGCCGCCGCCGTCATGTCAAAAAAGTCGTGTTCATGGGCATGGGCGAGCCGGCGCACAATCTCGACAATGTGCTGGAAGCCATCGATCTTCTGGGCACCGATGGCGGCATAGGCCACAAGAATCTGGTGTTCTCCACCGTGGGTGATATGCGCGTTTTCGAGCGCCTGCCCGAGCTGCGGGTGAAACCCGCACTGGCACTTTCTCTGCACACTACCAAGGCAGAGTTGCGCGAATACTTGTTACCCAGAGCGCCAAAAATATCACCCGAAGCATTACTGGAGCTGGGCGAATCCTATGCCCGCCTCACCGGCTATCCCATACAAGTGCAATGGACGCTGCTCAAAGGCGTGAATGATGGTGATGACGAACTTGATGCCATCGTTCCCCTCTTCAAAGGCAAATACGCCGTACTCAATGTGATTCCCTTCAACAGCATGGAAGGCGACGACTACCAGCGCCCCGAGGGCGAACGTATTGTGGAAATCGTGCGCCATCTCAATAGCCGTGGCGTGCTCACCAAGGTGCGCAATAGCGCCGGGCAGGATGTGGAAGGCGGCTGCGGCCAGCTGCGTGCCCGCGCCACGGAATTCGTGAATATCCGCGGCCTGCGCAAAACCTGAAATAGCTTCGTTTTCCAGACATTATTTCCGGCCAAGCCTTTTACCCCCTGTCTGCCATTGTCGGCACGGCCCGCCTGCGTTATTCCTGCCGCCTCTTCCATCCCTTCAAAAACAAGAAGGCATACGGACATGACACGGGGACAGATATGAAATGCATCGTAGTGGGCGGCGGGCTTGCAGGACTGGCCTCGGCGGTCTGGCTGACGGAAGCCGGACATGAAGTCACTCTACTGGAGCGACGCGGCGCTTTGGGTGGCCGCACCATCGCCATTCCGCAGCCTGAAGTCGACGATGTGCCAGACAACGGCCAGCATGTTTTCGCCAGCGGCTATGAAAATCTGTTCCGCTATCTGGACAGCGTGGGCACGCGGCAATATGTGAATTTCCCCGGCCATATGTCCATACGCATGCCCGGCGGCGCCGTACGCCGCACCTCGTTCTCTGGCATGGATGGCCTGCGTGCCGCTATGGGCGATCTGCCCGGTGTAACCGGCCTGGATAAACTGCGCACCGCACGCGCACAAATCAAATTAATCCGCGATGCCCTGCGTCAGCCCAAAGATCTGGATGACATCACCGCTGATGAATGGTTCCGCCGCATCGGCATGCCGGAATCGGCACGCAAGGCATTGTGGGATGGCATCGTTATCGGCCTCACCGGTGACAAACCCGATATCTCTTCCGCCAAAGTGCCCGCCGATCTGCTCGTGACCGGTATGCGCCACGCCATGAAAACACGCACCCCGGTCTCCATTGGCTACCCCACCGTAGATCTGGATACGCTCTTTATCCGTAGCGCGGAAAAGTTCTTTGCCGAGCACGGCGTAAAAGTACGTACCCGCGCACCGGTACGCTCCATTGATGTGGAAAACGGCAAGCTTGTCGGCGTCACCCTGCTGGATGATGAAAAACTTACCGCCGATGCGGTGATTTGCGCCGTGCCCATCTGGCAGGTGAAAGGCCTGCTGGATCAGTTACCGGATCGCGAGATTTATTACCGCGCCGTGGAAGCACTCACCGCCGTGCCCATTGTCAGCGTGAATCTTTATCTGGATCGCAATATCGGCATGGAAGACTGGGGCGAAATTCTATTTGAAGGCGAAGGCGTGCTGGAACAAGTGTGGGATCGCCAGAAGATGCACGGCCGCTCACCGGCCAAAAACTGGTTCTACTCCACCACCGTGTCCGCCTCCTACGAGCTCATCAAGGGCAGCAATGATGAAATCGTGAACACGCAGATGGACATGCTGCGCCGCTATTATCCCAAAGCCCGCGATGCTCAAGTGCTGCACAGCCATATCGTGCGCATGCCCAACTCCACTTTTGCTCAACGCCCCGGCACTGCCGGTGTGCGTCCACCGCAAAAAACCACCGTGCCCGGCCTCGCCGTTGCCGGCGACTGGACGCGCACCGACTGGACCACCACCATGGAAGGCGCTTGCCAGAGTGCGGCCCGTGCAGTGCAGGCAATTATCGGCTGATAACAGCAGCCTGTGAAAAATTGTGACTCACAGGCTGCGTTATCCCTATCGCATCACTCACCGTGTCCACTGCAATTTCTGCTGCGGCAATACAGAGCGAATGCTACCTTCCTGAATGCTGACCGATATCGATTGCGCAGGAGGCATCATGTCTGGCACCACCCCCGTACGCGACCCTGTTAAAGATCATCTGCTGACGCCGCAAAATGCCGTCATCACTTTTATCGACTACCAGCCCGAGCAATATGCCGGCGTGCATTCCATGGCGCATGACGAGCTGCTGCTGAACGTCACCATGCTGGGTCGTGTGGCTACCGCTTTTGAGCTGCCGGTGGTACTGAGCACGGTTTATGTGAAGCACGGCATGTCCGGCAGCAATCCTGAATTGCGCGATGCCCTGCCCGGCATTCCGGAAATTGACCGCACCACCATGAATTCCTGGGAAGACCCGGAGTTCCGCGAGGCCGTGGTCAAAACCGGGCGCAAGAAACTCATCGTGGCGGGGCTGTGGACGGAAATCTGTGTGGCCTTTCCCGTGCTGGATGCCCTGAAAGAAGGCTATGAGGTTTATTTCGTGGTCGATGCTATCGGCGGCGTCAGTGTGGCGGCCCACGAAGCAGCCATACAGCGCATGATTCAGGCCGGAGCCACCCCGATTTCCGTCATCAGTCTTGCCGGTGAATTGCAGCGCGACTGGGGCCATCCCGGTGCCGAGCGCCTGCGCAGCATCCTGCGAGAATATTTCACACGGCATCACGAGCTGCGCCAACAGCGCTAAAAACTGCACACCATAAAAAAGCCGGCATCAGCCGGCTTTTTTATTAATCACGCTTCTTTCTTAAGAGCCAGACCTCAGGCCAGTGCCGGGTAATCCGTATAGCCTTCAGCACCACCACCATAGAGCGTGGCCGACACGACCTGATTCAGATCGGAGCCCTGCTTCAAGCGCACCGGCAGATCCGGATTGGCGATAAAGGGACGGCCAAAGGCAGCAGCATCAATCAAGCCTTTTTCCAGCAGGCTTTCTGCTTTCTCTGCCGTGTAATTACCGGCGCCAATAATGGTACCGGGGAAGGCTGCGCGCAGAGCGCGACGGAATTCATCCGTATGCGCCGGGCCACCGGCCCAGTCCGGCTCGGAAAGATGCAGATAGGCAAGGCCGCGCTTGGAAAATTCACGAGCGAGATAAAGAGCCATTTCCAGGCCATCGGAATCATTCAGTCCGTTGAAAGTACCCAGTGGCGAAATACGCACGCCCACATGCTGGGCATCCCAGCCGGCAATCGCGGCATCAATAGCCTCCAGCGTGAAGCGGGCACGATTTTCCAGCGAGCCACCGTAAGCATCTTCACGCTTATTGCTTTCCGTGGCCTGGAATTGATGCAGCAGATAACCGTGAGCAGCATGCACTTCCACCATATCAAAACCGGCTTCGCGCGAATTGATGGCGGCGCGACGGTAGTCTTCAACAATGCCGGGAATTTCTGCAGCCTCCAGCGCACGTGGCGTATCGCAATCCACGCGCTGCGGCTGACCGTTTTCACCACGTACCGTGGTGCGGTTCTGGTAGGGAATGGCGGAAGCGGAAACCGGCAATTGCTGGTTCGGCTGCAAGCTGTGATGGGAAACACGGCCTACATGCCAGAGCTGCAGGGCGATATGGCCACCGGCGGCATGCACGGCATCGGTAATTTTCTTCCAACCCTGCACCTGCTCGGCGGAATAAATGCCCGGGGTATCCATATAGCCTTTACCCTGCGGCGAAATCTGCGTGGCCTCGGCAACGATGAGGCCAGCGCCCGCACGCTGCACATAATAGGTTTGCATCAATTCATTGGGCACATCGCCCGGCGGCGTGGCGCGCATACGGGTGAGCGGTGCCATGATGACGCGATTGGGAAAGGTGAATGCGCCGCTCTTGAAGGGCGTGAAAAGCTGGCCGGACATATCGGACTCCTGAGACAAATCGGTGGATCATCTGTTGTTCATGGCGGCCAGCTAGACCAATCGTCTAGTGACCGCCTTAAAAAAATGGCTAACGCCATTTCGCTTTTTCAATTTCATCGCAGCTACAACTTCGTAGCAGCTCACTTCACAGCGGCTTCAACTGCATCGGCTGCAATATGCAGCAGCCTTCTTTTCATCACTTAATACTTAATCACTTAATCGTTTCCACAGCGCCGCTTTCACGTCGGTAAACATCGTTTTCTCAGGCCGGCCTCAGCATGACTTCGGTCTGTTGCAAAGCGCGCTGCAGCGGCATTGAAGAGCGCTGCACCTTGGCCATGAGCTCAGCACCTACCCACAGCGTATAGAGCGCGGGCGCCAGCGTTTCTGCATCCAGTTCAGCATGCAGCGAACCCTCGGCCTGTCCCTTGCGTATGGTGTCGGCCAGATACTGCTCTACGCGGCGCATGCCATCGGCCAGCACTTCGCGCATGGACTCGGAAAGATCCGCCACCTCACCCGAAAGCTTTACCGCAAGACAGGCCTGCTGGCAGTTACCCGCCTCATGCCCGGCCCAACGCCGGTAGTAATCCAGCAAGCGCTCACGTGCCGTGCCCTCTGGCCGCTCCAGCAAGGCCAACAGTTGCTGGCCGTAAACGCGGAAATAGCGCTGCAGCATGTCGCTGCCGAAGGCTTCCTTGGATTTGAAGTAGTGGTAGAAGGAGCCCTTGGGTACGCCGGCCTCGGCCAGAATCTCGGCCAAGCCCACTGCCGCAAAACCCTTGCCGCGTATGACGGCCTCGCCCGTGGCCAGTAAATGCTCACGGGTATCGCGGGTCGGGTTGTCGGTGTGCGTTGTCATGGCGGCGATACTAGTAGACCGACCGTCTAGTAAACAAGACTATATCCAGAAGAATCGACGACTGCACAGTTCAAAGCCCGCACACCCCATTAAGAACAGGCCCATTCATGTAAGTGAGCACACACTCCAAGAACACTGTGAGCTATTGCCATTCCGCCCCTCCCCTCCTCTCCCGATAATGCCCGTCGCGGTTCGCTACCAGACCGCCCCATGAGAACAAGAACGAATGCGCCTCCACCGCCTTTTGCCACTACTGCTGGCTCTCTGTCTGCTGCCGGCCTGCAGCACCCTCAAGCCCATTTCCTATAACGCCCCGCCCGGCCTCGCCCATAGCGAAGAAACCCTGCCCGGTCCCATCACCGGCACCACGCTCTATGGCCAGACTTGGCTGCCAGCCGATATGCCGAGCAAGACAGCTATCCGCTGGCGGGTAAAAAAATGCTGGAATGACTGAACGCCCAACTCGGCACGCTCTAAGCTCCACCATTCATAAAAAAGGGCAGCCTACGCTGCCCTTTTTTATTTGGTGAACGCTTCAACCTTGTGCCGGCCCCTTGGTTTTCATCAGGGATACGAGAATACCGGCGGCCAATATCGCCACCGTGATGGAAAGCGAAAATGCCGGCGGTATCTTGCCCACAAGATTAGCCAGAAACACCTTGCTACCGATAAACACCAGCACCACCGCCAGTGCCACCTGCAGATAGATAAAGCGGTGCAGCAAGGCCGCCAACGCAAAATACAGGGAACGCAGGCCCAGCACGGCAAACACATTCGAGGTGTAGACCACAAAGGTATCGGTGGTGACAGAAAAAACAGCCGGTACGCTGTCCACGGCAAAAACCAGATCCGCCACCTCGATCACGATAAGTGCCAGAAACAAGGGCGTGGCATAGAGCACAGGCCAGGCCTGCCCACTTGGTGCAATGCGCACGAAAAATCTATGTCCGTGCAGATCGGTAGTTACACGCAGATGCCTGCGCAGGAAGCGTATGGCACGGTTGTTTTCCAGATCGGGCTTTTCATCGCCCTTGGCCAGCAACATCTTGATGCCGGTAAAAACCAGAAAAGCCCCGAAGACATAAAGAATCCACTCAAAGCGGTGTATGAGCACAGCGCCCAGCCCAATCATGATGGCACGGAAAACAATGACACCCAGAATTCCCCAGAACAGCACATCATGTTGATGGCTGCGCGGAATACCGAAATAGCTGAAGACCAGCGCCATCACAAAAAGATTATCCATGGAGAGCGAAATCTCCACGAGATAACCTGTGTAGTACTCCATGGCACGGCCGCTGCCCGATTCCCACCAGATCCAGGCACCAAAACAGAAAGCGATAAACATATAGAAGGCCGACAAGCAGAGGCTGTTGGCCACATCGATTTCATGATGGTCGCGATTGAGGATGCCGAGATCCAGCACCAGCAAAATGACAACAATGCCGAGAAAGAACAGCCAGAACCAGACCGGCGTGCCCATGAAGCCGGCAAAAAGAAAAGCCGTTTGCGGGAGTTCACGCAGCGCGTCCATGGCCATTCTCCTAAAAACAGTTCGTCTGCCACCTGTACGCACGCAATATGCGGCGGCAACTGCTCACCGAAAAACTAGATTTTCCGTCCCTCTCCTTCTTTCAATACCAGAAAGCTGGCAGCCGCCATATCGTGTTTCTGCAAAGCAGCCGCCAGATCCAGCACCGGTTGGCCTATGGATTCATCCGTAAGCTGAAAGGTATTGAAATGTATGGCCAGCGATTCGCGCGCCTGCAAATCGCGATGCGCCAGCACAGCATCCTCCGGATTCATATGTACCGGACTCATGAACCAGCGCGGCTCATAAGCGCCTATGGGCAGAAGGGCAAGACGCGCCTCGCCCAAACGTTCGCGTATGGCGCGAAAGTGTTCGCTATAACCGGTATCGCCGGCAAAAAAAGCCGAGCCGGCTTCCGTCTCCACCCAAAGTCCGCCCCAGAGCGAAAGATCACGATCGCGCACACCGCGCCCGGAAAAATGCTGGGCCGGCGTGAAATGGATTTTCAGTTCTTTATGCTGCACCGCCTGCCACCAGTCCAGCTCGGTAACATGCTTGATGCCATTGGCATGCAGGATGTCGGCATTGCCCAGGCCTGTTACCACATGCGGATGATCGCGCTGCTCCAGCCATTTCAGTGTCGCCAGATCCATATGGTCGTAATGGTTATGACTGAGCAGCACCACATCAATGGGCGGCAAGTCTTTCAGAGCAATGCCCGCAGGACGCACACGCTTTGGCCCCAGACTTTTAAAAGGGCTCACCCGCTCTGACCACACCGGATCAGTGAGCAGATTGTAAGGACCCAGCTGCAAGAGCACGGTGGCATGATTGATAAAGGTGGTATGCCAATCACGTAGCTGCGTGGAATAGCGCGCCGCCGGCAGGGAGAAAACCGGATTCTCTTCCCAAGCCGGCCATTTTGAAGGCTTGCGCGTGCGCAACCAGGTAAAGACGTCACCCAGATTGCGCGCATTGCGCTCCAGATTATGGAAGTGGCGGCCGTTGTGATGATCCGAAGCGGGATATTCGCGGGCCGGCCGTACAAAAAGCTGCTCACGCACTTTTTCGCGGCGCAGATGCAGCTCGTGCTCGCGAGAGGATTTTTCACTCATGACTGGTCTTCCTGTTTTATCCTGCTGCCAGCCCGGCTTTTACCGACTGACGTTTTCTTTGCCGCTGTCTTTTCGGCTTTCTGCTTCAGGCCAGAGGCCGATGCCTTGGTGCCGGGCTTGCGTGCCCGCAGCGCCGCGGCGAGGGCAAGCCGGCCCCAGCGCAGGAGCTCGTCTTCCTCATCAAAGATGGCTTCTGGCGGCCGGAAATAATTCATATGCACCGGCTTGCCCTCCTTGAGATAAACCCACTCTTCCAGTCCTTCAGCCTCGAATACCGGACGGGATCGCGCATCCACCTTGAAGTAGAGCTGCTCCTCTACCACCAGGGCGAAGAAAAGTTCGTCGGCGTAAATACCAAAGCCACCAAACATACGACGCAGACGGATATGGCCCAAAGGACGCAATACATCCTGCAACCACTCCGCATATTCCTGCGACACGCTCACGCTGTACTCCTTCTGCGGTTTACGGCAGGCGCAGATACAAAACCAGACCATCATGATCCGAGCTGCGCAAAGCCGCTGGCGCACCCGCCTTCTTGCGTGCGCCGGCATTGCCACGACTCACCGCCACCGCCTGTACTGCCGGCAGCAGGGCCGGGCTTACCAGCACATGATCCAGAGCTTCGCCGCGGCAGTCATGTATATAGCTGTAATGCTCTGCCGGTGGCAGACGCTCATCCACATCCACCAGACCACTGGCCTGCAACAGTCCCAGTACATCCACACCGCCCAAAACATCCGGTGTGGCATTGAAGTCGCCCAACACTAGCAAGGATTTTTCCGGATGCATGGCCAGCTCCGCGCTCAGCCACTCGGCCAGCACCTCGGCCTGACGCTGACGCTTGCGCGCTGTCTTTTTCGCTACGGTTTCATCCTCACTGCCACGCAGGGATTTCAGATGCACATTGATGAGCTCCAGCTCCTTAGCGGATGACAGACGCAAGGTCAGGCGCAGCGGCGGCCGGTCAAACAGGGCATTCCGGTCCAGACGGCGCTGCTTCAGCAAAGCCTCCACTTTCACAACTTCCAAATCACGGCGCAGCAGGAAACCCACATCAATACCACCGTAATCGTTACCCTCCACCAGCAGGGCGCGATAAATCCCTCCCTGACGAGCACTGATTGCAGCTGCCAGATCCTCCAGCACCTTGATATTTTCAGCCTCCTGCACCGCCAGCACAGCCGGACTACGCAAGACATCCACTACCTGTGCAGCCAGCTGCACCAGCTTCTGCTGATAATGCTCAGAACTCCGCACCTCGCCACGACCACCGGGCTCATCGTCAAAAAAACGTTCAAGATTTTGCGTTCCTATGCTGAATTCCCCCGCCTTTGCCGCTGGCACCGGCCGCAACGTACTCACAGGCGGCGCGCAAGACTTGTCCTTCTGCGCCGCCTGCAGCGGCGCAGAAAAGAAACAGAGCAGCAACGTAAACATCAAGCCACAGCTGCGCCAAAGCGCTAGGCCAGAAAAAGAATGCCCGCTTTTAATGGCAAGGAGGTGAAGCATGTCAGGCGACTTACAAGGTTCATCCATAGTGGCGCTATTCTCGCTTTGCGTGTTGGCCTAGCGCCGGAATCATCCCGACAAGCTATCGCGATGACTCGCAAAGGCGGGAAACCGGCAAGCTATAAAAGGCTCTGGCCGAATGTACCACCGTCGCTGATAAGTCCGACAAGGAAAGCCATGGCCGGGACCATATCCTGAAAAACAGAGCGCCAAGCCACGGCTACAGATTTCTTGATTCAGAATCGCAGACTCAAGCAATCTCTCGCCACCAAAACAAAAGCCCGGAAATCCGGGCTTTTGTTTTGAACAGGAATGATCAGACCTTCGGATCATCCTTGTGCTCTTCATCTTCCTTCTCGAACTCGTGCGCATACAGCTTGCGCTGACGCTCACTGCCCTTGAAGAAATTACGCACCAGCACAAAGAACACCGGCACGAAGAAGATCGCCAGCAAAGTTGCCGTGATCATGCCACCCATCACACCGGTGCCGATGGCGCGCTGACTGGCCGAGCCGGCACCGCTGGCAAACACCAGTGGCATCACACCGAGGATGAAGGCCATGGAGGTCATGAGGATGGGCCGGAAACGCAGGTGCACGGCCTCCAGAATCGAATCGCGCACACTCTTGCCCTGCGCCTGCAGATCCTTCGCAAACTCGATGATCAGAATGGCGTTCTTGGCCGAGAGACCGACAATCGCGATCAGGCCCACTTTGAAATACACATCATCCGGCATACCGCGCAAGGTCACGCCCAACACCGCACCGAGAATACCCAAGGGCACCACCAGAATTACGGCGAAGGGAATCGACCAGGATTCATAAAGCGCGGCCAGCACCATGAACACGATCAGGATGGACAGTGCATACAACACTGGCGCCTGCGAACCGGACAAACGCTCTTCATATGACTGACCCGACCATTCGAAACCAAAACCGGCTGGCAATTGTTTGGCGAGTTTTTCCATTTCATCCATGGCCTCACCCGTGCTCTTGCCCGGCGCCGTGGAGCCGGCCAGTTTCACCGAAGGGAAGCCGTTGTAACGCTCCAGACGCGGCGAACCCATTACCCACTTCGACGTCGCAAAAGTGGAGAAAGGAACCATGGTGCCGGCGGTATTGCGTACGCGCAGCTGCATGATGTCTTCCGGCAACATGCGCTCCGGCGCATCGGCCTGGGCAATCACTTTCAGCACGCGACCATTGCGCACGAAGTCATTGATGTAGGAGGAACCGAAAGCCACCTGCAGCGTGGTATTGATGTCAGCGATCTGGATGCCTAGGGCGCGTGCCTTCTCGCGATCCACATCCACCTGCAGCTGCGCGGTGTCTTCCTGACCTTCCGGGCGCAGGCCGGTGATGACGGTGCTTTTCGCCGCCATGCCCAGCATCATATTGCGCGCTTCCATGAGTTTGGCATGACCCAGACCAGCTCGGTCCTGCAAACGGAAATCGAAGCCGGAGGAATTACCCAGCTCCGGAATCGGCGGCGGATTCAGCGGGAAGATGATGGCGTCTTTCACGCTCATGAAATAACCAAAGGCGCGACCGACAATCGACGACACATGCGCATCAGGTTCTTTGCGCTCATCCCAAGGCTTGAGTGTGGTGAAGGCGATACCGCCGTTCTGGCCGCGACCAAAGAAACTGAAACCGGCCACGGTCACCACCTTGTCCACATGCTTCTCGTTGTTGACGTAGTAATGCTCCAGCTGCTTGAGCACTTCCAGCGTGCGTTCCTGCGTGGCACCCGCCGGCAACATGATGACGTTGAGGAAATAACCCTGGTCTTCTTCCGGCAGGAATGAGGACGGCAGGCGCACGAAGAGCAGGCCCATGATCACAACAATCACGCCGTAAATGATCATATAGCGGCCGGTTCTGCCGATGATGCGTTCGACCCAGCCCTGATAAGCGGTGGCGGTGCGCGCAAAGCTTCGATTGAACCAGCCGAAGAAACCACCCTTCTCGTGATGATGCCCGGCTTGCACCGGCTTCAGCAGCGTGGCACAGAGAGCTGGCGTCAGTGTCAGCGCCAGCGTGGCGGAGAACACCATGGAGGCCACCAGCGAGAGCGAGAACTGGCGATAGATATTGCCCACCGAGCCGGTAAAAAACGCCATGGGAATGAACACGGCAATCAGCACCAGCGTAATGCCGACAATGGCACCGGTAATCTGGCCCATGGCCTTGCGCGTGGCCTCGCGTGGCGAGAGACCTTCCTCGCTCATGATGCGTTCAACGTTTTCCACCACCACGATGGCATCGTCCACCAGAATACCGATGGCCAGCACCATGCCGAACATGGTGAGCACATTGATGGAGAAACCGAAGGCGAGCATGGCGGCCAGCGTGCCCAGCAAGGCAATCGGCACCACGATGGTAGGAATGAGGGTGGCGCGCAGGTTTTGCAGAAAGAGATACATCACAAGGAAGACGAGGATGATGGCTTCCACCAGCGTCTTCACCACTTCCTCGATGGAAATCTTCACGAACTTGGAAGTGTCGTAAGGCACTTCGTAATCCATGCCCTGCGGGAAGTAAGGCTTGAGCTCGGCCATCTTGTCTTTCACGGCCGTCGCTGTCGCCAGCGCATTCGCTGTCGGTGTCAGCTTGATGCCGAGACCCGCCACTTCCTTGCCGTTGAGACGCGCCTCGACGGAGTAATCGGATGCACCCAGCTCTACACGCGCCACATCATGCAGGCGTACCACCGAACCATCGCTATTGGCACGCAGGATGATGTTGCCGAACTGCTCGGGCGTCGTGAGACGCGAACCCGGCACCACCACCGTTGCATTGAGCTGCTGGTTTTTCGTGGCAGGCAGGCTGCCGAGCGCACCGCCCGCCACCTGCACGTTCTGATCGGAAATGGCCTTGGTAACATCGGCCGGCGTCAGATTGAGACCGGTGAGCTTCGGCTGGTTCAGCCAGATGCGCATGGCATATTCAGCGCCGAACATCGTGACATCGCCCACGCCTTCCACGCGACGAATCGGATCCAGCACGCTGGCCGAGGCATAACTGGCCAAATCCGTACGCGTGAGCTTGCCATCCGTGGACTTCAGGATGATGAACATCAGGAAGTTATTGGCGGCTTTGTCCACGCGCACACCTTGCGCACGCACTTCTGAGGGCAGGCGTGATTCCACACGCTTAAGACGGTTCTGTACTTCCACGCCGGCGATATCGATATCGACACCGGGCTTGAAGGAAAGCGTGATGGTGGCGGACCCGGACGATTCCGAGGTCGAGTACATATACTGCAAACCTTCGGCGCCATTCATTTCCTGTTCGATCACGGAGGTCACCGTGTCTTCCAGGGTTTGTGCCGACGCACCGGGATAGGTGGCCGACACCGCAATCGAAGGCGGTGCGATGGTGGGATATTGCGAAATCGGCAAGCTCTTGATGGAGAGCAGGCCGGCCAGCGCGATAATCAACGCCAGCACCCACGCAAAGACGGGGCGGTCTACGAAAAACTTGGCCATGAGTAAATTCTCTCTTTACTTGCCCGTTACTTGCTGGCGGCTGGTGGTGTGGCGGCCGCGCCTGTTTTTGCTGCCTCATGTGCCGCACCGAAAGGCACAGCCTTCACGACGGCACCGGGCTGGGCGTGTTGTACGCCCTCCACAATGACCTGCTCACCGCCCTTGAGGCCGTCGGTGATGATCCAGTAATCGCCTTGGGCATCGCCCACGGTCACCGGCTGTACCGCCACTTTCCCGTCAGCACCTACCAGCATCACGGCAGCACCTTGCGGATTGCGCTGCAGGGCACGCTGCGGAACGGTGATCGCATTGCTGGCCACGGCCTGCTCAAGGCGCACGCGCACATACATGCCGGGCAAGAGCAGACGCGAAGGGTTCGGGAATTCGGCGCGCAGGGTGATGCTGCCGGTAGAGGGGTCAACCGACATATCGGAGAAGAGCAGCTTGCCCTTGTTCTTGTACTCACTGCCATCTTCCAGCAGCAGCGCAACTTCGGCCTGGCCATCAACTCGCTTGAGCGCACCGGAATCGAGTGCACGCTTGAGCTTGAGCACTTCCACACTGGACTGCGTGAAATTCACATAGAGCGGATCAATCTGCTGCACCAGGGCGAGCTGGGTGGCTTCACCCTGCCCGACCAAGGCGCCTTCTGTGACCAGCGCACGGCCAATACGACCCGAAATAGGTGCCGTCACCGTGGCATAGCTGAGATTTAGGCGCGCGGTTTCCTGCGCCGCTTTGGCAGCAGCTACATCCGCCACGGCCTGCTTAGCATTGGCAATCGAAAGATCGTAGTCAGACTGGCTGATCATCTTTTTACCAATCAGGGACTCGGCACGATCAGCCTGGGCCTTGGTCTGGTCACGTACCGCTTCGGCGCGAGCCACCGCTGCTGCCGCACTGTCATAGGTCGCCTTGAATTGCGCCGGATCAATGCGGAACAACACATCACCGGCTTTCACATCACTGCCTTCGCGGAAGACACGCTGCTTCACAATGCCGGCGACACGGGCGCGCACTTCGGCCGTACGCATGGCTTCAAGCCGACCGGGTAGCTCGGTGGTCAGGGCCAGTTTGCCCGCCTCGACCGTGATCACACTCACTTCGGCTGGCGGCATACCGCCACCAGCGCCGGCCGCGCCCTTGTCATCACCGCAAGCTGTCAGAGCCAGGGCCAGAGTCAGAGCCGTCGCCAGTGGCACCAAAGAAAAGGAAAAAGAGAGGCTGTCGACACGCATGGTTTGCTCCCGGCAAATCGCAATTCGTTAAATCGGCTCTTCCTTGAACCCTTAAAAAACGTGGCAACGCCAACTGATCCGGGACAGTGGACAGACGACGGCACGTTATTTTTATTGGGAGGAATGCGCTGAGGATGGGGACGCTAGCAGCATCCCCGATTGAAGCAAAGCCTAGCCGAGCCAGAGGAAAAAGAAGCCGGGTGACAGGAAAATGAATGTAGTGGCAACGCTTTCGCTGTCTTGCCTCCAGCCAGAAAACAGTGACAAGAGCTGTCAGTGGTGGTGCTGCTCTGTGCTCTCATGCTGCGCCGCCGGCGCTGACTGGTCATTCACCACCAAGGGGCGCACTTCAGCCTGCACGGTGACACGCCCGGCCTTACGGAACACCAGGGTCAACGGCACCTTGTCACCCGCTTTCAACGGCTGCTTCATGTCGATGAGCATGATGTGACGGGAGCCCGCCGCCAGACTGAGCTTCTGTCCCGCCGCCAGATTGATGCGAGGCAGGCGCTGCATACGCATGAGACCGCCAGCCATACTCATCTGGTGCAACTCGGCATTGGCAGCTGCCGGTGTTTCCACCGCCGTCAACGCATCCTTCACATTGCCATTCTGTATCACCACATAGGCGGCATTATTTTTGGCCACCGGCGGCGCTTCGCTGATCCAGGCATCCAGTATCTGAGGCGGCGTGATCTTGGCTTTGGCCACCGGCTTTGCGGTGGCGGGCAATTGCGGCGCTGCGGCTGGCGCTGCCGTTTCAGCCCATAGCGGTGCCGACATGGCACAGGAGAGCAACACGGTCGCTGCAATCAAAATCCTCATGATGTTTTCCCCTGTTGTTTCATTTTCATTATCAGCCCGCAACGCAGACCGCTTTCCCGCCACTCAGAACAGACCTTTGTCTGCCGATTGCAGCAGGCGTACATCAGCAACGATTTCCGCCGTCTTGGTGTCATTGGCGTAGAGCTTGCGCAGACGACCCTGCGTATCCAGCAGATAAATGTAATCGCTGTGCGCAAAATTATAGCCGGCGGCCGAGTTGCCCTTTTCCTTGATGTAAATCACGCCGTATTGCGCTGCCACCGTGGCAATCTCGGCATCGCTACCGGTCGCACCGATAATGGCCGGATTGAAATGCTGCACATAGGCCGTGAGATTGGGCAGGGTATCGCGCTCCGGATCAAAAGAAACAAAAACCACTTGCGTGTCGGCGGCATCATCACCCAGCTCTTTCAACACCTGTTTGAGACGCGCCAGCACCAAGGGGCACACATCCGGGCAGGAAGTGAAACCGAAATTGAGCAGCACCACCTTGCCGCGCAGTGTCTGCGTATTCAGCTGACCCTGCGTGGACGGCAGTATGAAATCGCCACCCATTTTTGTATTGACCGGCAAGGCTTCCAGGGCGCGACGCTTGGCCAGATATTGTGTGCCCAGCATGACCACAAGAAAAAATAGCGTGGTCGCCACGGCCATGATGAGAAGCTGTTTTCTAGAGAGCATTGTCAGTCCCGTGAATCGTGAATCGTGAATCGTGAATCGTGAATCGTCATTAGACCTAGGCATCGGCATCTGTAAAGGGCTTCGCGGCTAAAGCCGCTCCTACGGAATTCCCCCTCTCCCCTTGGGAGAGGGTTGGGGTGAGGGCTTGTAGGAGCGGCTTTAGCCGCGAACGCCTTTGCCCTTCACGAGCCGCAGGCGCACTCACGATTCACCCAATGCCGCAAAGCGACGAGATCACGTTTCACCCATGCATAAGGCATCAAGCAAACACCACAACCGTCTGCCGGCTGATAGCAACCAGCCGGCCTTCGTCATCCCAGATTTTTGCGGCGCAATTACCGTAGCCATCCTGAGCAAACTCGGTGACGGCCTGATACTGCCACCAGTTGTTCGCGGATTTTCCCTCAGGCAAATACACCGGCTCCATGGTCCAGGTCATGGAGCTGCCGGGCGCCATGCCTTTTACCATGGGCAGAAGCGCCGGAGGCCAGGCATCCACCAACATGAAAAGATCGATGAAATCGATATCGCCACGCGCTTCTTTCAAACGCATCCAGCCGCCAAGCTCAGGTAGCGCAGAACCACTAAAGGGGAAATCACCGTGGCCCCAGCGGAAATCAATGTTCTGGGTAAATTCCGGCGTCATGCCCGCCACATAAGGCAGCGGCTGACACTCTTCCGGTGCCTTGAACATCGGGGCTGGCGGGGCGGATACACGGATATAGGATTCGCGCGCGGCGCCGAAACTGCAGAGCAGCACAGCTACCACTTCACCGTTTTGTAAAATGCGGGCTTCAGTTTGCGTCACGGATTTTCCGCCACGCAGGATTTCCGCTGTGACCAAAGCCGGGCCAGTTGCCACAGGGCCCACAAAGGAAACCGTAGCCGAGCGCAGCCAGCGTGCATCACCCAGCAGACTGTGCGTGCGCGCATACATGAGGGCAGCCACCAGACCGCCGTAATTGGCGCGGCCCTGGGTCCAACCCGGGGGAATATCTACGGCATCGCCCGTACGCAGGGCAGTGAAAAGGGCATCAAGACTCATGGGGCTCTCCAGAGAAAAAGCGCAGCGGAGGAATGTCACAGCGCAGAGCGCTTATGCCATGGGCCTTGTTCCTTGGAAATAGCCTGACCAGACCGTCTCTTATCCTCCGTTCGCCCTGAGCGTGTCGAAGGGCAGTACCAAGCAGGTAAGGAAGGCTCACACACCACCCTTCGACACGCTCAGGGCGAACGGGAACGAGACTGCTTAGCGAGCGTCAGCGTCCGCTGCAGCGGGAGACATATCGTTTTCCGGCAGCACCCGTTTGGCGCCGAGGAAGTAACGCGTCCAGTATTTGTCACCCATCAGGTCCACGCGCACAAAGCCGCCGGTAGCCGGGGCATGCACGAAGCGGTTTTCGCCGATATACACGGCCACATGATTCACGCGCTTGCTGCCGCCGATACGGAAGAAGAGCAAATCGCCGGCCTTGAGCTCTTCGACCGTAATCTTGTGGCCGTAGCGCTTGCTATACATCTCGGCGGAAGAACGCGGCAGCGTGATGCTGCTGGTCAGGCCCAGCACGTATTTCACGAGGCCGCTGCAATCGAAACCGGTATCGGGATTATCGCCGCCGTATTTATAGGGCGAGCCAATCAGGCTGAGTGCGGCCAGCACCATATCGTCGTGGCTAACCAAAGTGGGCTTGCCGGATTCATCGGCAAAACCTTCCGGCAACTCAGACTCGGCATATAGGGCCGGCGGCATGAGCAAAGCGCTCAGAAAAAATAGAGGGAAAACAAAAAATCGCATCAAAAATCCATCGCCAGATAAAAGGGCTGAGGCTGTAGGAGGGGCTTTAGCCGCGATGCTTTTGCAGAGAAACACAGGGCATCTAGGCAATATCGCGGCTAAAGCCCCTCCTACGACCGAAGGAAGTCCCGTGGGACAAAAACACTACCTGCCAACAGGCCGCGCAGTGTCGCAGAACAGGCGGCGGCTTCCTTAGTCTTTTCTTAACCAGCCCAATGACGCTGGCTGCGTGTCGCAAGAGAGAACAAGCACATCCTGCGCGCCAAATACCCGTTCGTGCTGAGCCTGTCGAAGCATGAGCGGCTTAGCAAACCACTAACCAGCTAATTCCTCTGCGGCAGGAGAGGCTGCCACCACATCTACGGCCGTTACCGTGACCGGCACGCCATTGAGCACCGGCATGGCGGTAATGGCATCGATATGGCGCTCATCGGTAATGTCATTAAGGCTGACCCCGGCCACCTTGCGCGCAATTTCCAGACGCACACCTTCACGGCCATGACCAAAGCCATGCGGCACACTGATTACGCCGGGCATGATGGCATCGGTGATTTCCACCGGCAGTTCGATACTGCCCACGCGCGAGGCCACGCGCACATTGCCGCCTGCCACCACACCCAAGCGCGCTGCATCTTCTGTATGCAGCATGGCGGTGCAACGTGGCTTGCCTTTCACCAAGCGATGCGAGTTATGCATCCAGGAATTATTGCTGCGCACATGACGACGACCAATCAGCAGCATGCCGCCATCATGACCGTCCCTCAGTTTTTCACGCGCACGTTCCACATCTTTTAGATACAAAGCAGGCGCCACCGCAATCTTGCGATTGGGCGTGAATATCCACTCCGGGAAAGCGCGATGCAGCGGACCTAAATCAAGCCCGTGCGGATGCTTTTTCAGTTTCTTGATGCTGAGGCCATTGCGCTCCGGCAAGACCAAGGCCGTTAAACGCTCACGCAACGAGCTCTTGCGCGCCGCCAGTTTGCGATGCGTACCGTAAGGCCCGAAGCGCAGCATCAAATCCAGGCCCGCATCCAGCCCCAGTTTATCCACCACCTGCATGACTTTGCCGCGCAGACCACGGCCGATCTGGCTGCCGGGCATCAAGCGCGTGCCCAGCTCCAGCAAAATCTGCCAATCGTGACGTGAATCGGCCGGCGGCTCGAACAGAGGCGGCGACCACTTCGCGATATTGCGCACCGTCACGGCGGCTACCGCCACTTCCATATGCGAACGCTCCAGCGCACTGGTGGGCGGCAAAATGATATTGGCATGGCGTGTAGTTTCGTTGATGTAGATATCAATGGAGAACATGAAATCCAGTGATTCCAGTGCTTCATCCAACTGCCGGCCATTGGGCGTGGAAATCACGGGATTACCAGCATGCGTGGCCAGCATACGTATCTGGCCCTTGCCGGGGGTGAGAATTTCTTCGGCCAGCACCGCCACCGATTGCTCGCCGCCAAAATCCGGCAGGCCACTCACGCGGGAAGGATGCTTGCCGTAACTGCCCTTGGGGCCGAGGCCGACAATATCGAAAGGCGGATTGGTGAACATCACCCCGCCTTCTCTATCCATATTGCCGGTGAGAATATTCATCACGTACAGCATCCAGGTGGTGAGGCCACCGAATTCCTGCACGCAAGATCCCATACGCCCATAACAGGCACCGGCATAAGCAGAAGCAAAATCACGCGCCAACTCACGAATTTTTACCGCCGGCACGCCAGTGAGTTCGGCCACTGCCTCTGGCGTGAATTCCTGCAATGCAGCACGCAATGTCGTCACGCCCTCCACCATTTCCGCGAGATGGCGCAGGCGGATATGGTCTTCGGCAAACATCACATTCGCCATGGCGGCGAGGAAGAAGAAATCCGTGCCGGGCTTGATAAAAATATGCTCGTCCGCTTTCTCGGCCGTTTCTGTACGGCGCGGGTCTACCACCACCACGCGACCACCACGATCACGTATGGCCTTGATGCGGGCCATGGGATCGCCCGCACTCATAAGGCTGCCGTTAGAAGCCGCCGGATTACCGCCCACAATCAGAAAGAAATCACAGCGATCCAGATCAGGCACCGGAAACAGCACCTGATGCCCCAGCATCTGCTGGCTGGCCAGCATGGCGGGTAATTGATCAACCGATGTCGCACTGAAGCGCTGGCTCTTGAGGCCGAGGCCCGCAATCAACGCCGGCAACAAAACCACGCCCGGTGTATGCGCTGAAGGATTGCCCACATAAAGCGCCAGCGCTTCGGCGCCGTGCTCGGCGCGTATGCGCTTCACATTTTCTTCAATGGTGGAGTAAGCCTCTTCCCAGGAAATCTCCACCCAGTCACGGCCCACACGCTTTACGGGGCGGCGCAGACGATCCGGGTCTTCATGCAGATCTTGCAGGGCCGTGGCCTTGGGGCAGATATGGCCGCGCGAAAGCGGATCTTCCTTGTCGCCCTTGATGGACAGAATCTTGCCATCCTGATGCGTGATAACCACGCCACACATGGCTTCGCAAAGATGACAGGTACGGAAATGCAGCTGCGGCTGGCTCATGGCGAACTCCCTCTGGCTGGCGGCCGGCTTGATAGGCTCCGGCACTTGAGTGCCGGTCAGGAGAAAACCTTCCTGATATGTAAATGAAACGCCGGCCATGATAGACCAGATGACTGGCCAGACGCCGCACCCCGCGGCTTCCGTAGGTCGGGCTTTAGCTCTGCTTTTTTGTAGGTCGGGCTAAAGCCCGACCTACAAGCACCGCGCCTCAACAAGCATGAAACCCGGCAGCTCCTACACTGTCTGCCTTTACATCGCCCCTGCACGCCAAGGAGAACATCATGGCCCTTCCCAGCACCCTGCAGACCTTCAGCCTGAAATCCGGCCAGAGCCTCCAGTTTTATTCCCTGCCCGCACTGGAAGCCGCCGGCGTTGGTCCGATCTCGCGCCTGCCGGTTTCCATACGCATCGTGCTGGAATCGGTACTGCGCAATGTCGATGGCAAGAAGATCACCGATGAGCATGTGAAGCAGTTGGCCAACTGGGGCCCCACCGCAGCGCGTGTGGAAGAAATTCCCTTCGTGGTGGCGCGTGTGGTGTTGCAGGATTTTACCGGCGTGCCCCTGCTCGCCGATCTCGCCGCCATGCGCAATGTCGCGGCCAGCATGGGTAAAGACCCGAAAAAGATTGAGCCCCTGGTGCCGGTGGATCTGGTGGTAGATCACTCGGTGCAGATTGATTTCTACGGTAGTGCCGAAGCACTGCGCAAAAATATGGAGCTGGAATTCCTGCGCAATAAGGAGCGCTACCAGTTCATGAAATGGGGCATGCAGGCCTTTGATACTTTCGGCGTGGTGCCGCCGGGCTTCGGCATCGTGCATCAGGTGAATCTGGAATATCTCTTCCGTGGCGTGCAGCAGCGCGGCGGCGTGGCCTTCCCGGATACGCTGGTCGGCACTGATTCCCACACCACCATGATCAATGGCGTGGGCGTGGTCGGCTGGGGCGTGGGTGGCATCGAGGCAGAAGCCGGCATGCTGGGCCAGCCCGTGTATTTCCTCACCCCCGATGTAGTGGGCGTGGAGCTGAAAGGCAAACTCAATGAAGGCATTACCGCCACCGATCTCGTGCTCACCATTACCGAAATGCTGCGTGCGCAAAAAGTAGTGGGCAAGTTTGTGGAATTCTTTGGCGAAGGCACCGCGCATCTTTCGGTGACCGACCGCGCCACCATCGGCAATATGGCGCCCGAATACGGCGCCACCATGGGCTTCTTCCCCGTGGACGAAGCCACCGTGGCCTATATGAAAGGCACCGGCCGCAAGGATGAAGAGGTTGATGCTTTTGAAGCCTATTTCCGTGCGCAAAAACTCTTCGGCATTCCGAAAGCCGGCGAGATTGATTACACCCGCGTACTCACCCTCGATCTCTCTTCCATCGTGCCCTCGCTCGCCGGCCCCAAGCGTCCGCAAGACCGTATTGAATTGCCGAAGATGAAAGAAAATTTCGAGATGCTCTTCAGCCGCTCCGCCACCGACAACGGCTTCAATAAACACGCCGAAGACCTGAACAAGCGTTATCCCACCACGCGCAAGATGTCACATGCGGCGACACTGCTGCCGCAGAAGCCGGTCTCACGCCCGCTGACACGCAATGAAGTGGAAATGCTGGACAACCACCACGAAACCCCCAAGGTCAAAGTCCACACGGATGACACGCTGGATATCGGCAATGGCGACATCCTGATTGCTGCCATCACCTCCTGCACCAATACCTCCAATCCTTCCGTGCTGCTGGCTGCCGGCCTGCTCGCCAAGAAAGCGGTGGAGAAAGGCCTGAGTGTGAATCCGCGCGTGAAGACTTCTTTCGGCCCCGGCTCGCGGGTGGTGCCGGAATACCTGAAGGCCGCCGGCCTGCAGGAATATCTGGATGCACTGGGCTTCAATATCGCCGCCTTCGGCTGCACCACCTGTATCGGTAACGCGGGCGATCTGCCTTCCGAATTCAACGAAGCCATTCTCGCCAACGATATCGTGGCCGCCGCCGTGCTCTCTGGTAATCGCAATTTTGAGGCGCGCATCCACCCGAATATCCGCGCCAACTTCCTGGCCTCACCGCCTCTCGTCGTCGCCTTCGCCATTGCCGGTCGCGCCAATATCGATATGACAACAGAAGCGCTGGGCACAGGTGCAGATGGCGAGCCGGTTTTCCTGCGTGATATCTGGCCCACCAATGCGGAGATTGAAGCCCTGCTGCATATCGCGCTGAATCCCGCCGTGTTCCGCGAGCGCTATTCCGATTTCACCAAGGACAACGATCTCTGGAACAATATTTCCGCCGCCACCGGCAATGTTTACGCCTGGCCGAAATCCACCTATATCGCCAAGCCGCCTTTCTTTGATGATTTCTCCATGCAGCACGGCTCGGTGACTGACATCAAAGGTGCGCGCGCACTCTTGCTGCTGGGTGATTCCGTCACCACCGACCATATTTCCCCGGCCGGCTCCTTCAAACCCAATACCCCCGCCGGCAAATACCTCACCGAGCACAGCGTGCAGCCGGCCGATTTCAATACCTACGGCTCAAGGCGCGGCAATCACGACATCATGATTCGCGGCACCTTCGCCAATGTGCGCGTGAAAAATCTGATGCTGCCGCTGAAAGCCGATGGCTCGCGCATAGAAGGCGGCTTCACCCTGCTGGATGGCCAGCAGACCACCGTGTTCGATGCCGCTATGGAATACATCAAACGCGGCACACCGACGGTGGTCTTCGCCGGCGAGGAATACGGCACTGGCTCCAGCCGCGATTGGGCCGCCAAGGGCACACAGTTGCTGGGCATCAAGGCCGTGGTGGCCAAAAGCTTCGAGCGCATACACCGCTCCAATCTGGTTGGCATGGGCGTGCTCCCCCTGCAATTCAAAGGCGCAGATTCGCTGGAATCTTTGGGATTGAAAGGTGATGAGACCTTCGACATTCTCGGCGTAGCCGGAGAGCTGAAGCCGCAGCAGGATTTGGAGCTGCTGATTACGCGGGCGGATGGCACCACCCAGAAGGTCACCGTACTTTCACGGATTGATACGGCGATAGAAGTGGATTATTACAAGCACGGGGGGATTCTGCCGTTTGTTTTGAGGCAGATACTGGGGGACGAATAAACCATTCCCCAAGCACAAGTAGCATCCACATAATTAATCAGCACCGAGCTCTATACATTATTTTAATAAAACTCAACTAGAGGAAATATCGTGGCCTACAAAGTAAACTTGGATGCGCTAATCCCAAGAGAGGATTTTTCAGTACAAGATTTAAATGAACCATCAGCACATCCAGATACCATGCAGGTCAGAAACCTTGAGCCAACCGACTTCTTTTACAACGTCCTCAGGAAGCCCGACTTTCAAAGAGAAACCAGTGAGTGGACACCACAAAAAATATGCGACTTCATTAAAAGCTTCATTGATGGCGACCTAATACCCGCACTTATTCTATGGCGCCCTGGGGGGCAGATATTTGCAATAGATGGGGCTCACAGATTAAGTGCCATTATCGCATGGGTTCACGATGACTATGGGGATGGAAAAACATCTCGTAACTTTTTCGATAGTGTCATACCAGAAGATCAAGTTGCTGCAGCAGAGTACACTCGAAATCTCGTAAAGAAATCCATAAAGTCATATTCCGACTATTTGTTCGCCATACAAAATCCTGAAAAATCAGATGCAGAGCTCCTATCCAGAGCAAAATCCCTTGCCAGCTCCGCCATGAAACTGCAATGGGTGCGTGGCGACGCCAAAAAGGCAGAAGACTCATTCTTCAAGATAAATCAGTCTGCCTCACCAATTAACAAAACCGAGATGAAACTTCTCAAATCAAGAGCATGCCCAAATGCGATGGCCGCAAGGGCAATAATTCACTCTGGAACTGGCCACAAATATTGGTCTGGCTTTGAAAAGGAAAAGCAAACAGAGATATCTGAAATATCAAAAGTCATTAATGATCTACTCTTTACACCAAACCTAAAGGCGCCCATAAAAACCCTCGACCTCCCAGTGGCAGGAAAGGGCTACTCCGCACAAACGCTTCCCCTAGTGTTTGACTTCGTTAACTTAGTGAATGACAAAAAATATGACGAGAATGCGCCTGCCGATAAAACCGGCGAAGAAACACTAAATTACCTAAAGTCTTGCCGCAAAATGGCTAGCCGAATCTCTGGAACGCACCCCTCCTCTCTTGGCCTTCACCCCATCGTTTATTTCTATAGTGCTTCCGGAAGGTATCAGCAAACGGCATTCCTAGCAGTAATAGAGCTCATAAAATATCTAGACAGAAATGATCTCTTTAAAAGCTTTACCGCCATAAGGAAGAATTTCGAAGACTTTCTATTGTCCCACAAAATTCTAATTAATCAGGTGACAGTTAAATACGGAAGCGGCGCAAAAGGCTACGCAAGACTATGCGAGTTGTTTATTTTCCTAATGAACAAGCTCATCGAAAATAAAACCGAAGACGAAATAATAAAGAGCCTGCAAGAAACACCCGAATTTTCCTTTCTCCAGCCAGCAGAAGTTGTTGTACTCGAGGCAGGAAAAACCTTCTCAGAAGAAGCAAAATCTGCAGTATTCCTAAGGGATGCACTAAAAGACCCTATGAGATGTGCAATATGCAATGGACTGATACATAAAAATGCAATAACCATTGATCACATCAAGAGGAAAGCAGAGGGCGGCGTAGGTTCTTCTGATAATGGACAGCTTGCCCACCCCTACTGCAATACAACACTAAAAAACTAAAAAGCAAGCGTAGGGTGGGTAAAGCCTAAAGGGGTTTACCCACGCGGATCAATCCCGAAACAAACCGCATCGCTGAATTCACATCCGGACGCGTGGGTAAAGGCGATGCCTTTACCCACCCTACGACCAAACTCCCATCACAGTTTTTGGCACAACAAATCCCCGTTGTTTATTTAAAAGGGCGTGTCCTCGCCGGACGGGCCCAAAGGGACCGCGTGCGCCCCGCAGGAAGTCCTCTTGGGGTACGGCGGCCCCTCTGGACTTCCCGCGCACCCCGTCGCCTGCCCGGCTGCGCCGGGTTCCCTCCCTCCACAAAACCGGCGTCGAAGGGGGTTCAAGAGCAAAGCGGCGGCTCTCTTTTCTTCTTCTGTGAAAATAAAATTCAAAAGAAAGTCGCTGGGTCCCCGCCTACGCGGGGACGACAGTTTTTCTTTCTTGAAACTCGTCACCCCGGCGAAGGCCGGGGCCCATGCGCCCGTTAAATGACAACCGCACTATGGGTCCCGTCCTTCGCCGGGATGACAAATGAAAAGGAGTGTCGCTTCGCGACACTCCTTTTCTGTTCTGCTTTTGACCTCAGCGAGCGCAGCGACGCGTGCTTTTTCAACCCCCGTAGAGAGAGCCGAGCAGCGGAAGGGGCTGGCGGATTAAGGGCGAGGACTGTCTGAGTCTTTGCGCAGCAAAGACGAGTTCCGCAGCCCCCGCCAGAACCTGAGCAGCAAAGGGGCGAAGGAGGGGTTTCGCAAAGCATCTCTTTGCGCCTCCGTAGCGCCCGACGCGTGCAAGCGTCGGGCTGGGGCGAACGGCCCGGGTCGCCTTTCCTTTGCTTACTTTCCTTTGGCGAATGCAAAGGAAAGTGAGGCCCCGCCGGCAGGGCGCAATCCCTCTCGTTAATAAACAAAAGAAGCAACCCCATCGGAGCACTTCACCCAATCCCCGACAGTACAAAAATCCCCGCCCAAACAAAACCCACAAAAAAGGCAGATGCCGCATAACAGCATCTGCCCTTAAAAAAAACCTAGCGCCGAATCAGAAGTTATATATGAGATTCGCAGAAAGCTGATTTACGTCCTGCTCTACCAGGGTGTATTCAACTTCCAACGCACCCTTGCCAAAACGGAAGCCCGCACCCACACCCAAGCTCAAACCCGTATCCGACATTTCGTCGATAAGACCAGCACAAGCATCCCGCGCCGTCAGCGTTTCATGCAACAGACCTACGCGCGCCTTGAAATAGCCCTTACCGGGACTGCGGAATGCGCCGTAAAAGGCCGCTGTATCAAACTCAAGAAGACAGCCCGAGAAATCCTCAACATCAAAATCGCTGGCGGTAAAGGCGGCCTCAAGCGCGAAACCATTGGCAATGCGATAGCCGCCCATCAAGCCACCCGCACTACCACCGCTCAATTCTTCAACATCCGCATTATGCTTGCCGGCAGTCACACCCAGATAAAAGCCGCTATCGACTGCCTCTTCTGCATGAACAAACCCAACTGCCATCATGGCCAGCGCCATAAGAAAACCTGCTTTTTTAATCATTATTAGCCCTCATTTATATTAGCGCCTCGCCTTGCACGAGGTGCACGCACCTTATCCAGCCTGCTCTCAATCGACAATTCGTATTACTACGTAGCAGCCCAGCTGAAACACATAAGAAAGGCCACGACAGTATAAACCCCCCGCCGATCACACCCACTTCCAACATCAGCCAAGCGCACGTATTGCACGGCGCCGCAAAGTGGATTATCAGATGAGCCATAAAGCCTTTCATGGACGACTCATGCGCATCTTCCTTGCTCTTCTGATCATGCTGACTGCCTGTGCCAGCCCGGCCCGGGCACAGGAGGCCAGCCCGGACACTGTCGCGGTGTATCTCGTTCCCATGGAAGATTTTCCCGAAGCCGTGGCGGCGAAACTGGCGCGCCAGCTCTCCGACGATATGAAGCTCTGGGTAAAAGCCACGGTGCGTATGGGCAAGCTGGATGTACTGAAACTGCCCGGCACCAACCAGTTCATTGCTGAAGACATTCTGGCGAAAGCCCAGCCCATTATTCGCTCGCTGCCGGAAGCTTCGCGCCAGACTTATTACGTTCTTCTCACGACCCGGGACATCAATTCCAGCAGCGGCAATTTCCGCTTCCAGTTTTCCATGCATGTGCGCGAGGCCCGCAGCTCGGTGGTCTCCATTTTCCGTATGCTGGAATTTCACAATGGCCGCTATTTCGCCACCCAACGCAGTTATGAGCGCCTGTTGAAAATGACCAAGCGCGGCATTGGCGAGATTTATCTGGGCTGGGAGCGCTCCAGTAATCGTGGCGACATCATGTATTCCCCCATCATGAGCGTGCAGGATCTGGACAGCATCGGCCTCCAGCATGACGAAAAACGCCCGCAGATGAATATCCGTATTGAGCCCTTGCGCAACTCCATCTGAGTGCTTTACGCAAAAGCCGGACATAAAAAAAGAGCGTGCACTGCACGCCCTTTTTTAAGCTGAATCTGTCGCTTATGCCTTGTCGCGCTGATCCTTCTTCTCTTTCTTGTCCGCCCGCTTTTCCAGCTGTGTCTTGGCGGGCTTCTTCTTGCTCTGCTTCTTCTGCTCCATGCCTTTGCTCATGACGGTCTCGGGGTTGGCTGCGGTAAGCCACTATGCACCCTTGGTCCCTCATGTGCACTGACTGATTGCAGCATCAGCCGCGCCGCCGTATCAGCCGCGCACGCGCAAGGTCAGGCCTTTCAGGAAGTTGCGCAGGATCTGGTCGCCACAACCGCGGTAATTGCGCTGGCCTTCCTTGCGGAAAAAGGAGCTGAGCTCGGGCTTGGTCACGCGCAGGCCGGAAAGCTCGAAGACGGCAAACATATCGTCTTCTTTCAAATTGAAGGCCACGCGCAGCTTTTTCAGCACGATGTTATTGGTGAGCGGCAGATCCAGCGCCGGCTCGGGCCGGCCTTCTTCAAGACCACGGCGATGTATGACCAGGCCATTGAGAAAACGCGCCATGGTTTCATCCGGGCAGGGCTGGAAGCCGTCTTCGTCTTCTTTTTTGAGATAGACATTGAAGGCGCCCTTGCTCACCTTACCGCCGCCCAAGGCAGCGATATCAGCCATACCGGCATCGCTGATATCCAGCATATAGCGCAGGCTGCGCAGCACGTCGTTATTAATCACATCAAACCCCGAAGATGCGCCTGAAGGCGCTGAACATATTGCAGAATGCCGCAGATGATACGGCTTGAGGACGTTTCTCCTAAGGCTTTTCTGGGGCCCGCGCGACAGCACGAGGCCCCAGCACAAGGCGGCAGGCGCCACCAAGCCGGCAACCATCTTCCCCGAAGGGGGCTGCCGTGTTTCCATGCCCCGACACGACAAACGCCAAAGCCTCATGAAATCCATCGTCTTTCAGTCCTACCGCAGCCATAACGTTCCTGTCTGGATGACACGCTGCATGGAAAGCGTGCAGCGCTGGGCGCAGCAGGCCGGCCATGACTATCACTTTGCCGGCGATGAATTCCTGGCGCTTGCCCCCGACTGGTATCGCGCCAAGGCCGGCGCCGAAATCTGCCCGGTGGCGGATCTGGCCCGTCTGCTGCTGGCCGGCCAGTTGCTGGCACGCGGCTACGATCAGGTGATCTGGGTGGATGCCGACGTGCTGGTGTTCCGTCCCGAGGACATGCAGCTCGCCCTGGCGCGCGGCTTTGCCTTCACGCATGAAATCTGGACGCATACCGATGCGGCCGGCATGCCCACGCTGAGTCACCGCGTGAATAACTCCCTCATGCTGTTTGCCCGCGAGAATGTGCATCTGGCGTTTTTTGTGGATGCCTGCCTGCAAATTGCCCACAGCAAAACCACGCTGGGTAAATTCGATGTCGGCACGGATTTCCTGAGCCGGCTGCGCCATATTCTGCCCTTCCCGCTGATCGAATGTGCCGGCATGTTGAGCCCGCCACTGCTGGCCGATATCAGTCGCGGCGAGAGCCGCTTTCTGGCGCGCTATGGTGCCGAGCTGAGCGTGCCGCTGGCCTGCGCCAATCTTTGCGCCTCTTTGCAGGACCAGCCTGCCGATGGCTTCTCCACGGCGGCCGCGCTCTATGAATCGGCGGTCACTACATTGCTGCAAGATCGTGGCGAATGCATCAATCGCTGGCGCAAGGCATGAAGGCCGCACTGCGCTAGAATCCCGCCCCGCCCATCCTGCAGGACATCCCCATGAGCAAGCTCCGCGACGAACAAATTTCTGCCGCCACCACCATGGCCGGCCTCGTGGATAGCGAGCTCCAGGCCAGCGCCATCACACGCGTGCAGTGCTGCGCCCGTATGGCTGGCACTTTTCTCTTCCGCTCTTATTCCCATGCCTTGAATCCGCAGGCACCCGGCACCGTGCTGCGCACACCAGTGGCCGGCCAGAGTGGCCCGGCATTGGTCGGTATGCTGGATGCCACCCTGACCCGGCTGGGCATTACCGTGGACAGCAGCCGTGTGGACATTGAAAAACTGCGCGATGGCCAGGATGAAATCGGCTTCCTGACGGCACAGAAAATCCTGGAGCCCCTGCTCACCCCGGTAAAGGAAAAATACGGCCTCAGCTATGAAGAAGCTGCACAGGCCTGCGCCGTGGCCACTGCCCTGCTCATCAAGAAAGAAGAAAAACAGCTGGATGCGGAAACTGCCGTGAGCCGCGCGATTTACGCCTTTATCGAAGGCAGCAAGACCGTGCCGGCGCCGCTGAGCGCCAAGCACTAACAGCCGCGCAAGGTGAGCGCATAAAAAAGGCCGCCCGAAGGCGGCCTTTTTTATGCGCAAAA
The DNA here is from genome assembly GCA_050739955.1 of Moraxellaceae bacterium. Classification (GTDB taxonomy): domain Bacteria; phylum Pseudomonadota; class Gammaproteobacteria; order Pseudomonadales; family Moraxellaceae; genus UBA2031. The sequence continues at coordinate 55,703 of JBOICI010000035.1, forward strand.
CTTTTCAGCGCGCGACGCGATTGCGGCCCTGCTGCTTGGCGCTGTAAAGCAGCCTATCCACGGCCTCGATGAATTGCAGAGGGCTGTCGTGATCCGTAGGAATAATAGTGGCCACGCCCAAGCTGGCACTGAGATGGCCACCCACCGGCGAGGCCGGATGCGGAATACGCTCGTCGGCCACCAGTAGACGGCAGCGCTCGGCCACGGCTTCAGCAGCCTCGGCATCGGTTTCCGGCAGCACCAGTATGAATTCCTCGCCACCGAAGCGCGCCACCATATCGCGCGGACGCAGGGCACTGCCCTCCAGCAAAGCTGCTACGCGCTGCAGACAGGCATCACCGGCGAGATGGCCGTAGTGATCGTTGTAGTGCTTGAAGAAATCCAAATCCAGAAGCACCAGCGAGAGCGGCTGTTGCTGGCGATAGGCATTGGCCCATTCGCGCTCCATCACCACATCGAACATGCGACGGTTGAATACGCGGGTGAGGCCGTCTTTATAGGAAAGCTCTTCCAGTTCGCGCTGCAGACGCAGCAATTCCTGTTCATTCTTTTTGCGTTCGCTGATATCGAACATGAAGCCGACCAGAGCCTCGACCTCCGTGCCCCGGCGCACCACATGCACCACATCGCGGATCCAGACATAACCGCCATCGGCGGTGAGGGCGCGGTAATCCGCTTCATGATCAATGCCGAGCTGGGATTGTGAGATGCAGAAGTTCACCACGTATTCGCGATCATCGGGATGCATACGCGCAGCCCAGTCTTCCACCGTCATCCAGCTTTCCGGCGTCCAGCCCAGCAGCTCCTGAATCTGCGGACCGATATAGCTGAAGCGTGTTGTTTTCCAGTCGATATGCCAGGGAATGGCCTTGGTGGATTCGAGCAAGGTTTTATAGAACGCGCCATCGGGCGCCTGTTCCTGATAGTTCGACATCCCGCATCCCTCATACGCTGCAAAATCTGACGCCGTGATTCTGTGCCTGTCTGTATCAGCTGTACACCAGTCCCATTGCGTATTCGACCAGCTACAATGCGCGACGCTTATCGCCACGAGTCTTTCTGTATGAATACGCTGCCCGCCTGCCCGCAATGCCAATCCACATTCACTTATGAAGACGGCGCCATGCTGGTCTGCCCCGAGTGTGCTCATGAATGGCCAGCGGCTGGCGCTGATACCGGCGCCGACAGCGCCCGTGTCATCCGCGATGCCAATGGCAATGTGCTGAGCGATGGTGACACCGTGACCGTGATCAAGGACCTGAAAGTGAAGGGCAGCTCCACGCCGCTGAAAGTGGGCACCAAGGTGAAAAATATCCGGCTGGTGGACGGCGATCACGATATCGACTGCAAGATCGACGGTTTCGGCGCCATGAAGTTGAAATCGGAATTCGTGAAAAAGGCCTGAGGCCATGCAGGCCGGCGCCGATCTGGAAGACCTCCCCAATATCGGCCCCTCCATCGCCGCCGATCTGCGCCGTCTGGGCATAGCCACGCCGGCCGAACTGGCCCGGCGGGATGCGCTGGCAGTCTATCTGGCACTGGGCCGCACCATGGCCGAACGCCACGACCCCTGCGTGCTCTACACCCTGCTGGCAGCGCAGCATTTTCTGGATACGGGCGAAGCGCGCAAATGGTGGACCTTTACAGAAGCCGGCAAAGCGCTGCTGAAAACCAGCGCGAAGTGACCTCGCAGCCATCTGACACGCAATCTTGTCAGACAGGATTTCCCTTCCTGTTCAACAAGATAGCTACATTGGCCCCGAATGATTGGAAAATGGCCGCTAGCCACCTCTACAGCCTCACAGCGACCCCACTACGATCAGTCTCGTTGCAACAAGGCTCGTGGCCGCGTCATCAGGCCCTTTACTGGCGAGCCCTGCCACTCACAAGAACAGGTATCCGCACATGGCCAGCAAACACGTTGATGTACTGATTATCGGCGCCGGACTTTCCGGCATCGGTGCTGCCTACCATCTCAAGAAAAACTGCCCGGAAAAGACCTACGCCCTGCTGGAAGGTCGTCAGGCTATCGGCGGTACCTGGGACCTGTTCCGCTATCCCGGCATACGTTCCGATTCCGATATGTACACGCTGGGCTACAGCTTCAAGCCGTGGACGGACTACTCCAAGATCATTGCGGACGGTCACACCATCCGTAGTTACATCCAGGAAACCGCGCGCGAAAACGGCATCGACAAGAAAATTTCTTTCGGCCGCAAAGTGCTTTCCGCCAACTGGGACAGCAACAGCGCACAGTGGGCCACTGTGGTGGAAAACACCGCGACTGGCGAGAAAGAAACCTGGACCTCCAGCTTCGTAATCAGCTGCACCGGTTACTACAACTACGAAGCCGGCTACACACCAGAATTCCCCGGCATCAAGAGCTTCAAGGGCACGGTTATTCATCCGCAGAAGTGGCCGGAGAATCTCGACTACAGCGGCAAGAAAGTGGTCATCATCGGCTCGGGTGCAACCGCGGTAACGCTGGTGCCAGCCATGACCGACAAGGCCGCGCACGTGACCATGCTGCAGCGCTCGCCCACCTATGTGGCCAGCATTCCGCAGAACGACATCATTTCGCAGGGCCTGCGTCGCTTCCTGCCGGAAATGGCGGTGTATCGCCTCGGTCGCACGCGCAATCTCGGCCTGCAGATGGGCGTGTACAACCTTTCCATGAAGCGCCCGAAAGTGGTGAGACGCATCCTGCTCGGTCAAGTGCGCGCTCAGGTCGGCAAAGATTACGACATGAAGCACTTCACGCCGCAGTACAACCCTTGGGAAGAGCGTCTCTGCGCTGTGCCCAATGGCGATCTGTTCAAAGTGCTGCGTAAAGGCAAGGCTTCCGTGGTGACAGATCACATCGACACCTTCACCGAAAAAGGCATCAAGCTGAAATCCGGTCAGGAACTGGAAGCGGACATCATCATCACCGCCACCGGCCTTGATCTGCAGCTTATGGGCGGCATGAGCCTCGCCGTGGACGGCAAAGCTTTTGATGCGCCCAAGGCCATGAACTACAAGGGCATCATGTTTGAAGACCTGCCCAACTTCGGCATGATCTTCGGCTACACCAATGCCTCCTGGACCTTGAAAGCCGACATCAGCAGCGAATTCATCTGCCGCGTGATCAAGCGTATGGACAAGACCGGCGCGCGTCAGGTGATGCCGCATAACACCGATCCCACCGTCACGCAGGAGCCTTTCGTGGCCATGCGCTCCGGTTATATCCAGCGCGCTGCCGGCAAGTTGCCGCGTCAGGGCAATAAGGCACCGTGGCGCATTTATATGAACTATGCCCTCGATCTGGCCATGCTGCGCTTCAAGAGCATTGAGGACGGCGTGCTGCAGTTCGGCAATCCACAGCCGAAAGTTTCCGCCAAGACGGCAAAAGCGGCTGCCTGAGCCACTGCACTGTCTGAAATAAAAAGCCCCGCCTAAGCGGGGCTTTTTATTTGTGCACGTTGGCGGCTGCGGTGACTACGCATTGTCTGGCGAAGAGCAAACTTGCTAGCCTGCCGGCCTCATATCCAGAGCAAGGATTTTTCGTGGACAACGTGTATCAAGCACCCGCCTCTGATCTCACCTTGCCGGAAGATCGCCCCGCCTACTCCACCAGCCAAAGCCCTTTCTTTGTCACCTCCATTCCCAAACTTCTGCTGCTTTATTTAGCGACCCTAGGGACTTACTCCATCTACTGGTTTTACAAGCACTGGCAGATACAGAAGCGCGTCCAGGGGGCAGATGTCAGCCCTGCACTGCGCTCCATTTTCCAGCTGCTTTTCACGCACTCGCTATTCGCGCGCATTGCTGATGCCTATTACAGGGAAACCTTTACGGTGTGGCGATACAGCGGCGTCGCCTGGCTCTACATCATTGCGGGCTTGCTGAGCCGGGTTGCGGACAAAGCGGCCGAAAGAGCCACCGAAATCAACGCACTGCATGCTGCTTCGCTACTCACGCTACTGCTCACCGTCTTGCCCCTCTGCATTGCACAAAAACATGCTAATAGCGCCGCGCGCGATCCCAAGGGCCTGAGCAATAAGCACATCGGCAAACTCAATCTGCTTTTCATCATTCCCGGTGGTCTGTTCTGGGCATTTGCCTTTCTGGGCTATGCGATCATGGCCGGCCTGGTGCCCGAGTCCGCGCTTGCGGGCATTGGGGTTTTCTACGAACAGATTTTCGGCACAGACTGAGGCGCTTGCGCACGCGGGGCTAGAGAACGCAGCTAGCAAGAGCCATACAAGGCCATACGTCTCGATGTGGGATGAAGCGGGCCGCACATTGCGGCATGATGCAGGTCCGTCGCCCCGCAGGAACACAAGAGATGAGCTCCGACATTCCTCCACGCGCCGCCGAGGCCGCCCATGCGGGCGGCCTGATTGATGCCATCAAGATCGTATGCTCGGAAACCGGCAGGATCTCGATGCTTCCAAGGACGCCGTGGAAGCTTTCTTGAAGAAATATCCGGCTCCCCCTTCTGCGCGATCTGCCGTACAGCGTGCGGGGCCCGGACAAGACCCAAAATCCTTGTGATTGCCCTGCTGGTTGCCGGCGCCGTGGCGACCCTGCTGCATCATCTGCAAATCCTTTGAGCACAAGAACCCTTTCATGACCGACACCATACGTCTCTCCAAACGCATCACCGAGCTTTACCAGTGCTCACGCCGTGAGGCGGAATTGCTTATCGAGGGCGGCTGGGTATTGGTAAATGGTGAGGTGGTGGACGAACCGCAATTCCAGGTGGGCGATGAAGCAATCGAGCTGCATCCGCAGGCGCGTGCCGAACCGGTGCCACCAGTAACCCTGCTGCTGCACCTGCCCGCCGGCGCCAGCACAGAGCTGGAGCTCACGCGGCAAAGCATTACGCCGGAATCGCAGATGGCTGCGGATAAATCCGGCATACGCCTCCTGCGTCGGCATTTTCATCGCCAGGAATGTGCACCGGCGCTGGCACTGCAGCCCGGCATGCATGGTCTGCAGGTGTTTACGCAGGACTGGCGCGTGGCGCGCAAGCTCAACGAGGATGCCGCTCTGCTGGAGCAGGAAATCATTGTGGAAGTGGCCGAGCGCCCGGCTATCGACATCCTCCCTGCCCTCAACCAGAGCGGCGGCCCGGCGCGCGCGGCCATCAAGGCCAGCTGGCAAAGTGATACGCGCCTGCGCTTCGCCATCAAGACAGGGAATCCGGGTCTGCTGGTGCAGCTGTGCGCGAGTACCGGCCTGAATGTCCTCAGCATGAAACGTCTGCGCATAGGCAGCGTGGGACTGTCTGGCCTGCCGGCCGGACAATGGCGTTATCTCGGCCTGCGCGAACGCTTCTGAAAAGAAACAGGCCGCACATGGCGGCCTGTTTCAAAGCATCAATCCAGCCTCAGCGGAAAGGCACGAGGGGTGAGCCGCCTATCCCCGGCCGCGATGGCGGCAAGGGCTGGACCGGACGCGGTGGCAACGTTGGCCGTGGCGGGCGCACACAGGCGGGGCCATTACAGGGCCCCCAGTAGTAGTAGGGATAGTCATTATTGCGCATGACATCGCCGTTTCCGTCCTCTGCACAACGGCTGGCATCCGGCTCCCGGCGCATACCGCTGATGGGATCGATATACGATTCCGTCACCGGCGTGCAGGGCCGCGCACTGCTTTTCGGCGCAGCGGATACCGCCGGCGCCGAAGCGGCGGCTGATGCGGCCGGCGCCGGCGTCACCTTGACCACCGAGCCCGGCTGCAGCTCTACCGCCTTGCTGTCCTTGGGGGCCGCATTCTGGTCACCGAAATGCACGGTGCCGTCTGCATCCACCCAAGTACGAATATCATCGGCCTGCAGCGGAGTGGCCAGCAGCATCAATAGCAGCAAACCTCCGCGTATCCCCTTGCGTGAGCACATAGGCACCTCCTGACGATGCAGGCAGTATTGCACCGACCGGCGCGGTGCTCCAGCCGCAAACCCCGACCAGGACGAGCTCATGCCAGCGCTGATTTTTCCAGCCGCCCGGCCCATGTGCATGTGTATGTGCCGGATGTGGATGCCTGCTCTCAGCGTGCGCTGGCAGCGGGTGCCACATCCTTGCAGGCCCCGCTGCAAAAAACCGATGCCGACAAACGCGGCGGCGCGCAGGACGCCGGCGGCAGCAGTTGGTGGATAGCAACAAAACTGGAATGAATGCGGGTGGTCCCGTGGCAGCACCACAGAAAAACCGGGGCAATCGTCGCCATTGCTTAGCCGCCAGCAGCCGCTTCGTCTATAAGAAATGACCCCCCGGTTCCCGGATGCGCTCATGCCGCCGCCCAGACCCGACTCAGGGCTTACAACGAAAGGAGGAAGACGATGGCAGTTTCCACAGCATTCAAATCACCACTGGACGCACTGGCCGGACAGCTGGCTCATGCCCCGCATCAGGTCTGCTTTGTGCAACCCACCGGTGGCGGGCAATTGCGTGAATACAGCTGGCAGGATGTGGACGACGAAGCACGGCGCATGGCCGCGCATTTGCGCGCGCAGGATTTTCCCGCCGGCAGCCATATCGGTCTCATGTCCAAGAATTGCGCCGAGTGGATCATTGCCGATCTGGCCATCTGGATGGCTGGCCACGTCACGGTGCCGCTCTATCCCACGCTCGCCGCCAAAACCGTGGCGCAGATTCTGGAGCACAGCGAAAGCAAACTGCTTTTCGTGGGCAAGCTGGATGACTGGGACAGCATGAAAGCCGGCGTGCCCGGTGGGCTGCCTTGCATTGCTTTTTCACTGGCACCAAGCGATGCCCTGCAGCGCTATCCGCGCTGGACCGACCTCATCGAAAAATCTTCGCCACTGACCGACATCTGCCAACTGCAGCCCGAGCAACTGGCCACCATCACCTATACCTCGGGCACCACCGGCATGCCCAAAGGTGTGATGCAGGATTTTCGCCGCGTTGCCCTGCTCGGCACCGAGGCCGGAAAGATTTACGGCATGGCTCCCGGCGACCGCCTGATTTCCTATCTGCCACTATCCCATGTGGCCGAACGCTGCGCGGTGGAGATCGCCATGCTTTATAACGGCATGACGGTGTATTTCGCAGAATCGCTGGAGACTTTTGCCGCCGACATTCAGCGCGCACGCCCCACTGTATTTTTTGCCGTGCCGCGCATCTGGACCAAGTTCTACCAGAAAGTCAGCGAGAAAATGCCGCCGAAAAAATTGGCGCGCCTGCTGCGCATTCCGCTGTTGGGTGGCGTGCTACGGCGCAAGATTCTCTCCGCCATGGGTCTGGACCAATGCCGCCTTGCGCTCTCCGGCGCTGCCGCACTCGCCCCCGAGCTGATCGAGTGGTACAAGCGCCTCGGCCTGGAAATTCTCGAAGTCTATGGCATGACGGAAAACATGGCCTGGTCACATGCCACGCGCGCCGGCGAGCAAATGGTGGGCTCGGTGGGCAAGGTTGCGCCCGGCGTGGAATGCCGACTTTCAGACATTGGCGAAATTCTGGTGAAGAGCCCCGGCAATATGCTGGGCTATTACAAAGAGCCGCAGATGACGGCGGATGCCTTTGTCGATGGCGATTGGCTGCGCACCGGCGACAAGGGCGTGATCGACCATCAAGGCCGCCTGCGCATCACCGGTCGCATCAAGGAAATCTTCAAAACCAGCAAGGGCAAATACGTGGCACCCGCTCCGATTGAAAACCTGTTGGTGGCTTTTCCCGGCATCGAGCTGGTCAGTGTCGTGGGCGACAATATGGCGCAGCCCATTGCCCTCATCAATCTCACGCCCGAAGAGAAGGCCCGTCTCAAAGGCATTGAGCGCGATGCTTTCACGGCCAACCTCAAAGAGCATGTCGCCCGCCTCAACGAACAGCTGGACCCACATGAGCATCTGGCCGCGGCCATTCTCGTTCAGGAAAACTGGACTGTGGAAAACGGCATCATCACACCCACGTTGAAGATCAAGCGTAACGAACTGGAAAAGCATTACGGCGAACGCCTTTCCAAATGGCAGGAAGCCAAAGGCGTGGTCTGGGAGTAAATCCCGCCCATAAAAAACGCCGCAGCTAGCGGCGTTTTTTATTATCAGGCCCTTATTCTTCAGTCTGGCTGCACTCGGCGTTATCCGGCTCCATCTTGCAGCGCACGCGTTTGAGCAAGGTCATCATGGCCGGATCGTAATAGCCGGCCTTGGTCAGATGTATGCGCAACTCACGCATCACTTTCTCATAACCGTCACGATCACTGAGCGGCACCGGCATCCAGTGTGCCGGATCCACCTCACGCTCCACATTACGAATAATGCCGAAGAAGCGCGGCACCTGCCCGGCAATCAGGATGCGGCTTTTCAAACCAAAATCCGGCGGAAATTTGTCACGACGAATAATGAGCTGAGCCGTTACCTGAACAATGGGAAAGCGCGCAATGCCACCGTTCTTGCCCAAGCCTTTGTAAAGTTCCAGCGCCTTATAGCCCACGATGGGACAGAAAATGATATCGACCTGACCATTATTGAATTTTCCGGCGAAATTGGTGATGTCCGACTGCACCGGCACCGCCCCCACCAAACGCGCCACTTCCGCCTGCGATTTATCCCACTCCAGCACGGCCACTTTCTTGCCGGCGGCCTTGGCCATGGAATTGATCTTGCGGTCATTCACAAAGGAATAGGCCGCGCCCAACGGTACTGCACCGGCAAATTCATAAGGGCCGTTAATCATTTTCGGCGTGAGTTTGGGATTGGCCAGCAGGTCTATGACCTTGCGCATATGCGTATAGCTAGGAATGGAGCCCACGGAATCAATCGAGCCGGTGAAGGGAATAAAGCTGCGCGCGCGTAGACCGGAAATCAGCACGCCATCGCACTGACCGGCCTTGAAGTCTTCACTGGCAACGCGATCATCGGTATAGGCTTTGAGTACAACATCCGCGCCCCAGCTACGTGCGGTCAGCGCATAGTCCTTCATGGTGCTGAAGCCTTCGCCCTGAGCCCCCAACGGGTCCCAGACGCAAAGCACCGCGGCAGACGCCGGAACTGAGACAAACAGACAGAGAGCAAGCAGGGCGACTGAACGCAGGAATAATGACTTCATGGACGGGCTCGTACTTTATTTTTCTTATAGGCAGTACCGGAGCTGGTCACTCTAGCAGCGCCCTCCCGACGCCACACTGATGAGAAATACCAGACGAGGTGGCCGCCATTCGCCCGACATTGGTTTGCCGTAAACGCAGAGGCGATGGCAGAGTAGGCGCGGCCTTGGAAGGACCATGCAATGAACAGGATGTACAAGCACACCCGCCAGCAAACCTGCCTGATACTCCCTCTGCTGCTGGCGCTGACGGCCTGCGGCAAACCGCTACCTGCCGATAAGAGCAACTATGCCGGCCGCTGGCAGCAAAGCCGTATGGACCTTGTCATCAATACCGACGGCACGGTGAATTACCTGCGCCGCCACGACAAGGGCACCACCTCGGTCAACGCTCCCATCATCCGTTTCGAGGGCAATAACTTCATCGTGGGCATAGGTCCGCTGCACACCACCTTCATGGTGGAGCAGCCGCCGCATCTGGAGCAGGGCCAGTGGAAAATGCGGGTGGATGGCGTAGAGCTGGTCCGCCTGCCTCCGGCAAACGCCAAGCTCTGATCGGGTACGTTCGCACCAAAAGCAACTCCCTCCCTCGCTGTCAGGCACCGAAGCTGCGCAGGCCATCGCGAAGCAGCCGCGCTTCAGACCGCCCCGACAGATCGCGCCGACATCCTGCTGCAGACGCTAAGCCTCTGTGTGTTCGAGAGAAATTCCGCAATAACCCGGCCCAGCAGTGCACGCCCAGCCTAAAAAGCAAGGACTTGTCCGACACGCGCATCGGCCATGGCATGAGTTTCGCTTCGTGGGGCGCATAGGATCCATCGCCATCAGGACGTGGCACCGAGCAAAAATAGGAGGGTGAGATGTCCCTTGTCATGTCCCCACAACAGAACAGCGCCAGCTTTGCGCTGCAGTCGCGCCTTTTCGTGAGCATGAAACGCGCGGGCCGCGTCATTGATCTGGTCTGGTTCCAGCAGTCGCCCGAATATGCGCGCGCGGTGCTCAGTGCCGCCGACAATATGCCGGACGCGGAAGTGCGTGATATTGCCCTGAAGCTGCGCGATATCCTGATCGACTATATCGGCCAGACCGGCCCGAGCCCGGCCCCGAACAAGGTGAGTGTGCTGCCGCTAACACCGCGCCCGGTTCCCGTCGTGGTTCCCGTGGCGGCGGCCGAGCCCGTGCTGACGGATGAAATCAGCGAGCACCCAGAGCTGGACCGGCACCTGACCAGCCTGCGTTGAGCGCCGTCAGCGGCAAACCCGCATGCCACTGGCTTGCGGGTTTTTACATTCAGGGTGCTGGCGACTGTGCGCGGAAACGGATTAGCGTAACCGCGATGGGATTGCGCAACTCCAGGGTGCCAGCCTCTGTGCGCACGTAGCGGGAACCGCCCTCCATGGCATGAATCACCTTTCTTTCCAGCTGCGCAATTTCCGGCGCGCACTGCCGCTCCAACAAATCAAAAGGCCCGACTCGCAACAGACCCTCGCCACCCCAGCCTTGCTTGAGCTGGAAACGCCCCGTCAGCACATCGCAGCCGGCATAGGCGCGCATGTGGCCATCTTTCTGCAACTGCAAAGTGAATCTCTGACCGCCCGGCGCCACGAACGCCTCGCCCTGCAGCTCCGTCACCTGCCATATTGTGCCCAGCAGAGCCGGTGACGACGCAGAAAACAATGCCGCGCAGCCCTGCAGACCAGCCAATAGCGCAAGCAGGATGAAAAAACGGGCTCTCATGACAACTCCATCGCAGGAAAATATGGATTCAAACAAGACCGGGGCTATATTTCCCCGGGCCGAGCATGCCGCCTAAACAGGCGGAATGCACGGCACACACATCCTGCTGCCCACAAGGAGACCCGCCATGTCGCGTTTTTTGCGCACCCTGATTCTTTCCTGCCTCGCCCTTTTTTCCTTGCCCGCGCTGGCCGAAATCAAAACTCGCGAAATTCCCTATGAAGCTGCCGATGGCAGCAAGTTGCTGGGCTATTACGCCTTTGACGACAGCATCAAGGGCAAGCGTCCCGGCATCGTGGTCGTGCATGAATGGTGGGGACTGAATGACTATGCCCGTCGCCGCGCCCGCGAACTGGCCGCACTGGGTTATGCCGCGCTGGCTATAGATATGTATGGCGAAGGCAAACACACCGAGCACAAGAGTGAAGCCATGGAAATGATGCATGGCGCCGCAGCCGACAGCAAAATCTCTATGGCCCGCGCCCAGGCCGGCCTTGATTTACTGAAAGCGCAAACCGAAGTGGATGCCGACAAGCTGGCGGCCATAGGCTACTGCTTCGGCGGCAAGATCGTGCTGGATATGGCGCGCCAAGGCATGGCCCTCGCTGGCGTGGTCAGCTTCCATGGCGTACTGGCCACGGCGGCACCCGCACAGAAAGGCATCATCAAGGCACGCGTACTGGTGCTAAATGGTGATGCCGACAAATTCATTCCGGAAAGCGATATCTCCGCCATCAAAAAAGAAATGAAAGCGGCCGGCGCCGATTTCACTTTTGTCGGCTATCCGGATGCCAAACATGCTTTCACCAGCACCGATGCTGACAGACTCGGCAAAGACAACGGCATGGACATCGCCTATAACGCCAAGGCCGACAAAGCCTCCTGGAAAAAAATGCAGGGCTTTCTCGAGAGTCTTTTCACAAACAGGGAAAGCCGGAAAGGCGGCTACTGAAAAGTCAGCCTTCTGCATAAAATCATCTTTATAAAAAAATCCGGCAAGCGCCGGATTTTTTTATGGCCTCAGAACCTCCAGAAGTGCCGGCGTCAGGAACGCGGCACAGACACGACATGCAAAAATGGCACACTCTCACTACCGCATCGTCATATTCAGCCTCCTGCTTTTGCCTGCCCCTGCTGTTAGCATCAGTGCCCTGACTTTTGGCTTCTCACCCGCCAATGCACGGAGACTGTAATGGCCGGCAAAAACACTGCACTGACCCAAGCCCTGCTGGACGCCCATATCGCCTATCTGCAAGAACAGCTGACCGGCAACGCCCTGCAAGAGCTGCTGGAAACCGAGGTGGACCAGTTGCTGGAGCTGGCCACGCAGATACGCCTGAACGAAGCTGTCACGCGCTATATGATCAAGGACACCGTGCGGGTCTATGCCGTGGAGCTGGAGCTCTCCGGCGCCATTCCGGAACTGGTGGGCGATATTGCCCGCGGCCTGCATGCCCATCCCATCCATGCAGAGACCACCTTGGGCGATCTCATGCCGGACGGGCTGTTCGCCGAATTCCTCGACAAGATTCTGGAAATGCGCGACCTGCGCGAGCGCCTTGTGCACGAAGCCGTGGCCAATCCGGTTTATGCCGCGCTCGCGTCCGATGTTGTGCTGGAAGGCATACGCGGCTATGCCCAGCAAGGCATGGAGCGGGCTCGCCGCCTGCCTGCCGCCGGACGGGCCGTGCGCCTTGGCCAATCGCTGCTGGGCTCAGCCTTGCCGGTGATAGAAGAGGGTCTGGAAGAAAATCTGCGCAAATACATGCGCCGCAGCATGGAAGAAATCCTGCAACGCAGTGAAGAATTTCTACTTGGCCATTTTGATGAAGAAAAAATCCGCGAGCTGGTGCTGGATGTATGGGACCTGCTGAAAGAAAAGCGTATTGCCGGCATCAAGTCCGGCATCTCCAGCCTGGATCTCGAAGAGTTTTTTGTCATCGGCTATGAAACCTGGCGTGAGCTGCGTCTGACCCCGTTCTACATCGCACTTATCGATAGTGGCATAGACAGCTTCTTCGACAAGTACGGTGAAAGCACGCTCAGTGATTTACTGGATGAAATCGGCATCACGCGCGATATCGCCATGCGCGAAGCCATGCGCTTTGCACCTCCGGTCATCGCCATGCTGGAGCGCAAACAATTGCTGGCGCCCATCTTGCGGCGCAATCTTGAGGGCTTTTACAGCTCTCCCGCCGTGTCAAAAATTCTGGACAAAGCCGGCAGCAGCCCGCAAGCACCCGCAAAAAAGGCCGCCACAAGCAAGCCGCCACTCAAGCAAGCAGATGACAGTGCGCCCCTAGCTGGCCCGGCCAAAAAGCCGCGCCAAAACAAAACTCCTCCCGAAAAAAAAGCCGCTGAATAAGCGGCTTTTTCTTTCCAGCACAGATTTATCAGGCTGACTGGAAATGCGCGCCCAGACGCTGCAGCGCAGCCTCTGACTCCCGCTCGACCTTGCCCTGCAAAAAGAAACGATTAATCAGACGCAGCAGCACCGGCGCCACGGTGTAATCCAAGGTGCGCGTAAACTGCGTGCCCGCCGCAGTAGCCTCAAACTCGTAGCAAAGACGCACCGTGCTGCCATCGGCCATATAGGCTGAAGCGCGCCAGCGTTTGCCGGGATGGCTTTCCTCCACCAGCCAGGTGAGCTCACGGCGCAAACCGCCCGCGGCCATCACGCTTTCTTCAAAACGGCGACCCGCCACCAGCGGCTCATCCTGCACACCGCGCACTTCCAGCGAGGAGTGATGCCACTCCTTCCAGTGCAGAGGGCGTGAAACATAATCAAACAGCGCGCTTGGCGTTGTCTGAATTTCCAGGCTTTGGCGCAGTGTCGTCATGCCACAGGACTCAGAGAAAACAATGCCCGCAGGGTAATGCAGCCGCCACCCTCGCAACAACCGCCAGACATGCTGCCGACATGGCCCCATACGACAAGGATCAGGTCGGAAATGCCATGGCCCACCCCGCCCCAAGCCGCTAAGGTTGGCGCCGTCTTGCTCCCTGAAAGAACGAAAACACATGCCCAGCCTTATCGCGCGTATCGTCAAGTTTGGCGCCCGCCGCTCCATCAAACACACGCCGGCCTCCCCTGAGGCCTTGGTCAAACACCTGCGCCTGCATATGAACCAGTCGCCGCCCACCCTCATGGCGCGTGGCGTGAAGGCCGAGAAGTTCAATGAAAAAGGTCTGCGCGGCGACCGCCTCTGTGTGGAGGCGCCCAGTCAGGTCATTCTTTATTTGCACGGTGGCGGCTTTGTCTGCGGCAAGACGCGTACCTATCACAATTTCTGCAGCCGCCTGGCGCGCGAACTGAATGCCGAGGTCTGGCTGCCGGATTACCGCCTGGCCCCGGAGCATCCCTTCCCGGCTGCCATTGAAGATTCCGTGGCCAGCTATCGGCTGCTCTTGCAGCGCGGCTGGCGTCCCGAACAGATCACCATTGCCGGCGACTCTGCCGGTGGCGGCCTGACCCTGGGCACCCTGCTGGCCTTACGCGATGCCGGCACGGCCCTGCCCAAATGCGCGGTGGTGATGTCGCCGGTCTCGGATGTGCGCTTTATCAATCCCAGCATAAGCAGCAACGATGCTACGGACTGGATGCTGGGCACCGCCATGCTGGAAACCGGCCGCCCGCTGTATGCGCAAAGCCCGGCCGATGCCTTGAACCCCTATGCCTCGCCGGCCTTGGGCGACTTCACCGGCCTGCCCCCGCTATTCATCACGGTTTGCGAACAGGAATGCCTGCGCGACGATGCCTATGCCGTACAGGAGGCCGCGCGCCGCGCGGGGGTGGAGGCCACACTGCTATCGCGCCCGGATGTGCTGCATGTCTGGCCCATTTTTGTGCCTGTGCTGCCGGAGGCCCGTGAAGACCTGGGGCGCATCGTCAACTTCATACGCGGCGCTGGCCGGCACTGAAACACGCCAGCAAGCACAAACGCAGGCGTGTGAGAGCGCCTTGCGAGGCCGATGCAGCGCAATGTGTTGTCAGCGCTAAGTCGCGCGAAGGTCATAAAAAAGAAAACGCGGCCAAGGCCGCGTTTTTTATGGCCACACAGAAGCTCAGGCCAGTGCGGCCTTGCCGATCGCGGCAAAACCGAAGTGCTGGATGAGCCGATTCTGTATGGATTTGCGGATGGCGCGGATTTCCAGCTCGGAATGACGCGTGACCCGTGACAGCACGATGCGGTGCAAATGCAGGATGGGCATGGACTGCTTGAATTCGCGCAAGTCGCCCTTGGCCAGTACCGGCAGGAAAGGCACATCCGCCCCCAGCTTGCTTTGTATGAAGTTCAGTCCGATAGCCAGCGGCATGGGACGGCGATTGCCATTGGCCAAGGGCACCAGCAACTGCAACTTGCCTTCTTTGTCCGGCGCAATGAAGAGGCTGGTCTGGACCACGGCATCTTCATTGATATGACTGAACGTGTCGTGAAAAGCATGCGGATTGGGAAGAATGATCAGCTTTCTGCCGTCATCGTCCGGAACGATAATCTCGTAATTGGTATAAAGCTGCTCCACCGGCGGAGAGTAGACGCAAAGCGACTCCTGAAAGCGCATGGCGAAACGCGTGGCGCGATCATGATCGGTGAGTCGGGTTAGATCCCAGACTAGATGTTCGTTTTGCAGAAAATCACTCATATGCCATCCCAGCGTACGAATTCGGCTGCGCACAAAATAACAGGAATAAGACGCGCTACCATCCCCGAATCGAAATTTCCCTTCAATACTGTGATGTATCAACGGAGCATCAGGGCGATAACGGGATGCGCAGCACCTTTTAGCCGTGAGCCGGCGCACATTCACATCACAGGCATGCAAGAGACGCTGCCATATCCGCCAAGCCTCATGATCTTTTGCTTGTTCCCTGCGCAATCAAGGCAGATGAGTCATAGATATTGGCGCATCTTGCGTTAATGTTGCGCTCTTGCCGTTTTACGACCCGCCCTCGCCCTTATGGAGAACAAGAAGATGCACGCCACCGCCAAGCTGTTGCTGGATGCCCACACCCGCCATGTCATGCAGCAACTGACCGGACCGGCACTGGCAGTGCTACTGGATGACGAAACTGCTGTCGCTTGGGATTGGCTGGCAGCGCGCCCGGTCACCGCCATTATCGATGAAGTCCGCGTACGCGACTTCCTGCTGCGCAATGTATTTGAAATCACGCCGTCCACGCGTCTGCTGGAACAAATTGGCAGCCTCGCCACGCGCGCCATCAAAAGTCCGCTCAACAAGCAGACCAAGCTGGAAGAACTCCTGAACACCCGCGAATACGATCTCATCGTTGATCGCCTGATCGCACTCGAGGAGGTGCGCCGCGAAATCGTGCACGCCATTTTGCAGAACCCTTCCGTGACACAGCTGATTTCCGATCTCGTCTACAACGGCGTGAAAAACTATATGGCGGAAAATAGCGGCCTCGCCAAAAAAGTGCCGGGCGCCTCCTCATTGATGAAAATGGGCAAGGGCTTGATGGAGCGAGTCGGCGCAGATGACGCCATCGAGGGCGCACTCAAGAGCTATGTGAAACGCAACACGCGCGCCACTATGGAGATGAGCGAGAAGCTGGTGAATCACGCCTTGGAAACCCCAAAGCTCAAGACCATCTCACGTCAGTTCTGGCAACAGATAAAAGCGGCACCGCTGGAACGCGCTACTCGCTATGTAGAACCGGACGATGTGCAGGATGTCGTCGCCATAGGCAATACGCTGTGGAATCACTTCCGCCAAACCAGTTACGCCCGCGAAATCCTGAACGAACTCGTGCATGCCTGGTTTGAGCAATGGGGTAGTGAGCCTGCTCACACCGTGCTGGAGAGCATTGGCCTCGACAAGGCTCGCCTGCAGAATGAAGTGAAGCTGCTGATCACGCCACTGGCCGCAGAACTGGAAAAAGGCGGCCATCTCGAAGCGCGCGTACGTCAGCATCTGGAAGTTTTTTATGCCTCGGCCGAGGCCAGCGCCGCACTGGGTGGCTGAGCACACAGAAAATGCGCCGCATAAAAAAGGAGCCCTAGGGCTCCTTTTTTATTTCCGACATGCCACTCAGCTCTGCAGCTTGCCGCTATAGAGCACGGGGCCCGTCGGTGCGCCCGTCGCGGAGCCGCCAGTTGGCTCCAAACTAATGGCCATCGCCACGCCACCGGCCATGCGCTGACGCAGCTCCGCCGTCATCGCCACGGTAGCCTGACGACCTGCCGTCAGCTTGACCACGCCCAAGGAGCGCGGCGCGCCTTGAGCCGGAATCGCCCAAAGCTCCAGGTCATGCCCGGTCGGCACCGCAACACCACTAAGGCTGGAGAACTCCAGTGCGCTGCCATCGTTGCGGGCACGCACAATCCACACAGCCTCGGCCTTGTCGGTACTGAGCACCGCGAGATCATGCACACCCGGCACGGCAATCGGTGGCACAACAGCCGGCTGCACCATCAACACAAGCGCCAATACTGCAGCCAAGGCCGTGCTAGCAAACGCCCACCAGCGCCAGAGTCCGGTCGCTTTTTCAGGGGCCGCCTTGCTAAAGCCCAGACGCTGCTGCACACCAGTCCAGACATGAGCCGGCACTGGCACCGCTTTCACGGCAGCCGCCCAAGGATTAAGGCGCTGCTCCCACGCCGCCACCTTGCGGCGCAGGCCATCATTGCCAATCAGCAGACGCTCGAAACGCAGACGTGCCGAACCCTGCAAAGTGCCCAATACATATTCCGCTGCCAGACGATGCTGCAGCTCGGGCTTGTCATATTTCATGGAGGCACCCCTTCAACTTCTCGAGGCCACGACGTATCCACGCCTTAACCGTACCCAGCGGCGTCGCCATTTTTTCTGCCAGCTCGCTATGGGTCAGGCCATGGAAGAAAGCCAGGCGCACGGTTTCGCGCTGGCGCTCATCGAGATGCTCCAGACAGCGCGCCAAACGGCGCGCATCGTCATCCTCCAGCATCTGCTCCAGGGGCCCGGGGCCGTCATCTTCCAGTAGCTCCCAGTCCGGCTCGGGCATGGTCTGGCCTTCATTTTTCTGGCGACGCAGACGGTCTATGGCACTGCGGCGAACGATGGTTCCCAGCCAAGTGCTCACCGTGCCCAATTCAGGCTTGTAGCTGCCGGCTGCATGCCAGACCTTTACATAGGCCTCCTGCAAAACCTCTTCCGCCACATCGCGGCGACGCAGCAGGGCCAGGGCAACGCCGAAAAGACGCGAGGAGGTTTGCTGATAGAGCTGCTCGAAAGCACGCTGGTCGCCCAGCGCGGTGCGATATACAAGAGGGGCCAGATCCTCGGCCATATGCGTCCCCGGATTTTCCATGAAAGGAGCTGCCATGAAAGAAGTTGTCATGAAGGCGGCGGACGAAAACAGGTCCACCTGCCAAGCCCGAGACTCTAGCAGGGGAAAAGCCGGTTCGACCATGAGAGTTGCTGCAGCTGTGATAGACATAGCGTTACCGGCCCGCGCCGAAGGGATTTGTCTGCGTCATGAGGCAATACGCAGCGCGCGCCCTTAAGGATGCAAATATCTCCAGACGTAAATACAAAGAAGGCCCGAAGGCGCAAATACAAAGGGGCCCGAAGGCCCCTTTGCACAACACAAACCTGCTACAAGACAGGCTGCTCAGGCGAGATCGAAGCGATCCAGATTCATCACCTTGACCCAGGCCGCGACAAAGTCCTTCACGAACTTCTCTTTGCCATCGGCACTGGCATACACCTCGGCCAGTGCGCGCAGCACAGAGTTGGAGCCGAATACCAGATCAGCACGGCTGGCCGACCACTTCACAGCACCACTCTTGCGATCTTTGCCCTCGAAGACTTCCGCATCAGTGCCTGTGGCTTTCCACTCCGTATTCATATCCAGCAGATTGACGAAGAAATCATTGGAAAGTACACCAAGCTTGCTACTGAGCACGCCCTGCTTGCCGCCGTCGAAATTCGCCCCCAGCACACGCAAACCACCAAGGAGTGCAGTGAGCTCCGGTGCCGTCAGCGTGAGCTGCTGTGCTTTGTCGATGAGCAACGCTTCCGTAGGCGCGCCGATTTTTCCGCGACGATAATTACGGAAGCCATCAGCCACCGGCTCCAGCACCGCGAAAGATTCCACATCAGTCTGATTCTGCGTGGCATCTACACGGCCCGCCGCAAACGCAACATCCACACTCACGCCCGCCGCCTTCGCTCCCAACTCCACACCAACATTACCGGCGAGCACAATCACATCGGCCAGCGCAGCCTTGCCCGAGGCCTTCTGGATTTCCTCCAGCTTGGCCAAAGCCTTGAGCACGGATTTATTCACCGCCCAATCTTTTTGCGGCGCCAGACGCAAACGCGCACCATTGGCTCCGCCGCGCTTATCACCACCACGGAAAGTTGAAGCGGAAGCCCACGCCACCGACACCAGCTCACTCACCGACAACCCCGATGCCGCAATTTTTGCTTTGAGCTCAGTAATATCAGCGGCGGAAGGCTTGTGCGTGGCAGCCGGCAGCGGGTCCTGCCAGATCAGATCTTCTTTCGGAATTTCCGGGCCGAGATAGCGGGCCTTGGGACCCATATCGCGATGCGTCAGCTTGTACCAAGCCCGCGCAAAAGCCTCAGCAAAAGCCTGCGGATCTTCGCTGAAGCGCTTGGAAATCTTGCCGAACTCCGGATCAAAGCGCAGCGTCAGATCCGTGGTCAGCATGGTGGGCTTGTGGAATTTACCGGGCACATGCGCATCGGGAATGATGTCCGGCGCATCTTTGGCCTGCCATTGCTTGGCACCGGCCGGGGACTTCACCTGCTCCCATTCAAACTTGAACAGATTTTCAAAGAAATTATTGCTCCACAGCGCCGGTGTTTTCGTCCAGGTGACTTCCAGGCCAGAAGACACCGTGTCCTTACCGTGACCGCTGCCGAAATTACTGTTCCAGCCCAGGCCCTGCGCTTCCATCGGCGCGCCTTCCGGCTCCGGCCCCTTATGTGACTCCGGCGCAGCGCCATGGGTTTTCCCGAAAGTATGACCGCCCGCAATCAAGGCGACGATTTCTTCATCGTTCATGGCCATACGGCCGAAGGTGTCACGTATGTCTTTGGCCGCGGCGAGATAATCACCGCTGGCATTGGGGCCTTCCGGATTCACATAAATCAGGCCCATATGCGTGGCGGCAAGATTGCTATCCAGTTCACGATCACCACTAAAGCGTTTATCAGTGGCCAGCCAAGTGGTTTCCGCGCCCCAGTTCACATCCATATCCGGCTCCCACACATCGTCACGCCCCGCGGCAAAACCGAAGGTGCGAAAACCCATGGATTCCAGTGCGACATTGCCAGCCAGAATAAAAAGATCGGCCCAAGAAATTTTCTGGCCGTATTTCTGTTTGATGGGCCAGAGCAGACGTCGCGATTTATCGATATTGACGTTGTCCGGCCAGGAGTTGAGCGGAGCAAAGCGTTGTTGGCCTCGGCCACCACCACCGCGACCATCAAACGTGCGATAGGTGCCGGCGCTATGCCAAGCCATGCGAACGAGCTGCGGGCCGTAATGACCGAAGTCGGCCGGCCACCAGTCCTGCGAATCCGTCATCAACTTTACGAGATCCGCTTTCAGCGCCTTGTAATCCAGCTTTTTGAATTCTTCGGCGTAGTTGAATTTTTCTCCCAAGGGATTGGATTTTTCAGAATGCTGGTTGAGCAGATCGACACGCAGCTGATTGGGCCACCAGTCCTTGTTGCTGGTGCCTGCGCCGGCCACATGGTGGACGGGGCACTTGCCTTCATTGGTTCCGGTCATGATGGAGCTCCTTTTTTCTGTACTGGTTTTTCGTGCTGGGATTTATTTGCCGTGGCGCAAAGACCGCAAAAAGTTCGACCAGTATGGTCGAGCGCGGTGCTTTTACCCGGACAGAGGCAGATTCGTGGCGCCTGAAGACACTCCCGCACGGACAAGACACAGGAATGAAAATAGAAAAGCCCGCTTCCGCGGGCCAATCAATTGTCTGCCTGATTTCGATTGCCAATGGATATCAAGCATTCTCAGCCCCCTAAAAATCGTAGCGAGCGCGTGGAAGACGAGGCGCACGGAGCGCAGGAGCCGAGACCTATCAGATAGATAGGCGAAGAGGACGAACGAAGTATTCCGCGCGCGCAGTAGATTTACAGGGGCACTATCGTGTGCCCAGCCAGGCCCCGATGCTGGTCAGCACCAGCCCCGCCACCAGCCACAGGGAGAAGGGCTCGCCAAGAATGAGCGTGGCACCCGTGCCGGCAATGGCCGGCACCGTGGCCATGGCCGTCCCCAAGCGTAATGGACCCAGACGCGACAAGGCCTGCATATACAAAACCATGGCGACAATGGCCACGATCACGCCCTGATAAAAGGCCTGCGTGATGATGGCGCTCATGGGCGCATGCGTAATGCCCTTGGGCAGCAGGAAGTAATACACCGGCAAGAACAGCGCGGCACTGAGCAGCGTCACACCTATGGTCGTCTCCACAGGAGAGAAGCCCCAACGGCGCACCAGCACGGTATAAACCGCCCACAGCAGGGAGGCGCCGAGCAGCATGAGATCACCCGGCCAGCTTTCGCCCAAGCCCGAAAGACTGTGCACCGCCAGACAGGCCACGCCAGCCGCAATCGGCACCAGCGCATGCCGTATCTGCGGCCGCAGCGGCTCACCATGCAGTGCCCAGGCCACACCCGCCACAAAGAAAGGCAACACACCGGAGAGCAGAACGGCACCATGGGCGGCCGGAGCGAAATGAAAGCTCGAGTAGGCCAGCAGCGTGTAACCCAGCCCACCGACCAGAGCCAGCATCAGCAGACGCTTGTCCAGCAGCGGCACGCGCCACTTGAAACACCAGAAAGGAAACAGAATGGCAGCGGCCGTTGCAAAGCGCAGGGCCACCAGATCATTGCCATTCAAGGAGCTTTTGCCGGCCATGCGGCTCAGTAAGACAAAGCCAGACCAGATCAGCACGGTTCCTGCGGCAAAGGCATAACCGGAGCGCAATGACGCAGGATGGGAAGACATGGCGGAGCCCGAAAGAGTGAGGCCCGCGATTGTTCGGGCTTTGCTGATTGAAGACCAGTTATTCCCGGTATTTTGCCGGGAAATGATGTCGCCTCAATCCTGAGGAGAGTCGTCGTGTCGGCCCGGCAGCAACAGTTTCAGATACAGCAGCAGCGTCAACACACAGGGCCAGAACAAGGTATTAACAAGGTCATGCACGCTGGCCTTCCAGCGCCAGCGACCGAGGCTGGCGATATCGTCGCGCCGGTCCAGCCACTCACCCAGCACCGCCACCAGCAGCACCGCCAGCAAGGGCAGCAATGTTCGAGACGAACGCCGCCAGAGCAGTACCAGCAGAAAAACTGCCATGCCCGTATAAATATGCAGAGCATCTTTAGCCAGCCCGGTAGCCGCTACGATGGCCAGCTTGCTGCTCTGAATAAAGGAAAGTTCCATGCCGGTTCCTTGCGGCGTTTGCGTAAAAGTCCGCTGGCTTGAGCGGGCCGTAACGGAGAGCATGCAGCTGAAGCGTAGGTTTTTTGGGTCAGGGCCGGCGCTACGCACCTTAACTTGCTGCGCATTTAGCCTCGCCGAAAAACAGGCCAGCTCAGGGCCTATAGTTTTTTGGCTACGGCCGCCCCTTCGGGGCTTAACGCGGCCTGCTGCCGCATTAGCCTCGCCGAAAAACCGCGCGGAAAGCATGCTGAGAAGTCTGCTCAGCCGAGCAGACTTCTCAGCATCCACGCGGTTTTTTCATGAACCTGCATACGCTGTGTGAGCAGGTCAGCCGTCGGCTCATCGTGGGCAGCATCAACGGCGGGGAAAATGGAGCGCGCCGTGCGCACCACCGCTTCCTGACCTTCCACCAACTGCCGGACCATCTCGTCTGCGCTTAGCGCAGCCTTGGCTTCCGGAATGCTGGAGAGTTTGGCATAGGCGGTATAGCTGCCGGGAGCAGGTGAGCCCAAAGCACGTATGCGCTCGGCAATAGCGTCTACCGCCAACCACAACTCGTTGTACTGCGCCTCGAACATGAGATGCAGGCTGTTGAACTGCGGGCCAGTCACATTCCAGTGAAAGTTGTGCGTCTTGAGATAGAGCGAGAAAGTATCGGCCAGCAAGCGCGACAGTCCATCGGCAATTTCCTTGCGCGTCGCTTCATCAATGCCGATATGAATGCCCGGCGCTGCCTTGACAGGCTTGGCGGTTTTGACAGATTTTGCACTACCCGTTTTTCCAGTGCTCATGACTATCTCCTTGCGATATGGGTCTATGAGTGCCCCGAATCAAACCGTCTCAACGCCAAGGGCGTGCAGCAGGCACGGCCAAGGGTATCGGTTCAGGCTGTATGGCCGCATGCGCTATACGAGCGGTGACCGCCACTGCAGCCAGCGCCAGCAGCAAGGTCGTCGCCAAGGATAGTGCCGCAGCGGCCGATGCACTGAGGGCAGCCAGCGTTACCAGACCTGCATGCAGCATGAGGCCGGCTCCTGCGAGGGTAATGGCGGCGCCGACAGTATTGCGCAGCGCATTCGGGCGGGCGCTGATCATGGCGATGGTCTTCATGCAATCCTCCTTACTGGCCATTGCTCAATGGCCGGTGGTCATCAATAAGCACAGCCAGTATCGTCAGCATCGCTACATTAGTTAAATTGATTACCTGTTGGCCTTTTATAAGAATCTGCTATTGATTCGTAAGCTAACGGCGACAATCCAGCATCCACCTCAGGGAGACCCCGTTGGCACACGCACATGCCTTTTTGCAGGACCTGGCCGTCATCATGCTGCTGGCGGGGGTCATCACCGTCATCTTCAACCGCCTGAAACAGCCGGTGGTGCTGGGTTATATCGCCGCAGGCATGATTGCCGGCCCCTACACGCCGCCCTACTCCCTGGTCAGCGACCGCGCCACCATAGAAATGCTGGCCGAGCTGGGGGTGATCTTCCTGCTCTTCTCGCTCGGTCTGGAATTCAGCCTGCGCAAACTCAAGAAGGTAGGCGCCACCGCTTTTATTGCCGCGCTCACTGAAATTGTGCTCATGCTCTGGGTGGGCTATGAAATCGGCCGGGCCTTTGGCTGGGGCGATATGGATTCGCTCTTCCTTGGCGCCATGCTGGCCATCTCTTCCACCACCATCATCATCAAGGCACTGGACGAACTGGGCCTGAAGCGCGAGCGCTTTGCCCAGCTCATTTTTGGCGTGCTCATTGTTGAAGACATACTCGCCATCGCCATACTCGCCCTGCTCTCCGGCATCGCCATGACCGGAAATGTCAGCCCCGGCGCCGTCATGGGCACCATCAGCAAGCTCGGCATCTTTCTCGTGGTGGCCCTGCTGCTGGGGCTTTTGCTGGTGCCGCGCCTGATCGGTTTCGTGGCGCGCTCGGGCAGTCGCGAAATGCTGCTCATCACCGTGCTCGGCATCTGCTTCGGCTTCTGTCTGCTCGTCACCAAGATGGGTTACAGCATGGCGCTGGGCGCCTTCGTGATCGGCGCCATCATGGCCGAGGCCAAAGAGATTCGTCTGATCGAGCGCATCATCGAACCCCTGCGCGATATGTTCAGCGCCATTTTCTTCGTGGCTATCGGCATGCTGGTCGATCCCGGCGTCATGATCGAATACGCCTGGCCGATTGCCGTCATCACCTTTGTGGTCATCACCGGTAAAATCCTGAGCTGCTCCATCGGAACCTTTGCCGCCGGCAATGATGCGCGCACCTCACTGCGCGTGGGCATGGGTCTCTCACAGATAGGCGAATTTTCTTTCATCATCGCCTCGCTGGGCCTGGCACTCGGTGTTATCAGCGACTTCCTGTATCCGGTCGCCGTGGCGGTTTCCGCCATTACCACGCTGACCACGCCCTATCTCATTCGCAGCGCCGATGGCACCGCTGATCTCATCAAGAAAGTCGTGCCCGCCTCCTGGGGCCGCAGCCTGCACCTCTACAGCGAGTGGCTGGGCAATATACGGCCCAGCGGTGACAACGCGATTATCGCCGCCATGATCAAGCGCATCCTTATCCATGTGCTGCTCAATTTCTGCGTGGTGGCCGCCGTCTTTCTCGCTGGCGCTTATCTCGTGCGCTACACAAATATCAGCCTGTGGATGGATGATCTCAAACCGGAATGGCGTGCCGGTATTTTCTGGGCCGCCTGCCTCATGCTGGCCCTGCCCTTTCTCGTCGCCGCTTACCGCAAATTGGAGGCACTGGGCCTCATCCTGGCGGAAATGAGCGTAAAAACAGAGTCGGCCGGCCAGTACACCGCGCGCGTACGGCGCGTCATTGCCTCTACACTGCCGGTGATTTCACTGATCGGCATGCTGCTGCTGGTGTCGGCACTCAGTGCCAGCATCCTGCCGCCATTCCACTTGCTGGTGATCGTCGTCACGCTGGCGATATTGCTGGCGCTGGCCATGTGGGGTTATTTCGTGCGCTGGCATTCGCGTCTGCAGATTGCGCTCAAGGAAACACTGGAGCAGTCGGACGACAAACCGCAGCACTGAATTCACGCAAACGAAACAAATGCAGCATCCCCTTACATTTGTGGCTGGCCCACCGCCGGCGCTTCGTAGAGCATGAATAGCAGAACCGTTTCTCAGGAGGACTCATGAGCACACCTCTGATTCAGGATGTATTGCATCCCCACGTACGTGATCTCGGCGAAGGCTTTAGCGTTAAGCGTCTGCTGCCCGCCGCATCGCGACAAATGGTGGGCCCCTTCATATTTCTCGACCATATGGGCCCGACGACTTTTGCCCCCGGCGCCGGCATTGATGTGCGCCCGCATCCACATATCGGCCTCGCCACCGCGACCTATCTTTTTGAAGGCGTGATCCTGCATCGAGATTCCCTGGGCACCATTCAAGAGATTCATCCCGGCGATGTGAACTGGATGACCGCCGGCCGCGGCATTGCACACTCTGAACGCACACCGCCGGCCTTGCGCTTTGATGGCGCCCGTCTGCACGGCCTGCAATTCTGGGTGGCTCTGCCAAAAATTTCTGAACAAACCGAGCCCAGCTTTCAACATCATCCCCATGCCAGTCTGCCGCGCGTGGATGGTCAGGCCTATACGCTCATCCTGATTGCCGGCACTGGCTGGGGCATGCAAAGTCCGGTGCAAACACACTCCCCGCTTTTCTATGCCGACGTGCATTTCAATCAGAGTGGCTGTTTTCCGGTTCCAGCTGAACATGCCGAACGCGCGCTTTATGTGGTGAGTGGCGAGGCCCGCGTAGATGGCGTTCTACTGACTCCGGGCCTGGTGCATGTGCTACAGCCGGGCAGCGCCGTGGTGGTGGAAGTAGAAGGCGAAGCTCGACTTGTCGTGTTTGGCGGCGCCCCGCTGGAAGGCCCGCGCCGCATCTGGTGGAACTTTGTCGCCAGTGATGCCGCGCTTATCGAGCAAGCCAAGGAAAAATGGTCAGCACAGCGCTTTGATCCGGTGCCGGGCGAAACCGAATTCCTGCCCCTGCCCGGACCACGGCCGGTCTCGAGTCCATCGCACTAATTAGGCAGCACCCTCTTCTACAGTTCCTTCCGGAGCCGAAAACCGCTTGAATACGCGCTTTCGGCTCCGCGCCTGTCCTTAGGAATTTTTCCTCGTCATGGTCCTGACCCGCCGCTTTTTTCTGCGTCTCATCGTGCTCATCATCGGCATCGTGCTGGCCTATCAACTGTGGCTGCTAGCCCATGTCTGGTGGTGGATAGACCACAATCCCTCACGCTCCGCCTTTATGGAGGCACGGCTTGATGTCATGCAGGAAAGTGACCCTGAAGCCGAGCTGCACCATAAGTGGGTGCCCTACGAGAAAATATCCCCAAACCTCAAGCGCGCCGTCATGGCATCAGAAGATGCCAAATTTCTGCAGCACGATGGCTTTGACTGGGAAGGCATACAAACCGCTTGGGAAAAAAACCTGAAAAAGGGCAAGGTGGTCGCCGGCGGCTCCACCATCTCGCAGCAGCTCTCCAAAAATCTCTTTCTCTCCGGCAAGCGCACACCTTGGCGTAAAGCGGAGGAAGCCATCATTACCGTGATGATGGAAAACATGATGAGCAAGCGCCGTATTTTCGAGATTTATCTGAACGTGATCGAGTGGGGTGATGGTGTTTTTGGTGCCGAAGCGGCGGCACGGCACTACTACCAGACCTCAGCGCGCAATCTTGGCCCATCACAGGCCGCCAGAATGGCCGCCATGATCCCCAATCCGCGCTACTTTGATAAAAATCGCAATACCCGCGGACTCAATCGCAAGACGGCCATTATTCAGCGCCGCATGAATTACGTTTATATCCCGCGCTAGAGCAGCTTATGGCCATTATTGAACTTGAGAAACCCGCCCGTGATGCGCTGATACGCAAGCTCCAGCAATATTTTCAGCGGGAATTGAATCAGGAGCTGGGCAGCTTTGATGCCGAATTCCTGCTCGATTTTTTTGCTGAGCAGGCGGGTGTGCTGTATTACAACCAAGCCGTAGTTGATGTGCAGGCGCATCTGAAAAAGCAGATGGAAGAGCTGAGCTATGGCATTGG
Source organism: Moraxellaceae bacterium (assembly GCA_050739955.1). Classification (GTDB taxonomy): domain Bacteria; phylum Pseudomonadota; class Gammaproteobacteria; order Pseudomonadales; family Moraxellaceae; genus UBA2031. The sequence continues at coordinate 83,013 of JBOICI010000035.1, forward strand.
CGAGTTGGAAAAGCCTTTACCACGCTGAGCGTTATTTCCCTATCTCGATAATCCCCTCATCCGTAGGTCGGGCTTTAGCCCGACGTTTTTCTCTTGCTTACCATTAGCCTTTGTTTACGGGTTCTGGGCTTTTGTTTTGGCGATTGCCCGGGAGTGCGGAGATTTTTTTACTGTCGGGGATTCGGTGAAGTGCTCCGATGGGGCTGCACCGACTGTTTATTATTAAAAGGGATTGCGCCCTGCCGGCGGGGCCTCACTTTCCTTTGCTTCGCCAAAGGAAAGTAAGCCAAGGAAAGGCGACTCCTGCGGAGAGCCGGCTAGCGGGCTCTGTACGCTCCTGTAGCTGATTTCGTTAGGGTGGTGCTCGCGCGTTCGCGACTCGCAGCAACCTTCTCTTTTCTTAATATTGTTGGGGGCGTAGGCGCAGAGGGCCGACTCTTTATAAGAAGGATATGCTCTGCACTTGGCTTCTGCGATTCACTCTTTCTGCCTGTGCATGAAAAAAAGCTGTCGTCCCGGCGCCCCGCGGGACTCCCGTTGATCGCAGGCCGGGACCCAGAGACTTGCTATGCCAGACGCTCAAATCTATTCCTGCGTCTTTCCCCACACGCCCATAAAAATCAGCAGCATGGTGGCCAGCATGTCATCCAACTGCTGAGTAAAACCGGACAGCAGCCAGCGGCTGGCGATACCTACGGCGGCGCCGACAAGACCAATGGAAAGTGTTTCTTCGTCGCGCAGACGGCCGCTTTGTGGCATCTGCAGATTCAGGGTACGCAGCATCTGGGCGAAATTTTCTATGGACTGGCGATAGAGCTTGTCCACGCGCGGACTCACACCCAGCACTTCCACAAACTGCACACGCGCCGCGGCCGGGATTTCCCGGGCCAACTCCAGAAAGGCACGTAAGCCTGCCTCCACCATGGCTTCTGGTTCACGTGGGGCGTCCAGCACAGCGGCCATGATGCGCTCTTGCTGCAGCCGCATATGCTCTTCATAGACCGCGCAGAGCAGGTCTTCGCTATTGGCGAAAGACTCGTAGAAGTAGCGCTCAGTGAGTCCGGCGCTCGCGCAAATAGAGCGCACAGTCGCGGCGTGATAGCCGGCCTCACCGAACACGGCCAGACCCGCGGCCAGCAGACGCTGACGACGCTCGGCACGGCGATCTTCCACGGCCTGACCGCGATAACGGCGGCCCTGTGCTTCGGCTGTCATGAGTCCTCACAAGCATTCTGGCCCGACATGACGGGTTTTGAGATTTCCGGGACATTGACACTCAATGCTGTCATCCCTAATGTGACAACGCTTGTTGCCAGATGCCTGCATGATGCCCCAGGCGGGCGGGCAAGGCCAGTATCCCGGCTCACCAAGAGCCTCGACCAGGACGAACTCATGAAGACTCTGCAAGACAAAGTTGCCGCTATCACCGGTGCCGGCTCCGGCATAGGCCGCGCTACCGCCATCCTCATGGCCAGCAAGGGCTGCCACCTCGCCCTCTCTGACGTGAACGAAACCGGCCTCGCCGAGACTGCCGAGAAGGCCCGTCAGTTCGGCGTGAAGGTCACCACCCAAAAAGTGGACGTAGCCAGCCGCGAGCAGATGTATGCCTGGGCCGATGCAGTGGTTCAGGACCACGGCCTCGTCAACATCATCTTCAATAATGCTGGCGTGGCGCTGGGCGCCACCGTGCAGGACATGCAGTACGAGGACTTCGAATGGTTGATGAATATCAACTTCTGGGGCGTGGTGTACGGCACCAAAGCCTTCCTGCCACACATCAAGACCGCCGGTGATGGCGCCATCGTCAATGTCTCCTCCGTCTTCGGCCTGATTGCTGTACCCACGCAATCTGCTTACAACGCGGCCAAATTCGCCGTGAAGGGATTCACCGAAGCCCTGCGTGAAGAGCTGGAAATTGAAGGCGCCAATATCGGCGTGACCTGTGTACACCCGGGCGGCATCAAAACCAATATCGCGCGCAATGCCCGCGTCACGGAAACCAAGGGCATGGTGGATGCAAAGTCCACGCGCGATTTCGAAAAGGCCTTTATGACTACCCCGGAAAAAGCCGCCGAAGCCGTGGTCGGGGCCATCATGAAGAACAGCCGCCGTCTGCTCATCGGCCCGGATGCTGTGGCTATTGATCTCATGCAGCGCATCCTGCCCACGCAGTACCAACGCATTCTGGAAGTGGGCGCCAAAAAACGCGCCAAGAAAATGGGTGCTATCGGCGTGGTTTAAGCGCTCAACGCCCCATAAAAAAAGCCCGGCAATGCCGGGCTTTTTTATTCCGCAAACCATCGTCGTCAGTTGCGGTAGTAATCCACCCACTCCAGCGACCATTCTCCGGGCTCGGCAAATACAGCTGCCGGGATATTGATCGTCATGCCGCCCGGATAGCGCTTCATATTGGCTACCGGCCACTCATTGCCCCAAGTACAGGGCAACTGCGGCTCCGCCGTGCCATGACAGATCAAGGCCTTGCCATTTTTCTTCAGCGAAAAGAATTCCAGCTGCCGCATACCCGGGAATTCGACCATCATGCCCTCCGGCAGAGATTTGCCGAGCTGCAAGGTCGCACGACCTATGCCCTTGGGGCTTTTCACCACCAGCACGGGATTGCGGCTTTCCGGCAGCAGACTAAGTTTGCCGCCATGTACCGCCGAAATTTTTATGGCCCGGTCTTCCGATATCACGCTGGCGCAGGAGCAGAGCAAAGTCGCCAACACCAGAAGACAGGGCAGCATGGTAACGGTTCTGGTTTTTCTCATGATCCATGTCTCAGCAAGCACAGGAAGGCAGGCAGGCTTTCTTATTTCTTTTCTGTGGGCACAGCGGGGGTGCTGCCAGCGGCGGGCACATCTGGTCCTTTGAACGGCCAGCGGCCTCGTGCGGCACTGACAGCCGAACGGCTTTCGTGCATCAGGGCTTCAGTTTCAGCCAAGGTGCTGCCGAGGCGCGGAGTCGTGTCGTCCAACAGTTTTTCCGCCTTGGCAGCTGTCTGTGTTGCTGATGCCGCCGCCGCACTCAAGGCCTCCAGCGAAGTTGCTGCCTTGGCATTGAGCGCCGGCACTGCCTTTTCGATTTCCTGCAAGCTGGCATCGGCACGTTGCAAAGTTATGCGTGCTTGGGCCAGCGTCTCCGGCACTTCTTTTCCCGCCACCTGATCCACATGCAGCAGCAGCTGATCAATATGTTTACGTGTCTGTTGCAGATCATTGCTGAGCCGGTGCAACTGGGCAAAGCTGCCGCGCACATCACCCTGCGGATCATTCGCGTATTTCAGCAGCACATGCATTTCATCAATAACAGGCACCACGCGATTGCGCACATCCTGGGCAATATCACCAAAGCTGCTGCCCAACACAAAGCGCAGGCGATCATCCTTGGTCAGTGCCGGCGCATCCGGGCTGCCGCTGGTCACGCTGATAAAGCTATCACCTATCATGCCTTCGCGCGCCAGTGTGGCCACAGAATCCGGCTTCACCCATTGCATGTATTTGTCTTCGATCTGCATCTCGACATCCACACGTGCAAACGGGTTGAGTTCTACCGAATGGACCTCGCCGATCTTGAAGCCGGAAAGTTTCACGGCCATGCCACGGCGCAGCTCGGAGCCACTTTGCGCAACAAAATACACCGGTGTCTTGGCCGCAAAATAACCCTGACGTACCGCCAGACCCAGCAAGAGACCGACACCCAGCAATACGCCCACGCCGACAAAAAGGCCGAGCTTGAAACCAAGGCGCTGAAAGCGGCTATCCGTTTCCAGAGACAACTTATCGAGACGTGAGGATTCCGTGCTCATGAGGAAATTTCACCTGGAGATGACGCAAGAGTGTCATGCGCCGGCCATGCCGGCCAGTTGGGCTGGGCCTGATCCAGCAGAAAAATCCGCGCCCCGTCGAATTGCGCCAGCAGGCGCGAGGCAAGCGTGTCGCCCGCCAGCCCCAATGTGACGGGGCTCAACACCGCCACATCGGCACGCAGCAAAAGCACACGTAACACCCGCGCGCGTATGAGCTGTGAATCCAGCAACTGGGAAGGACGCATCTGCAGCCAGTCGGGCATGTCCAACTCCATGACGTCCAGTGCAGCCAGCAGATCGGCGGCGAAGGCCGCGGGATGACCGCGATGCCAGTCATGCATGAGACGCAGATTTTCCAGCACAGAAAGATTGCTGAGAAAACCGGCCTCTGCGCCCAGCCAGGCCGTACGCAAACCCTGTGCGCGCGCTGCCGCCAGCAAAGCTTCGCCATAGTGCTGTGCCTCCATGCCTATGGCCCAGCGTCCGGGTGGAGGCAGCCCCGGCAAGGAATTCATTTCAGCACCGCCCAAAGGGCATCAATCACGAACACAGCCAGCAGACTGCTCACCACTGCGCTGGAAGACGCACGCGGAATATCCGTCATGGCATGGCCGGCGCGAAAGCCGGCACGACAGGCAATCGCCGCAATCACCACCCCGAACAGCGCCGTCTTGCACAGGCCCTGGAGCATATTGCCCAGCGCCAAGGAATCTGCCAGCAAGCGCAGCTCATTAAATGCATTGGGGCCTGCCGTCATGAGTGCGGCCGTCAGCATGGCTGCCGCAGCGAGATAAACCGCCAGAATGAAGCTGGCCAGCAACATGCCCGTAACGCGCGGCAGCATAAGGTAGTGATGGGGATTGATGCCGAACTGCTGCAGCATCCAGATTTCATTACTCACGCGCATGGCGGCGAGCTCGCTGGCCATGGCAGAGGAGGAGCGCGCAATCAGGATCAGCGCCGTGAGCAGAGGAGCGAGTTCGGACAGCAGCAGGGTGGCAAGCAGACGCAAGGTTTCCGCGCCACTCTGGCCAAAGGTGTAATGCAGCTGCGAAACAATGATGGCGCCCACGGCAATGCCGATGAGCAAGACCAACATCAGGGATTCGATGCCGGTGAAATAAAGCTGACGCGCCAGCACACGACGTACCGGCGCGCGAAACCAGTAGCCCAGCGAGAAGAAGGAAGCTGATTTCTCCATCTTCACGCACGCTCCCTGATTAATGGCCTTAGTTGAAGGGATGACGCAGGACGATGGTTTCGTCGCGGTCCGGCCCGGTGGAAATGATGTCGATGGGGCAGCCCACCACTTCCTGAATGCGGCGGATATAGGCGCGCGCATTTTCCGGCAGGCCCTCCAGCGTCTTCACGCCGACGGTGGATTCGCTCCAGCCCGGCAGCTCTTCATATATCGGCACCACATTGTCGAAAGACTCGGCATCCGACATCAGGCATTCCAGCGAGCCTTCCACCTTGCTTTCGTAGCCTATGCAGACTTTCACCACATCCAGACCATCGAGCACATCAAGCTTGGTGAGGCAGAGGCCGGAAATCGAATTCAGCTCTACACCGCGACGCAGGATGGCGGCATCGAACCAGCCGCAGCGACGCTGACGTCCGGTCGTTGCACCAAACTCGTGGCCGACCGTGCCCAGATGCTTACCCACGGCATCACCAACATCGAGCGCTGCGTCATACACCAGCTCAGTGGGGAAAGGACCGCTGCCCACACGCGTGGTGTAAGCCTTGGTAATGCCCAACACATAATCGAGATAGAGCGGACCGAAGCCGGAACCGGTGGAGGTGCCACCGGCCGTGGTATTGCTGGAGGTCACATAGGGATAAGTACCGTGATCGATATCGAGCAGGGAACCCTGCGCGCCCTCGAACATGATGTTTTTCCCGTCGCGACGGAACTGGTGCAGGATGGCAGGCACATCGGCCACCAGATCCCGGAGCTGATCTGCCCAAGACAAGGCATCGTCCAGCGTCTTCTGAAAATCGACAATCTCGGCCTTGTAGTAATTCTTGAGCTGAAAGTTGTGGTAATCGAGCACTTCACCCAGACGTGCTGCCAGCGTTTCACGGCGGAACAAATCGCCGAGACGCAGACCGCGACGCGCGACCTTGTCTTCATAAGCCGGACCGATGCCACGGCCGGTAGTGCCAATAGCCGCTTTGCCTCGCGCCACTTCACGCGCTTTATCGAGCGCAGCGTGATACGGCAGGATGAGCGGGCAAGCGGCAGAAACTTTCAGGCGCGAACGCGGATCAACACCCTTGGCTTCCAGGCCGGCTAATTCTTTCAGCAGGGCATCCGGAGCCAGCACCACACCATTACCAATCAGGCAGAGTACATTCTTGCGCAGGATGCCGGAGGGAATGAGATGCAGAACCGTTTTCTCGCCATCCACCCACAGCGTGTGGCCGGCATTGTGGCCGCCCTGGAAACGCACAACGGCGGATGCATTATCCGTCAGCAGGTCCACGATCTTGCCTTTGCCTTCGTCACCCCATTGGGTGCCGAGCACGACGACGTTCTTGCCCATTTCAGTTCTCGTTCAGCTAATCCAGAAAATGAAAAGGCAGCGCGGCCTGCACTGCCCGTTTGAATCTCAAAGTGGTGTTACAAGCCACTGCCCGGCACTCAGGCGCAGCTCACGCGAGCAGGCCAGAGTCGCAGCGGTACTGCCATCGGCAGGTAGTGCCTGCACCACGCGTTCGCCAGCGGCGCGCAGCGTAGCAATCGCCGTCAGCAGCGCGCTGTCTTCGCCAGCGGGAGCGAAAATGCCGGCCACATTTTCCGCAGCACGATAAAAATCCAGCAGGCTTTTCAGATCGGCACTGAAGCCGGTGGCTGGCCGTGAACGCCCGAAGGCTTCGCCGACCGCATCGTAACGACCGCCCTTGGCGAGCTCGGCACGAGCACCTGGCGCATAGGCCGCGAACACAAGACCGGTGTGATAGTGGTAGCCGCGCAGTTCAGTGAGATCAAAATACAGCGAAACATTGGCGTGGGATGTGCGTGTGGCCGTGGCCACAGTAGCGAGTGCCGCCAGTGCCGCATCAACCGCCGGTGAGGCGCCCGCCAACAGCGCTTGCGCCTGCACCAGGACAGTCTCGTCGCCCGCCAGCTTGAGCAGGCCTTCCAACTTTGCCGACAAAGCCGGCGGCACGGTGCGCGCGCTGAGGAAGTCACGCAGATCAGCAACCGCCTTGCGCTGGAAAATATCGAAGAGCAGAGCTTCGTCCGTACCGGCAATGCCTGCCAGACGCGCGAGCTCACGGAAAATGGTGACATGACCCAGATCAAGCTGGATGTTTTCACAGCCGGCCACGGCCAGCATGTCCAGCATCAGGCGCAGCACCTCGATATCACCCGCCACGCCGGCATAGCCGTATAGCTCGGCCCCGATCTGCACCGGGCAGCGCGAGGCAGCCAAGGCCGCTGGGCGGGTATTCAGCGTGGTGCCGGCGTAGCAATAACGGGCCGGCCCCTCCACCTGCAGAGTATGCGCATCCAGACGTGCCACCTGCGGCGTGATGTCGGCGCGTACGCCCATCATGCGCCCAGTGAGCTGGTCGGTGATCTTGAAAGTCATGAGATCAAGGTCATGACCCGAACCCGTGAGCAGGGAATCCAGGTATTCCATAAGCGGCGGGAAAACCAGCTGGTAGCCGGCCGCAGCAAAGCGGTCCAGCAAGCAGCGGCGCAGGGCCTCAAGGCGCGCAGCCTCAGCCGGCAGCACATCGGCCACCCCTTCGGGTAGCAGCCAGGTATCAACAGGACGGGACATGGATCTGGGACCTGGAAATCTCGAAAACAGGAACTCACGGACACAAAAAAACCGGGGCGGCGCCCGGTTTGGCGGATGTTAGCACGGTGGCTAGGGCCATCCCACCCCTGCGGCCAGCCCGCTAGTCCTGATGGGTAATTACCCGCATAGCCATCCTCGGAGGCGGCCCTTAGACTGCCGCCGCTTTTACACGTCCATCCTCAAGAGCGCCCCCATGAACAAGACGCTTGCAGGCTACGGCCTGATCCTTTCCCTGCTGTCCACTAGCGCATTGGCCGAAGGCATGGCCGGCATCAGTCTGGGGCAGGCTTTGTATGATGATGAGGCCCTGGCGGCCTATGCCCTCGGCAGCAACGATCTCAGTACCAGCTACAAAATCTATGGCGGCGCGGCACTGGGCAGCCATCTTTCGGCCCATGCCGGGCTATTTTCCCTGGGCAAGCAAACCGCAGAAACCCGGCATGAAATCGAGGTTGACCTCGGCAATGGCATGACCGAAATACAAAGCTACACCAGCTCCTCCGCCCGCATTGCGGTCAGCGGCTTCTTTCTGGAAGGTCGCTGGCAATGGCGGGCCGGCGAAGCTTGGCGCCCCTATGCCAAACTCGGCGCCGCTCTGGCCACTAGCAAAACCCGAACGTTCATTGCTGGCGCAGGCTACTCCAGCGCAAGCCTCGAAGAAGACCGCTCTTCTTTTTCATTCGTCCCTGGCCTGGGACTGGTCTGGGAATCCCTGCATCACTGGGGCCTGCAGTTTGAAGCCGAAAGCTACTTGAAGGTAAAAGCCGCCGAAAACTCCAGCATTCCCGACCAGAATATCAACAACGCCAGCCTGGGAATTTACGGCTACTGGTAAGCCCCAAAAGCACAGAAGAAAAACTGGCAATGCTGGGCTTTTGACGCATCGTCCTCCGTAAAACCACGCATACCTGCACAACACAGGCCCGCCTACAATCGGCCGAGCTTTCACCCATACAGAGCAAGGATTCATATGCATATCAAAAAAGTCGCCATAGCGCTGGCCATGACAGCGGGACTGAGCAGCAACGCCGCCCTAGCAGCAGAAACCTATGTCGGCATCAGCGTGGGCAAGAGCGATGTCAAAAGCTGGGTCACTGAAGAAGACATAAATCAAATATTCATTGAGGAGACAGGATTCCCTGTCACCTCAGGGCATGGAGAAACATCAGATTCCAGCCTGAAGATTTATCTTGGCATTGCAAGCTCCGAAAACCTCCATATCCGTCTTGGTTACGCCAATCTTGGCGAAGCCACCTTCGAGGCCGCCAACAGCTTCGTGTCTCTTGATGGCAGTGTGGAAAATCAAGGCGTCTTTGCTGATCTCCTGGCCCGATTCAAGCCGGCTGAAAAGATCGCTGTTTATGGAAAAATTGGCGCCGCCTTCATGAAAACCGATATGACAATCAGTGCCGTCGGGCCTGGCGGTTCTTTTGAGGAAACATTGCAAGGAGACTCTCTTGTTCTCGTTCCCGGCGTCGGTATTTCCCTGAATATCACTGAAAAAATTGGCCTTAGCGCAGAGTATGAGCGCTATCTTGACGTTGGCGACGACGAAGAGACGGGCACAAGTGATGTAGATGTGGTGACCGCGGGAATCTTCGTGAGCTTCTGAGGCCCCTAAAACCACGCAGAAAAAGCCCGGCATTGCCGGGCTTTTTTATTGCCGCAAAATTACTGCATCAACAAATGCACTACTGGCGGCAACCAGAAAGCAGTGATCATTCCATTCAAGCCCATGCCCAGCGCCGCAAATGCGCCAGCGGTGGGATGCATCTGGAAAGCGCGCGCTGTGCCTACGCCATGAGCGGCAAGACCCAAAGCAAAGCCACGTGCAATATCACTTTTCACACCCTTGAGCAGAGGCTCGGCAATTGCCGCACCCAGCACGCCAGAAAACCCAACCAGAGCGGCGGCCAGCGCCACGGGGGAGTGAATTTTTTCAGCGATGCCAATGGCAATCGGCGTGGTGACGGCGCGCGTACCAAAGGCGAGCACGCTCTCATGTGAAAGTTGGAAAGCCCACGCCAGCGCCATAGCACCACCAGCACCCAGCACCGTGCCCACCAGCAGAATGGTGGCGAGTGGCTTGAACGCCGCCAACAGACGCGGCAATGCGTGATACAGCGGTACGGCCAAGGCCACGGTGGCTGGACCGAGCATGAAATGCAGCAGGGCATTGCCGCGAAAATAATCCTGATAATCCGCGCCCGTAATGAGCAGGCCACCGATCAGCAGCGCCAAAGCAATCAGCAAGGGCGGCGCCCAGATGGGTTCATCCAGTTTCTTGAAAATCCAGAGGCCGGCTTCATAAGCCAGCAGCGACATCAACAACCAGGGAACAGGAGAGGCGAGCAGCGCGTTCCAATCGAAATTCACGCGACACCCCGCTTCGCCAGCCAGCGATCAAGCCCGTAGCCGCAAACCAACATGGGAATAATGGTGGAGAGCACCATGACCAGGCCAATGCGTATCCCTTCCTGCGCCAGCAGCGGGCCCATGGTCATTACGCCCACCGAAGCGGGAACAAAATACAGCGTGAGCGGCTTGAGAATGGCTTGCGAACTTTGCTCCAACTCTGCGGGCACACCGCGACGAATAATGAGCCCGACAAACAGGATCAACATGCCGATAACGCCACCGGGCACCGGCAGCTCCAGAAAATGCGCGATGCACTCCCCGGCAAACTGGCAGAGCAGCAGAATCAGCAGGCCACGTATCATTTTGCCGCATCCCCGAGGACTGGCGCCGACGGTGCGGCGGCTTGCTCAACAAGACCACGCTGCTCCGCCATCTGCCGCAACACCGGCAACTCATGCACGACAGACACCGCCACCAGCACCACAGCCAGCAGGACGGAAAAGCGCAGGGGGTGAAAACGGTTGCCTGCAAAGCAATTCAGATGCTGCAAAAGCCAGCGCCCAGAATAGCGGCCATCGTTAGGACCACCTCCAGACGGCTGCGGTGTTTTTTGTTCGGATTGATTCCAGGCCATTACGACTCTCTCAATATCTCAGGTGGCATCCACGACCAATACATCAGCCAACTGCAAGCCTTCATGACGCAGGGCCTGCTCCAGATCCAGCTGTGGCAAACGCAGGAAAAGGCGGCTGCCGCCCTGCTCATCCGCCTGCTCTTCCACCACGGCACCACTTTCAAAAAAGCGTGCACGCAAACGGGCCTGCTGTACGGTCAAGCTCAACCATCCCTCAAAGCGGTCAGGCCCCAGACGTTCGGCAATGGCTTGCTGCAACAGCTCCATGCCCACGCCATCACGGGCAGACAACCACACGGCCAAGGGCATGCCATTGTCATCGCGATCAATGCGCGGCTCGCGTGCTTCCAGCAAATCCAGTTTGTTGTACACCAGCAAGACCGGTGCCGTAGCACCAACCTCACCCAGCACTTCGTCTACAGCGGCAATCTGCTGATCGCGCTCACTACTGGCAGCATCCACCACGTGCAGCAGCAAATCTGCTTCCACGGTTTCTTCCAGCGTGGCACGGAAGGCATCCACCAATTTATGCGGCAGATGCCGAATAAAGCCCACGGTGTCGGCCAAGACCACCGTACCGAAACCATCCAGCTCGATACGGCGCAGCGTCGGGTCCAGGGTGGCGAAGAGCTGATTAGCCGCGTAAACCTCGGAGCGAGTCAGGCGATTAAAGAGCGTGGATTTTCCGGCATTGGTGTAGCCAACCAGAGATACCGTCGGCACCGCCGCTTTCTGGCGCGAAGCGCGGCCTTGCGCGCGCACCAAGCGCACTTTATCGAGGCGCTCGGTGAGCATGACAATACGTGCCCGCAAAAGACGACGGTCAGTTTCCAGCTGAGTTTCGCCGGGACCGCGCATACCGATACCGCCCTTTTGACGCTCAAGATGCGTCCAGCCACGCACCAGACGTGAAGCCAGATGCTGTAACTGCGCCAACTCCACCTGCAGCTTGCCTTCAAAGGTGCGCGCACGTTGCGCAAAGATATCGAGAATGAGGCCGGTTCTATCCAGCACGCGACACTGTATCTCGGCTTCGAGATTGCGCTCTTGCGCCGGCGTCAGCGCGTGATCAAACAGCACAACATCGGCGCCTTTGGCTTTTACCAGCTCGCGAATTTCATCCACTTTTCCGGTGCCGGCAAAAAATTTCGGATCGGGGCGTTGGCGCGCACCGCGCACGATGCCAACCGCCTCTACTCCGGCAGAATCAGCCAGCAGGCAGAATTCTTCCAGATCCTCGTCTTCGCGCTCGTCGCGTACATCCAGGTGCACCAAGACGGCTCTTTCGCCGCCGGCCGCACGCTCAAAAAATTCCAAATTTCATCCTCACTTCACGCCGCTGCCCACAAATAACAACGCCGCCCCGGAAGGCGGCGTTGGTGGTGCTGGCAAAACCCGTATCAATAATTGGGCTGCTGACCTTCGTCATCAAAATCATCGTGACCGCCATTGCCGCCAGCCGCACCACCCGCTGCCGGGCCATGCGCGCCACCGGGCACATTGGAGCGCGGATTGCGGGCCGGCACCACGGTGGAAATGGCGTGCTTGTAAACCATCTGGCTGACAGTGTTCTTCAGCAGCACGACATACTGGTCGAAAGATTCGATCTGGCCTTGCAGCTTGATGCCGTTGACCAGAAAGATGGAAACCGGAATACGTTCCTTACGCAGGGCATTGAGGAAGGGATCCTGCAGGGTCTGTCCCTTGGACATGGTGACTCTCCTATTCGGCGGGCCCAAAACGGGCCACAAAAAAAGACGAAAATTGCGCAAATCGGCCCTCAGGAGAGGGCACGCAGGCAGAGTGTAGCCGCAAATACCGCCTTGCAGCCGGGCTCTTTACGATCCCGCGACGGAATAAATGTGTGGGCGATCTGGCGCTTTTCAAGCCATCCCGGCCAGCCGGCCGCGCAGGAGCTCAGCCGCCAGTCCATCCCGGCTGCCGTCATGCCATTCCGCCGCCGGAAAGCGGCGCAGCCAGGTGTATTGCCGCTTGGCCAGCTGGCGCGTGGCATAGATACCGCGCAAGCGCATTTCGGCAGCGTCGTAAAAGCCTTCCAGATACGACCAGACCTGGGCATAGCCCACGGCGCGCATGGAGGGCAGATCGGCATGCAGGTCAGCGCGTTGGCGCAGGGCCGCTACCTCCTCGATCAGCCCCAGCTCCAGCATGAGATCAAAACGCTGCTCGATGCGCTCATGCAGGATGGCGCGGTCCGGTGGCGCCACCGCAATCTGCGTCATCGCCCAAGGCAGAGGCTCGGGCTCGCCCTGCTCGGCATGCCATTGCGAGAGCGGTTTGCCGGTGAGCTCCCACACCTCCAGCGCCCTTTGCAGGCGTTGGCTGTCATTGGGTTTGAGGCGCGCCGCCGTAATCGGATCCACCTCAGCCAGACGCGCATGCATGGCCGGCCAGCCTTTGGCAGCTGCCTCAGCCTCCAGTTGCGC
>JBOICI010000036.1:0-127245 GCA_050739955.1 Moraxellaceae bacterium
GGGAGCGACCTGCGCCAGCTTCCCCTCACCCCGGCCCTCTCCCAAAGGGAGAGGGAGCCATTTATTAGCCGAAGAATTTCTTGTTGGCAGCTGCCATGTCTTTGAGCAGCTTCGGCGCTTCATAGGCACGGCCCAGAGACGCGTACTTCTCGCAGAGCGCAACATAGTTAGCGATGCCGACCTGATCCACATAACGGCAAGCGCCGCCGCGGAACGGCGGGAAACCGATACCCATGATGAGCGCCATATCGGCTTCGGCCGGCGAAGCAACGATGCCTTCTTCCAGGCAACGTGCCACTTCGTTCACCAGCGGAATCATGCAACGCGCAATGATTTCGTCGGCGTCGAATTCGCGGCGCTCGGCAACGAGAGGCTTGAGCAGATCGTAAGTGGTCTGGTCGACCTTCTTCTGCGGCTTGCCCTTCTTGTCCTGCTCGTAAACGTAATAGCCCTTGCCGTTCTTCTGGCCGTAACGGGTATTTTCGAACATGGCAACCGTGCCGGACTTGTAGTCAGGCTTCATGCGATCCGGGAAACCTTCCGCCATCACATTGGCCGCGTGCACGCCGGTGTCGATCCCAACCACGTCAAGCAGGTAAGCCGGGCCCATGGGCCAGCCGAATTTTTCCATGACCTTGTCGACGGCCTGAAAATCAGCGCCATCACGCACCAGCTGATCGAAACCGCCGAAGTAGGGGAAGAGCACGCGGTTCACAAAGAAGCCCGGGCAATCGTTCACCACGATGGCGGACTTGCCCATCTTGCCGGCCAGCTTCACGGTGGCGGCCACAGCTGCTTCGGAAGACTTCTTGCCACGAATCACTTCAACGAGGGGCATCATGTGCACCGGGTTGAAGAAATGCATGCCGACAAAGTTCTCCGGACGCTTCAGCGATTCACCGAGGAAGGAAATGGAAATGGTGGAAGTGTTGGACGCGATAATCGTGTCTTCCTTCACCAGACCTTCAACTTCCGACAGCACAGCCGCTTTGACCTTGGGATTTTCCACCACAGCTTCGATGATGATGTCGACTTCCTTGAAGTCGCCATAATTCAGCGTGGGGCGGATGCGCGAAAGCGTTTCGCCCATCTTGGCCGGAGTCAGACGGCCTTTTTCTACTTGCCGAGAAAGCAGCTTGGTGGCTTCACCCATGCCGAGGTCCAGCGCCTTGGAGGCAATGTCCTTCATGATGATGGGCGTGCCCTTGCTGGCGGTCTGGTAGGCGATACCGCCACCCATGATGCCGGCGCCAAGCACAGCCGCCATATTGATGTCTTTGGTGCTGCCCTTCTCATGCTTCTTGGCGGCTTTCTTCACGGCCTGATCAGCCAGGAAGAGACCCACCAGCGCATTGGCCTGCGGCGTAACAGCCGCCTTGGCGAAATACTGCGCTTCAATCGCAATGGCAGCATCACGACCGGAATTGGCCTGAGCCTGCATATTCTGGATAGCGAGCTTGGGCGCCGGATAATTCGGGCCGGCTTGACCTGCAATCATCGCAGTGGCCGTGTTGAAGGCCATCATCTGTTCCATATTGTTCAGCTTGACCGGCACCAGCTTTTCTTCACGCTTGGCCTTCCAGTCGAGCTTGCCGGCAATGGCCTGCTGCACCAGCGCAATCGCGCCGTCTTTCAATTTTTCTGGTGCGACAACGGCATCAACAGCGCCGTCTTTCAGAGCGGCTTCCGGACGCTTTTCTGCGCCGCCGGCAATCCACTCGGCGGCATTATCAATACCGATCACGCGCGGCAGGCGGATGGTGCCGCCGAAGCCTGGCATGATGCCGAGCTTGGTTTCTGGCAGACCCACTTTGGCCGCCGTCGACATCACGCGGTAATCGCAGGCCAGCGTCATTTCAAAACCGCCACCGAGGGCGAAGCCGTTGATGGCCGCTACGGTCGGCACAGGCAGATCTTCAAAGGCGGCGAAAACTTTATTGGCGTTAACCACCCACTCGGCGATCTGGGCTTCGCCACCGCCAAAGAGATCACCAAATTCAGTGATGTCAGCGCCGACGATAAACACGCCCTTACCGGACGTGACAATCACGCCCTTCACATTCTTGTCCGCCTTGATCGCGTCAGTTGCGGCGGCCAGCTCAAGGAGCGTGGCACGGTCGAACTTGTTGACGGATTCGTTGGCGAGATCGAATTTCAGTTCCGCGATGCCATCATTCAGCAGCGCAACGCTGATGGCTGATCCCGAATAAATCATGAGTGATCTCCGTTGGGGGGATGGGGCCTTTTTAAGGAGGCAATCTGTTGCACCAAGCTGCCACACCAAACGGCATGGCAATCAAGCACTACTTGAGCTCAAGCAGTAAGGCCTGCCGGTAGCGCCCCTGAAAAACGGGACAGCAAGCCTGTAGCGAGTCGGACTTTCGGACTGGCCTATCTAATAACAGAACGGCCGGCCTAGCGTCCGGTCGGGCGCGCAGGGTGCCCAAGTGTATGCATCCGGGAGGCATTTGTTAACGCGAAGGCTGACCGGGGGGTCTTTTCATGACGTTGCCGCCGCTACTCGCGGCGACAACACGCTACGCCCGGAGTGAATCCGGGCTGCGCTCTGCCGCAGGCGCTTCATGACCTTGCCGCCGCTACTCGCGGCGACAACACGCTGCAGGCGCTTCAGTGCTCGATTCTTGTGGGAGCGGCTTTAGCCGCGATGGCGGCTCACCACCTTGATCCTTTGGCCTCTAATCAGATGTAGGTCGGGCTTTAGCCCGACATCCTGCATGGTAACTAGCCATGTCGGGCTAAAGCCCGACCTACAGCATGAGGTTGTTCCTGCACAAACAAAGAGACCCCGGAACCGGGGCCTCTTGCTGTGTGCCGAAAGCAGGATCAGCGATTGTCCACCTTGATATCAATAAAGGGCATGGCGCCCCCGGTGACCTGAGGCAGCTTGCCGTCCCATTTATCGATGGCCTTCTGCTGCATCTCGATCTGGCGCAGCTTGATCAGGTTCTCGGTGACGATTTCTTTCTGCAAGCGCAGGGATTCAGCTTCGGCCCTGGCACTGCTGATCTTCTGCTCGGCTTCGATACGAATACGTTCAAGATCACGCTCGGCCTTCAGCTTGAGCTGCTCGGCCGTGGTTTTGGATTCGATGGCGATATTGAATTCACGTGAGAACGCAAAATTGACGATGGAGAACTCGTCGACGATCACACCGTTCTTCACGAGGCGGTCACGCAAATTCGTACGAATCTGGTCTCGTACTTCCTGACGCTTCGACACCAGCTCTTCAGCGGTATACAAGGCGGTAGCGGCTTTCACCGACTCCTGCACGGCCGGCAGAATGATGCGGTCGCCCACGGCGCTCAGCGTACCCACAGTCTGGTAGGTTTCCGCCACGCGCACCGGGTCCAGATGGTAGTTCAGCGCCACATTGGTGGTGACCTGCTGCAAATCCTTGGAGGCCGCATCGCCCTGGCCCTCGCCCTTCTGCACACGTACATCCATGATCACAACCTTCTGCATGATGGGCACACGCATATGCAGGCCTTCATTCAGAATGTCTTTTTGCACGGCGCCGAAATTCATCACCACACCGCGCTCACCGGCGCCGATAACGACAAAGGGATTGAGTATCCAGAACACAATGAGGACAACAAATCCGCCAGCAAGGGCACGAACAATCTGGTTGGGCATGGGAGAGGCTTCCTTGTTTTTGTTCAGGGTCTGTTCTGCTCGATGGGCAGACAGGCGCGCCGAGCATGTACGAAACCGGAACAGATGTCAGCGCCCCGCGCCTTGTGAACGCGAAGCCCAGCACAGACAATATGCGCCACCCTCCCGCGGAGCCCGCCGTGAGCCGCCCCCCTGTTTCCCGTCCTGCCTTCCTGAGCCTGCTTGCCAGCGGCCTTTGCCTGCTCACGGCCCTGCTGGCTTTGCCGGCACAGGCCGAGCTCAAGAGCTTTAGCAGCAGCGCCCGCCAGCACAGCTTTCTCACGGCCGATCAGGCCTTCCAGTTAGAGACCGCCGAAACGGCTGAAGGTCTGGCGCTGAGCTTTCGCGTCACGCCCGGCTACTACCTCTATCTGGACCGCTTTCGTTTCACGACCGAAGACGCCGGGCTTGAAGTAGGACAGCCCGTATTCGCCACGGAAGGTGAGTGGAAGGACGACCCCACCTTCGGCCGCGTGAAAGTTTTCCATGAAGATGTTCAGGTCACGCTGCCGGTGAAAGGGAATGGCCGCCTGAAAGTGGCCTGGCAGGGCTGTGCCGATGCCGGCCTTTGCTATCCGCCGCAGGATCAGTTGTTGCCCATAGGCAATGTGCCCACTGAGGCCGTTCGCCCTGAGCCTGTCGAAGGGCAGCAAGCCTCGGAAACAGCCCTTCGACAAGCTCAGGGCGAACGTTTGGAGAGCTCCAGCCGTCTCACCCAACTCTTCATCATGTTCGCGCTCGGCCTGGGCCTGGCCTTCACGCCCTGCGTGCTGCCCATGCTGCCCATACTGGCCAGCATTATTGCGCGCCAGCATACGAGCTCGGCCCTGCGCGGCTTTCTGCTAGCACTGGCCTATGTGGTGGGCGTGGGCGCCGTGTATGCCGCCATGGGTTTTGTGGTGGGATTTTTCGGCCAGCAAATCAATCTGCCCGGCCTCTTCCAGCATCCTGCCGTGCTGGTGGTTTTCGCCCTGCTGTTCTTTGCGCTGGCACTCAGTCTCTTCGGCCTTTATGAGCTGCGTCTGCCCGCTGCCCTGCAATCGCGCTTTGATGAAATGAGCCGTCGCCAGCAAGGCGGCGTCATGCTGGGCAGCTTTCTGATCGGCGTGTTTTCCGCGCTGGTGGTATCACCTTGTGTCTCCGCCCCGCTCTTTGGCGTGTTGTTGCATATCAGCGCCACGGGTGATGCTCTCTTCGGTGCGCTTTCGCTTTTCCTCATGGCACTGGGCATGGGCGTACCCCTGCTGGTACTGGGCGCCACCGAAGGCCGCCTGCTACCCAAGGCCGGCGAATGGATGAACGAAGTGAAATTCTTTTTCGGCCTGCTGCTGCTCTTCGTGGGCGCTGAATTGCTGACACGTATGGTGCCGGAGCCCATGGCGCTCGCGCTATATGGCCTGTGCACCGCCGCCACCGGCCTCTGGCTATGGCGCTTGGGCAGCAGCAAGGCCATGGGCCTGCTGGCCCGTGCGCTGGCATTTTGCGTATTGGTTTATGCCGCCGCCTTGGTGGCTGGTGCGGCCAGTGGCGGCGATGATCCGCTGCGCCCGCTGGCGCAAATCAGCTCGCAGCCGCATGCCGCTACTGCCACACCTTTTATCCGCGTGAAAAACAATGCGGAACTGGATGCGGAAATCGCCAAAGCCACAGCGGATGGCAAAGCCTTGATGCTGGATTTTTATGCCGACTGGTGTGTGAGCTGCAAGGTGATGGAGCGTCATGTTTTCCGCAAACCGGAAGTGGCGGCGCGTATGGCGCAGTTGCATCTGGTGCAGGCTGATGTCACTGCCAATAACGAAGATGATCGTGCCCTGCTCAAACGCTTTGCCCTGCTGGGCCCGCCCACTATTGTCTTCTTCGACAAGAGCGGCAATGAACTCACGCAAGCGCGTCTGGTCGGCGAGAAGAATGCAGCAGACTTTATCGCGCATCTGAACGAATTCGGGCT
Source organism: Moraxellaceae bacterium (assembly GCA_050739955.1). Taxonomy (GTDB): domain Bacteria; phylum Pseudomonadota; class Gammaproteobacteria; order Pseudomonadales; family Moraxellaceae; genus UBA2031. The sequence continues at coordinate 5,621 of JBOICI010000036.1, forward strand.
GTAGGGTGTGCAAGCCTTGCTTGCGCACGCTCTCTCACCAATAAGCCGCTCAAACCGCAAATAAGACCAACGCGTGCGCAAGCTAAGGCTTGCACACCCTACGGCTCATCCTGTGAGTAGAGATAAAAATGCAGGAAATAGAACTGCAGCAGCAGATGCTGGTGCTCATGCAGGAGCTGGAGGCCGAAATGCGCCGCCAGCATCTGTGGGCGGGCTATCCGCCCCCGCCCGAGGCCATGGCCTCACTCATGCCCTTTATGTACGACACGCTGAAGGCCTATGAATGGCTGCAATGGGTTTTCATTCCGCGCACGCAGGCGCTGATTGATGCCAACGGCCGCCTGCCCGGCAACTGTAATATCCACCCTCTGGCCGAGTATCACTTGGCCGCCCGTACGGATATCGAGAGCGCTCGCCTGCTGGAACTGGTGTTGGCCATCGACACGCTGATGAATCAGCCGAGAGGCTAAGCCCTCGCTTTCCGGCTGGACTTCAATCCAGCCTCTTATTAGCATCGCGCCCGTCATTGGGGAGTAGCCGCTCTCAGTCCCTGCATAGCACCAAGATGCAGCGGCAGAAGAGGTTTGCGTCAACATACTTGATGTGCTCCGCACATCATGGCGCCGACAGTTCAACCATCCCGTCCCTGGCAAGACCTTTGACCATGCCGCTCACCGATTGGCCGGAGGAGTTGCGTGGTCAATCGTCTCTGCAATCCGGCCAGGAGTCTCAAGTGGAAGCCTTTCTCGTCTCTACCGGCATCGTCGCCCTCGCTGAAATCGGCGATAAAACCCAGCTGCTGGCCTTTCTGCTCGCGGCCAAATTCCGCAAACCTGTTCCCATCATTCTCGGCATTCTTGTCGCGACACTGGTGAATCACGCCTGTGCCGGTGCACTGGGGGCGTGGCTGACCACACTAGCCAGCCCGGAAATCATGCGCTGGATACTGGGCGCCTCTTTCATCGCCATGGCGATCTGGATACTGGTGCCGGACAAACTGGACGAAGACGATGCCGATCTCGCTCGCTACGGCGTCTTCACCACCACCGTCATCGCCTTCTTTCTGGCAGAAATGGGCGACAAAACACAGATCGCCACCGTGGCACTGGCCGCGCAGTATCACGCCATCATCAGCGTCGTTGCCGGCACCACATTAGGCATGATGATCGCCAATGCCCCAGCCGTGTTGCTGGGCAACCGTATTGCCGAACGCATGCCCACGCGGGCGGTGCATGCCATTGCCGCCGCCATCTTTGCCATCTTGGGTGTGCTGACCTTATTGGGCGTGGATAAAATTCTGGGCCTTTGATGCGCGCGCAGAAATAAAAACGGCAGCCTAGGCTGCCGTTTTTTTAACGATAAGCCCGTGACTCAGCGCCGACGGCGCTTGGCCTCTTGCGTGGCTGATTCGGCCGGTGCCGGCTTTACAGCCTTGGGCTTTTCCTTCTCGTCTTCATCATCCTTGTCATCATCTTTTTCTGCATTGCGCCAGAACTCGAGACGGTCTGCCACTTTGCCAAACACCGATTCCTCGGGGAATTCGCCATCTTTATTGATCTTGCCCGCCGGCAGACCCAGCATCAATTCGACGGCCTCTTCCACGCGAGAAATGGCATAGATGATGAAACGCTTTTCCTTCACGGCGTTGAGCACATCTTCACGCAGCATCAGGTGACGTACGTTCTGCACCGGAATGATGACGGCCTGCGGGCCCTTCAAGCCCTTAAGCTGGCAGGCGGCATAGAAGCCTTCAATCTTTTCGTTCACGCCACCAATAGGCTGCACTTCACCAAACTGGTTCATGGAGCCGGTAATGGCGATATGTTGCCGCACCGGCAAGCGTGCGATAGCCGAGAGCAGACCGCAAATTTCGCCCAGCGTGGCGGAATCGCCATCCACACCGCCGTAAGACTGCTCAAAGGCGATATTCGCGGCAAAACGCAGCGCGTGCTCAGCACCAAAAACAGATTTGAGATAGCTGCTGAGAATGAGCACGCCCTTGGAATGAATGGCGCCGCCCAGATCCACATCACGTTCGATATCGGTGATATCGCCATGGCCATAATGCGCGGTCACGGAAATACGGGAGGGCATACCGAATTCGGCATCGGCATACTGCACCACGGTGAGACCATTGACCTGACCTATCGTCTCGCCTTCGCCGGTAAAGAGCTGCGTGCCCTTGGCGATTTCTTCCATATAGAGTTTGCGCAGACGCTCATGACGACGCTCCTGACCATCCAGCGCGGCCTGGATATGCGTGTTCTTGATGAGCTTGGCCTTGGCTTCACCCGCCCAGTAATTCGCTTCACGCAGCAGATCGCCCACGCTGGCGGCATGCAGGGAAAGCTTTTCCTGATCCTCGGCATCGCGTGAGGCTTCTTCTACCAGACGCATCACGGCGCTCTTGTCGAGTGCGCGCAGGTCTTCCTTCTGCACGAAATCCGCAAGAAAGTGAGCATATTTCTGTTCGTTTTCCGGCGTGCGCGGCATGCTGTTTTCAAAATCAGCACGCATCTTGAAGAATTCGCCCAGCTCAGGATCAAACTGCTGCAACAGATAGAATGTTTCGCGATCGCCCAGCAGCACCACCTTCAGATTGAAGGGGATGCCATCCGGCTCCAGCGAAATCGTGCCGGTCAGCGTGAGCATCTGCTCCAATGAAGAAAGCTTGAGGGATTTTGAGCGCAGGGCACGCTTGAGGCCCTGCCAAGCGTAAGGCTGCTCCAGCACCTGCTCCGCTTCCAACAGCAGGAAACCGCCATTAGCCCGGTGCAAGGCACCGGCACGGATCAAAGTGAAGTCAGTGGCCACGGTGCCCATATAGGTCACCTGCTCGACATGGCCCATCAGGTTGTAATGCGTAGGCAGATCTTCAAACACCACCGGGGCGCCAGCCTTGGGATCATTGCTGACGATCACATTGACCTGATAACGCGAGGGAATGGCACTATCGGTACTGACGGCCGCCACCACATCGCTCTGCGCTTCCTGGGTATTGAGAATGACGTCGACGTTTTCAATCACGTCTTTTTCAAAGGCATCCAGATATTTGAGAAAACCTTCATGCTTGCTGTATTTCTTGCGCAGCTTTTCCAGATGCGGATTGATAGCGCGTGAAGTGACTTCATCATTGAGCTGACGCACCTTGCTGCGATTTTGCTCTTCCGCCAGATTGAGACCGCGCGCCACTTTACGCAGCTTGGTCTCCATATCAGTCATCACGCCTTTCAGGCGATCCTGCTCTTTCTTGGGCAAGGTGTTGAAATCTTCAACGCTCATCACCTCGCCCTGATCGTTCATGGGCGAAAAGCCGTAACCACCGGGCGTGCGCAGCACCAGCTTCACGCCTTTCTTTTCGCCTTCGCCGGCCAAGCCCGTCAAGGCATCCTGCTGCGCCTTGCCAAGCTCGCCTTTGAGCAACTCCATACGCTCGAAATACTGCTCGCTATCAAAGGAGGCAATCACGGCCATGGACATATCGCGCCACAGTGCCGACATATCGTGTTTGAGATCCACGCCCTTGCCAGCGACGAACTCCAGCGCCACGGGATAGCGCGGCTCGGTAAAATTATTCACATAGCACCAGTCGGAAGGCGCCGGACGCTTGGCGGCCAGCTCTTTCAAATAGCGACGTATGGTGGTGCGTTTACCCAAACCGGCCGTGCCCACGGCAAAAATATTGTAGCCATCGTGCGGCAGCGCAACGGCCATGCCCACGGCCTCTTTGGCGCGCTCTTGCCCAAGAAAATCATTGAAAGGATTGCAGTCTTTCGTGGTCTTGAAAGAAAAATCAGCAGCCTTGCAGGCCTTATAGAGCTGGCTTAACGCCAGCGGTTTTGCGAGAGCCATGGTCACGTTCCTTAAATCAAAAAATCACGCTTTGTCCGCGGCAGAAGGCGGGAGCGAGTACGTTCCAGTGGCATGGGCAACCATATCGGGCTTGCCCTCGGAGAAAATCTTTACATCGATAACAACGGTGCGGCGGCCCAGCTTGAGCACCTCCGCCTCAGCAATGAGATCGGCGGGCTGAGGCCGCGCCAAGAAATTGATGTTGATGTTCTGAGTGACGGCCATTTCCAATCGACCGAGACGAGACATGACGGCGGCATACATGGCGGCATCGGCCAGCGCCATCATGGTGGGGCCGGAGAGCGTGCCGCCCGGGCGCAGCTGCGAAGGCGAATAAATCTGACGGCAGAGCACGCCCCGCTCCGTCACCGCATCCACCTGAAAGCCGCTGCCCTCAGCAGCAGGCAGACCCTGCCGTATGACGGCATTGATATCGGCGGCGGTCAGACTCATAGGGGGGTGCATCCTTAAAGCGCGTATGTATGTAGCGGCGTAAAACAGTACCCGTCTAGGGCGGGCTGCCGGCAAGTGTAACCGAGGCCGGCACGACTGCCGATGCCCCGGCCGACATTGATGCAATGACGGGGATGCAAAGACAGGATAAAGACTCGGCAAAGAAGCCGGGCCAAGCATGGCCAGCGCCACAGCTAGCCCCTACAATTCCGGCCCTTCACAGCACCACCACTACACAGGACACCCCGATGCGCGTCAGCCGCCTTCTGCTTGCCACCCAGCGCGAAACCCCCGCCGATGCGGAAGTTATCTCCCACCAGCTCATGCTGCGCGCCGGCATGGTCCGCAAAGTGGCCACTGGCCTCTACAACTGGCTGCCACTGGGCCGGCGTGTGCTGGCCAAGGTCGAGCGCATCGTGCGTGAGGAAATGGATCGGGCGGGTGCCCTCGAAATTCTGATGCCGGTGACTCAGCCGGCCGAGCTCTGGGAAGAGTCCGGCCGCTATGTGCAATACGGCCCTGAGCTGCTGCGCTTCAACGATCGCCATAACCGCGCCTTCGTCCTGGGCCCCACGCACGAGGAAGTCGTCACCGATCTGGCCCGCAACGAGCTGCACAGCTACAAGCAGTTGCCGGTCAATCTGTATCAGGTGCAGACCAAGTTTCGCGATGAAATCCGTCCACGCTTTGGCGTGATGCGCTCGCGCGAATTCATCATGAAAGATGCTTACTCCTTCCACACCGATCAGGCTTCCCTGCAGGAAACCTATGACGTGATGTACAACGCATACTGCCGCATCTTCACGCGCTTAGGGCTGAACTTCCGCCCGGTACAGGCCGACACCGGCTCCATCGGTGGCACCGGTTCGCATGAATTCCATGTACTGGCCAGCTCTGGCGAAGACGATATCGCCTTCTCTGACAGCAGCGATTACGCCGCCAACACGGAAATGGCTGAAGCACTGGCCCCGACCACCCCGCGCGCCGCCGCCAGCGAAGCCCTGAAAGAAGTCAGCACGCCGACACAGACGGCCTGTGCCGATGTCGCCGCCCTGCTCGGCATTGCCATCACGCGCATGGTGAAAGCCGTGGCCGTGATCTCGGAAACGCAGGCTGACGAGAAAGCCCCCAAGCAGAAACACTTCACCCTCTTCCTGCTGCGCGGCGATCACGAGCTCAACGAAATCAAGGCCGGCAAACTGGCCGGCCTCAAGGATTTCCGTCTGGCCTCCGAAGGCGAGATTGTCGAATTTCTGGGCTGCGTGCCCGGCTTCATCGGCCCGGTGGCCGTAAAGGCGAATGTGCGAGTGATAGCCGACAGAACGGTTGCCGCCATGAGCGATTTCACCTGCGGCGCCAATAAGGCCGGCTTCCATCTCTCCGGCGTGAATTTCGGCCGCGACCTGCCCGAGCCGGAATTGGTGGCTGATATCCGTAATGTGGTGGAAGGCGATCCTTCACCGGATGGCAAAGGCACACTGGTCATCAAGCGCGGCATAGAAGTCGGCCACATCTTCCAGCTCGGCAAGAAATACTCGGAGGCCCTCAAGCTTTCCGTGCTGGGCGAAGACGGCAAGCCCTTCACCGTGACCATGGGCTGCTACGGCATAGGCGTCACCCGCGTAGTGGCCTCGGCCATCGAGCAGAACCACGACGATAAGGGCATCATCTGGCCGGATGCCATCGCCCCTTTCCAGATCGCGCTGATCCCCATGAACTGGGTCAAGTCGGTACGCATACAGGAAGAGAGCACCAAGCTTTACAACCAGCTCACAGCAGCCGGCTACGACGTCTATTTCGATGACCGCAACGAGCGCCCGGGCGTGAAGTTCTCGGATGCCGAGCTCATCGGCATCCCCCACCGTATCGTGGTGGGCGAAAAGGGACTGGATGCCGGCACACTGGAATACAAGGGCCGTCGTGATGAAGAGTCCTGCGATATCGCCCACAACGAGGTGATGGATTTCCTGGCCCGCGTGGTCGGTCGCTAAAGCCGCTTACGGCCCAAAGAAAAAGCCCGGCATTTTGCCGGGCTTTTTCTTTGCTACACACGTAACTCACAACCTGAACCACATAACACACGCTGCATCATCAACAGGCCACCGCCGCAGCGGCCTGCCGCCTCAGGCCAGGACTTTCTCCACGGCCAGAATATCGTCATCAATCGCCACCACCTTCACGCGATCGCCTGTGGCATATCCCCCCGCCGCGATCTTCCAGACATTACGCTCCAGACCTACACGGTAGAGACCGTGGCGATCCGGCAGGCCCAGAACAAAAGAACGCCCGATAACATGACCTGAAGAGGCCAAATCAAACTGCAAAGCATGAGCTGCCGACATGGTGGATCTCCCGTCTTATAGCTACGCAAAACATGACTGGCAACGGAATGATTCCCCCGAAAATCCCTCGTCACAATGCGAGCTGTATCACAAACCAACGGTGACCATCATCACGCTGCCTGAACTGTTTTGACAATATTGACAGCTCAAAAAGGCTGAAAATGCGCATTCATATGCTCAAATTTCCAGCAAAAAAATTATTCAAAACATATAAAACAGTGACTTGCGAACAACTCCTGAAAAGAGAAAGAGGACGCAGCATCAAACCACTTTGCCATATGAAAAAAGACCGGTTGTGCGCTGCTCTTCTTCTATCCGCAGCGCCGAAAACCCCTTTTCCGGAACTGAGGAGTGCCCGCAATTTATCGCCATGGCGCACCGCTCATCGGCTGTAACACTGTACAGTCAGCATCGGCCGGGCCGGCACAAAAAAACAGATACTGTTGTCAGGGGCTTGCCTCCCCCCGATAAATCAGTAAGATACGCGCCTCTTCGAAGCGCTGGGGCGGTTAGCTCAGCGGGAGAGCACTGCCTTCACACGGCAGGGGTCACTGGTTCAATCCCAGTACCGCCCACCATTCGCTTTGAATTGATATGCAAGGCCTGATGTACCAGGCCCTCTGCCGGTTCCGGAATATCCGGAACGCGGGGTGACCTCCACAAGGATCGGTCGTCTTACCCGCAGTGAAAGCTCCATTGAAGCCTCTTCAGTCCACAGAAACATACGACTGGCTTCTCAGGAACTTTCGTCATCGTTCCTGACCTGCCTCTGCCAGTCGAGCGTTCTCAGCTCCCCTCTTGCAGCAATCCGGTTTGGCGACGATTCCGCGCCAGCCGTTCCAGGGCCATTCATAGCCCTTTCCCCGGCTTGCTTATTGAATGACCCACAGGGCTTTTTGCTGCCCCGGAGTTGTATTTTGTCTTTTTCTGATCTGTCCCTTCACGAAGCCCTGCAACGCGCCATTGTCGCAACCGGCTATACCGAACCCACCCCTGTCCAGGCCATGGCCATCCCGGCTGCTCTGGCTGGTAAAGACCTTATCGTTTCTGCCCAGACCGGCACGGGCAAAACCGCTGCCTTCATGCTGCCCGCCCTTTCTCTGCTGGCCGAAGAGCCCCGCAAAGAAGGCCGTGGTCCGCGCATTCTGGTGCTGACCCCCACCCGTGAACTGGCCCAGCAGGTTACCGCTGCCGCCCAGAAATACGGTTCTGAACTGAAGAGCGTGCGTACTGTCAGCGTGCTCGGCGGCATGCCCTTCCCGGCCCAGAACAAGCTGCTGTCCCGTCCTTACGACATCATGGTGGCCACACCCGGCCGTCTGCTCGACCACATGAGCCGTGGCCGCATCGTATTCGAGCGTCTGGAAATGCTGGTGCTGGACGAAGCTGATCGCATGCTGGACATGGGCTTCATTGATGATGTCGAGCAAATCGCCGCTGCCATGCCCGCTGAGCGTCAGACCCTGCTGTTCTCCGCTACCGTGGAAGACCGCATGGCCAAGCTGGCCGCCAACCTGCTGAAAAATCCCGAGCGTATTGCCGTGGACGCCGGTCACACCACCAAGCACGAACAGATCGAACAGCGCGTTTATTACGCTGACGATATGGAGCATAAGAAGAAGCTTCTGCTCAACCTGCTCGGCGCCGAAGACGTGAACCAAGCCATCGTGTTCGCCGGCACCCGTATCGACAGCGATCGTCTTGCCGACGAGCTGGCCGAATTCGGTTTTGCCGTGGACTCCCTGCATGGCGACATGAAGCAAAGCTCGCGTAACCGCACCCTGACCGGCCTGCGCACCGGCCGCACCAAAGTACTGGTCGCTACCGACGTTGCCGCTCGCGGCATCGACGTGCCCGGCATCAGCCACGTGGTGAATTACGACCTGCCCAAGAATGCCGAAGATTATGTGCATCGCATCGGCCGTACCGGCCGCGCTGGCCGCACCGGTATTGCCTGCTCGCTGGTCGGTCCGCGCGACCGCAGCGTGCTGCGCCGTATCGAACAGTTCACGCAGCAGCAGCTTGCCGTGCTGACCATTGAGGGCCTGGAGCCGCGTCGCCGCGCCGACAGCGCCGACCGTCCGCGTACCGTCAATGACAAATCGCGCTGGGGCCACAAAGATCGCACACAGCGCGATGAGCGTCCGAAGCGTTTCTCGGATCGTCCGCAGCGCAGCGAAGGCGGCGACCGTCCTCAGGGAGAGCGTCCGGCATTTGCTCCGCGCCCGCAGGGTGACCGTCCTTCTTTCGCGGACCGTGGTGATCGTGCAGCACGCCCGCAAGGCGACCGTCCTTCTTATGGTGATCGTCCTCCGCGCCGTGATTTCGGTGACCGTCCGCCGCGTAGCGAAGGTGGCTTCGGCGATCGTCCGCCACGTCGTGATTTTGGCGACCGCCCACAGCGCAGCGAAGCTGCCCCAGGTGAACGCCGCAGCTTCGGTGATCGTCCGGCCGCCCGTGATGACAACTTTGGCAATCGCCCTCCGCGTGACGACAACTTCGGTAATCGCGCTCCGCGCGATGGCGGTGACCGTCCGCGTCGTGACTTTGGCGATCGTCAGCCACGTACGGAAGGCGGCTTCGGCGAAGTGCAGCGTCGTGACTTCATGGAGCGTACCGGCCTTGATCGTAAGCCGCGTCCTGCTGGTAACTTCGGTGATCGCAAGCCGCGCCCTGAAGGTGGTTATGGTGCTGCACGTCCGAGCTTCGGTGATCGTCCGGCCGGTGCCACCAGCTATGGTGACCGCCCGCCGCGTCGCGACTTTGGTGACCGCAAGCCCCGCAGCGAAGGCTTTGCCCCGCGCACCGGTGGCTTTGATCGCAGCGCACGTCCCGCTTACGGCGACCGTCCGGTGCGTGATACCGCTGACAAGCCGCCCGTACGTATAGAGCACAAGACACGTCGCAGCTTCGGTGATGAAAACCGTAGCCCAGTTGACGATGGCGGCAATCGCTAAGTCTCTGCTACCAATAAAAAAGCCGGCATATGCCGGCTTTTTTATTGGGCGAAAAAACGATTTAGCCAGCGCCGGCCTGCAAGGCAGTCCAGCTGCGCGCCCGATTACGCCCACTGCTCTTGGCAAAATAAAGTGACTGATCCGCTCTCGCAATAAGCTCTGCCACATCCGTAGCAGCCTGCTCGGGCTGCAATGCAGCCACGCCTATGCTCACCGTGACACGATCACTTGCACGTGCCGTGCGGTGCGGCATATTTTTTTCAAAAATATAGGCCACCACTTCATCGGCAATCGCCAGCGCATCCGCTTCACTGCTGCCAGGCAGGATGAGGGAAAACTCCTCACCACCATAACGCGCCGCTACATCACCGGGGCGGCGCGCAAACAAGGCCAGTGCTTGCGCGACTCGCGTCAGCGTGTCATCGCCGGCCTGGTGGCCATAGCTATCGTTGTATTGCTTGAAAGAATCGATATCCAGCATGAGCAAAGCCAGCGGCGTATGAGCGCGCGCAGCGCGCCGGAACTCCTCCTCAAGACGGGCGTCGAAATGACGGCGATTGGCAATGCCGGTCAGGGCATCGCTGCGCAACAACTGCTGCAAATGCGCATTGGCGGCCTCCAGATCCTGCTGACCCAGCTCCAGCAAACGCTGCTGCAGATAATCCGAGCGCGCCGAACGCTCCATCATGTAATTCGCCACCAGGCACAACATGCCGGCAAACACGACCAGCATGAGATCAATCAGGTTGTCAGAGTGGCTGCCGGGGAAATCCAGCAGCATGAGGGCGGATGTGGTGCCCGTAACAATGACCAGCACACTGGCCATCGCATACGTGAACTGCATGCGTAGCAAGGTCAGGCCGAATATCTGGATGAGCATGAGCGTATCGATATAAATACGCCCCAGCGGCGAACTCACGAAAAATGCCATGAGCATGAAAGCCGAGGCCCCGCCCAGCGTGGAAAGCATGAGCAGGAACTGCTGGCGGCGCGCCATGGAGCGACGCGAGATGAGAAAAAGCAGGACCAGAACCGAGGGCAGTACCAGACCGAAGCGAATGAACAGCGGCATGTCGCGCTGTCCGGCCGGAATCAGGAAATCCTCGAACAGCGACACCACCATGGCGAGTGCGCCTATGGCCAAGCCCAACACCATCTGACCACGATAGCGCTCGGCATAATGCTGCTGGAAATCCGTTTCAAGCTGGCCGGGATAGGCCAGACGCCAATGCCAGCTGCGCGAGACCTGCAAGGCCGATTCGTATAGTGCACGTTCATGGGTGACGCGAAGCGGTGGCGTCATGACAGGACTACTTCCGGGACAAGTAGACTTAGCCTAGCAAACAGCCCGGCCGGCCGGCGCAGGCTGACGCCGAAAAATGCGTCAATAGCCCAGCGCGATGTTGAAGCTGAAAAAGATGGTGGGGTCCATTGTCAATTCATGCCCCGTCACCTCGTTTTTCTCCGCCAGCGCCGTGCCTATGCCTATCGTGGCTTCGGCACGGGTATATTCGGCAACCCAGTGATAGCCCAGCTCAGCGCCGCCGCCCAAGCGCTGATAGTACTCGCCATCCAGAACGTCACCAGACACCTGACCACCGAAGACACCGATGTAATAACCGCTGCCAAGACTGTCCACGACCGTCAAAGGCTTGCGCCAACTGGCATTAGCAGCAAAACCTTCACCGATATTATGAAAACGGCCCGCGCGCAGCACGATGTAACCCCACTCGTCCGTCACGAACTCGAGATTGACATTGACCATATCGCTGAAAACACCAATGCCCACATAAAGGTCATCAGGGTTATCCACTTTGATCGTTGGTTTTTTGCTGCCCAGAAGCGGCTCATCGGCATCCGCTGCATGGGTAGCCGCTGCCAGCAGGCTGAACGCCAGCAGTAAGGTCTGGAAAAGTCTGGACATGAAGGATTCCCGTTGCCGCCTCAGATGCGTTTGCCCTGAGGCTTTGTTGTTATGAGTACGCCAATTCGAAGAATGGCCAAGCGCCCGAGTTTAAAGACCCCCCTGTCCGCCAGCAAGGCCGGCATACAAGGTTCAGGCTGGCTGAAAGCCGAGCGCCGCCAGTAGTGGCCAGGCCGGATGAGCCGCCGGCAAAAGCACCCGATGCGCCGTGAACTCCCGCCGTGGCGGGTAATGCTTGCGCAGGGCATCAAAAGCCGCCGCCGGATCCGCCGCGGCCATGCTGGCACGCAAGGCGGCATCATCCCGGCGCATCGGGCAGGCCTGCATTAATACTGCCGCCAGAACAGCGGGTACAGACAGCTTGGCATCCACCTGCAAGGCCGCCGGCAGCTCCGCGGGCTGCAGTACCTCCAGACTCAAAACAGCTGGCCGCCCGAGGAAATCACAAAGCTGCTCGTAGAGCATGGCCGTACCCCGCCACTTGCCTTCCTGGCTATAGCCCGCCACATGCGGACTGGCCGTATGCACCTGCTCCAGCAAGGCGGCCGAAACTCGCGGCTCACCTTCCCAGACATCCAGAATCGCCGTCAGCCTGCCGGGATGGGCAAGCAGATGCTGATGCAGAGCCGTATTGTCCACCACGCTGCCGCGGCTGCAATTGATCACGATACTACCGGGTGCAAGCGCCATGAGCTCTGTCGCGCCCAATAAATGATGGGTGGCATATGCCCCTTCTTTTTGCAGCGGAACATGCAGGCTGATGATGTCGGCCTCGGCCAAGAGCTCGGACATGGTGCGCATTGGAATGCCGGGCAGTTGCACCGCCGGATCACAGCCCACCAGACGAAAACCCAAGGTGGCTGCCAGGGCCGCCACGGCGCGGCCGGTATTACCCAATCCAACTATGCCCAGCGTCTTCTGCTCTGGCCGCCAGCCTTGCTCATAGGCCAGCATGACCAAGGCTGTTGTCACATATTCGCCCACCGCACGCGCATTGCAGCCTGGCGCTGAGGCCAGCGTAATGCCCTGCTCCTGCAAGGCTGACTTGTCGATATGGTCAGTCCCTATGGTGGCCGTCCCCACCCAGCGCAGGGCAGAGTCATGCACCAGTTCGCGACTGACTTCAGTGACTGAGCGCACCAGCAGGATCTCGGCCGCATGCACATCCACAGCAGCCATCTGACGCCCCGGCATGAGGCGTAATTCGCCCAAACCAGCAAAGAATTCGGACAACAAGGGCATGTTTTCATCAGCCAGCAAATGCATATCGACTCCCGGCATCAAATTGACGGCACTTTAATCCGCGGCACTGTGCCGAGCACAATCGATGCTGGCAAGCGGCGTATGGCCAATGCCATCACCACCGTCACCAATTCGTCATCGGCAACCGTTTACATGCCAAGGTGACGAGCTTGCGCATTACACAGACGGATCACAGACCAACGGCAGAAAATGACCAATGAGCGTCACCCGCGCGTTCTTGCAAAAGCACCGCAATGGGGCAATATCCGGCCACGATAATATGCTCCGGATTGTCATCACATTGGCATGAAAATTCGCCTGCAAGGCCCTGAAAGATCGTGATTTCAAGGCTTTGACGGACGAATGGTAGTGTGCGTTAATAGCCCCGATTTAAAGGGCAGAGTACCTCAGCACGAATGTTGCAGAGGGCAAAAGACCCGCGGTTTTGAGCACTGGAAAAAGGCTCACGCCTCTTACAACCAATCTGTTTTCTGGATTAATCACAATGACTCGTGGACGCTTGCTCGCCCTGTCTCTGCTGGGCCTTACCGCTGCTGCCGGACTCTCTTCTCCCTTGCTCGCCGCTGATGTACCTCTGCCTTCCGACCTTCAGGGCATGAAAGGTGAGTTGCTCAATCTCAATCGCGATATCTCGCAGCTGGAAAACGAACTGCTTTTTCCCAGCGCAGAAACAGCCGTGGTGGTTTCCGTTGAAGCCGGCTCAGGCGTGAAAATCGTCGACGTCAATGTGCTGATCGACGATAAGAATGTCGGTTACCACTATTACAGCGATCAGGAATACAGCGCCCTCGCCAAAGGCGGGATGCAGCGCATCTATGCCGGCAATATCACCAGCGGTCAGCACACGCTGAAAACCGTTGTCACCGGCTACGACCCAGGCGGCAAGGATTTCCAGCGCACAGCCACTTATACCTTCACCAAGGGCTCGGCCCGCAAGGTCATAGAAATCAAAGCGGCAGACAATGCCAACCACACTCAGGGCGAGATCCGCTTCCGGGAGTGGGAAATCCAGTAAGTCAGGCAGCCGCACAGGATTATCCGGGCCATGAATCAGCCGTTCCGTTTTCGACGCGCCCCGCAACTGCTTGCGTTTGCCGTCGCCGCTCTTAGCTTGAATCAGGCGGCAGATGCCGCCGACCTGCGCAAACGCCTCAATGTCCGCCAGGAAGCCAGTGAAGTCGTGCTCGGCACGACGATGTACGACTATTACCAGGGCGACAGCTTTACCGCGCTCAACGATATCCTGCTGGCCAAAGCCATGGGACGTATCGACGACAGCGTCACGACCTCCGAACTATTGCTGGGTGATCTTTACACCGCATTCGGCATGCCCGATGAAGCCGACACCACCTTCTCGCGCATGGCGGCGCGCGATATGCGCTCGCAGACTCGTAACGAAACCATGTTCCGTAAAGGTCGTCTGCAATATCAGCAGGGTAATTATTTCGAAGCCGAACGCATCCTCAACGTCCCGCTGGACACGCAGATCACGCCCTTGGAAGCCGAGCGCCGTGTCATGCTGGCCAATGTGATGATGAGTCGTAATGAGTTTACAGAGGCTCGAAATCTGCTGGCGCCGATTCCGCTGGACTCGCAGTTGGGCGCTTACGCTACTTACAACACCGGTGTCGCGCATTTACGTGCCGACCGCTCGCCGGAAGGCGTACGTCTATTGCAGACCGTGATGAATCTGCCGGTCAGCGACTCCGAAACCAATGCCCTCAAAGATCGCGCAGCGCTGGCCATCGGCTTTAACTATCTGCAGCAGCAGAGCCCGGATCAGGCGCGTGATGCCCTCGTCAGCGTACGCCTGGAAGGCCCGTTCAGTAATTCCGCCATGCTGGCGCTGGGCTTTGCCCATTATGAAAAGAAGGACTACAAGCGTGCCCTGTCCTTCTGGCTGGAACTGCTGACCCGCAACCCCGGCGATCCCTCTGTACAAGAGGCCATGATTTTTGCACCGCGCGCCTATGAGGCGCTCAATGCCAGCCAGCAGGCCTTCTTCGGCTACAAACTGGCCATCACCACGCTCAATAATCAGCTGACTGATATCGACCAGTTGGCCGAAGCCCTCAAGAAGCCGGAATGGCTGAATACACTCAGCCCCAGCTCTGACGGCGGCGTCAATGCCGACCCCATGGATGTGCCCGCCTCCGTCACTCCAGCCGACCATGACACCGTCGCCCTGCTCTATGGCCTGTTTGCCCAGCATCCTTTTAATGAAGGCTTTCAGCAGTATGAGCAGTTGCAGCGCCTCAAGACTCTGCTGAACCAGCGCAGCGACGATCTGCGCGCCATGCGTGATACCGCGGCGAGCCTGCAAAAGCGCCAGACCAGTCTCAGTACCTCCGCCTCGCGCGTAGATGCTGTAGACAAGCGGCTCAGCTTAGTGGCCGAACGTTGGCCCATTCTGGAAAAGCGCGGGCGCCAGATAGCAAGAGATGGCAAGAGTGTTACCGGCGGCACTGTCAGCATCCAGAACATGGAGCGTCAGTTCAAGCTGGGGCAAATAGACGAGTATCTGACCAAGCAGCCGGATACCGCCGCCAATAAGGCTTTGAAGAATCGCGTTCGCGCCCTCAAAGGCCTGGTACTGATGGATGCGGCCAGCCGCGCGCCAGCCTCACAGGAACAGATCTACGCCGACATCGCCAGCAATGAAACCCAGTTGCGCCTGGCCCAGGTCCGTATGGAGGCACTGCAGCAACTGCTGGCCGACAACCAGAAAATACTGGCCAGCAATAACGAGGCCCGTATCCGTGCTCTGGAAACCCGTTTAGCCGCCAGCCAGAAGCAGGTTGAAAAGGCACTGGATGAATACCGCACTTACCTGCGTACGCTGGCGGAAAACCAGTTGGAAGACACGCGTACCCGTATCAACAACGATCTTGCCGAGGCTCACCTCAGCATTGCCCGTCTCCAGGATGCCGCCTTGCTCCGCGGTGACGGTGCCTCCGGGAAGCCGCAGCCATGAATTCACGACGTCCCCCCGTATCCCGTTTTGCCCTGCGTCTGACGCCACTGGCGATAGCTCTCAGTCTGCTGGCAGCTTGCGCCAGCACACCCAAGGAGCCACCTGCGGCGCCACTGGCCAACAAGAACCGCTTCAGCGGCGCCACCCTGGCTGATCTTGAAAGCCGCGACATCCAGGTACAGTCCGACGTGCTGGCCCCGCAGTCAGCGGAAGATGCCCTGAGCAATTATCAAGCAGCACTCGGCCTCTTCCGTGATCCGAGTGCTCGTCTGGACACCATGCGCCGTATGGCCGACCTCACCATGGAGTCGTCCCAATCGCGCGAAATCGCCGCGGACAAGGGCGTGGGCTCTAACGCCGAGCTGCCTTCTGCCAATGAAGATCAGCTCTACGAACAGTTCATGCAGGGCATGAGTAGTGCGCGTGATCGCAAGACCGCTACAACAGCCAAGAAAGCGACGCCGGCCAAGCCCAAGGCACAGGTGAATTACGCCGAAGCCATCGCGCTCTACCAGCAGGTATTGAAAAACGCCCAGAGCGGCCCGGAACGTGCCGAGGCCTATTACAACCTCGCCAAGGCCTATGACATGAACGGCCAGCGCGATGAGTCTGTAGATGCCCTGCGCAAACTGGTTGATCAGTACCCAGGCAGCCAGAACATCGTCGAAGCCCAGTTCCGTATCGCCGAATACGAATTCTCCACCGGCCAGTATGTGGCCGCGGCCGATCACTACGGCGAAGTGGTGGCGTCACCGGATAATGCCGAATTCCGTGACCAGTCCCTCTACAAGCAGGGTTGGGCGCTGTACAAAGCCTCTGATTACGATCAGGCGCAGCCGATTTTCTTCCAGGTAGTGGAAGAGCTGCAGCCCAAGGCCGCCAACCCCGACAAAAATATCAGCCAGAATGCCCTCAAGCTGTTGGATGACACGTTCAACATCATCAGCTTGGGCTTCATCCAGCAAGATGGTGCCAAGTCGGTGGCACAGTATTTCAAGAAAGTCGGCGCCAAGGATTACGAAGCCGACGTCTACATGAATCTGGGTGAGACCTATCTGTCCAAGCGCCTTTATCGTGATGCGGCGCAGACCTTTGATTTCTTCGTGGCTCAGCATCCCTTTGATCCGCGTGCCCCGGAATTCAGCTCGGCTACCATACGCTCCTATCAAGATGGCGGCTTCCCGTCGGAAGTGATTCCGGCCAAGGAAAACTTCATCAAGCACTACGGCCCCAAGAGCGAGTTCTGGGCCAAGTCTGACGAAAGAACGCATGAAAACATTCTGCCCCTGCTACAGGCACATATCATCGATCTGGCCAAGTACTGGCACGCCACGGCACAGCAGAGCAAGAAACCTGATGACTACCTCAAGGCCGCTGGCTGGTATCGCGAGCATCTCGCGCTAACACCGCCAGAGTCCGAAGCCATCACCATCAACCAGCTCTTGGCTGAAGCCCTGTTTGCCGCCAAACATTTCGATGAAGCCATCGTCGAGTTTGAAAAAACGGCTTATAGCTACCCAACCAATACCAAGGGACAGGAAGCTGCTTACTTCGCGTTGATGGCCTATGGCGAGCAAGAGCCCGACATCGAGAAACAGCCCAAAGAGCAGCAGGATATCTGGTGGCAGCGTCGCGCTGAGAGTATTTACAAATATGCCGCCGCCTTCCCTGCCGACAAAAACACCGCTCTCGTGCTGCAAGGCCTGACCAACGATCAGATTGCCCGCAAGGATCTGGTTGGCGCCATGAAATCTGCCAGCACCATCCTGCAATTGCAGCCACCCGCACCCGAGGTCGTCCAGAAAGAATCCTGGATGGTGGTCGCTGATGGCGAGTTCGATCTGGGGCGGCCAGAGGCAGCGGAATTTGCCTACAGCAGGGTCCTGAGCTTTCAAGACATCACGCCCGAGCAGCGCAAGAAATATCAGGAGCGCATGAGTGCATCCGTCTACAAACAGGCGGAAAAAATGCGTGATGCCAAGGACATTGATGGCGCCGCTGCTGCTTTTCAGCGTGCCGCCAGCGTGTCTACCGACCCCAAGTTCAAGGCCGGTGCCGAGTTTGATGCCGCCACGATTTATCTGAATGCCGAACGCTATGCCGCTGCCATTCCCATGCTGGTGGCCTTCCGGGGCGCACATCCAGACAGCGAACTGAACTCCACCATCCCGGACAAACTGGCCCTCTCCTACGAGAAGACCGGCCAGCTGGACAAGGCTGCTGCGGAATACGAAACCATCGCGGTAGCTAATGCCAAAAACAACCCAGATGTTGCTCGCGAAGCGCTCATGACGGCTGCTTCCATGTATGAGAAGTCCGACAAGTCTGACGATGCGGCCCGTATTTATCGCAAATACATTGCGGCCTATCCCAAGCCGGTCGATGCCAATATGGAAGCGACCTACAAGCTCTACGGCTATTACGACAAACAGGGCAATGCCACCGAAAGCCAAAGCCTGCTGCGTGAACTGTCACGTAGCTTTGATCGCGCCGGCTCTGAAAACACAACGCGCACCAGCTATCTCGGCGCCATGGCCAAGTTCAAACTGAACCAACCTGTTTATGACGAGTTTGCTGCCATCAAACTGAGCCAACCGCTCAAGCAAAGCCTAGCGAAAAAGAAAGCCGCCATGAAGAAGGCACTGGACGCGTATACGAAAACAGCTGAAATCGGCGTCGCCGAATTCACTACTGCATCAAATCACCAGATTGCCGAGATTTACCGGAAATTCGCGGCCGATCTTATGGCTAGCGAACGCCCCAAGGGTCTCAACGAGCTGGAACAGGAGCAGTACGGCCTGTTGCTGGAAGAACAGGCCACACCTTTCGAGGACAAGGCACTGGATCTTTATGTGGCCAATGCCAACCTCGCCAAGCAGAACATTTACGACGAGTCCGTGCGCAAGAGTTTCGATGCGCTCGCCAAGCTCTCCCCGGGCCGCTACAACAAGCGCGAGCAGCCAGAAACCTTTGTTGACGTGATTTATTGAGGCCGCGTGTGAATATGAGCATTAAACACACTTTCGCACTGAGCGCCCTCGCTGCCGCCCTGTTACTGGCCGGCTGCGCCAGCACGCCTAAGGCAACGGCGCCAGTGGAAGCCACCGACACTGCGGCGGCAGAGGCCAGCGAACCGGATCTGGTCGATCAGTTGCGTGAGCGTATGGCCGCAGGCCCTCTGCAGCGCCAGGAAAAAACTGAAGACCGTAAACCCTCTGAAGCCACGGCCGACAGCTCCAAGTCCCCCACCGTGGCTGTCGATCTCGCCAAGCAACAGGCCGCTGCTGCGATCGGCGCTGATTACGCCAAAGCACTGGGCCTGATGAGCAATGGCAAAGACGATGACGCCTTGGCCTTGCTCAAAAGCGTTGCGGGAAAAGCGCCCCAATTCTCCGGCCCGCTGGTGAATGAAGGTCTGATTTATCTGCGCAAGCAGAAATACGCCGATGCCGAAAAAGTACTGCAGGAAGCCATCAAGGTTAATCCGCGTAATCCCTTCGCTTTCAATCTGCTCGGGGTTGCCCTGCGTGAGCAAGGCAAGTTCCCGGATGCCAAGGCGGCTTATGAATCTGCGCTGGCCATAGACCCCAATTACGCCAAGGCTCATTTCAATATGGGCGTGCTGGCAGATCTTTATATGCAGGATTTGCCGCTGGCCCTGAGCCACTACCAGCGCTATCAGACCCTGCAATCCAAACCAGATCCTGCTGTGGCCAACTGGATTACCGATCTGCAAAAGCGCACCGGCACCTATGTGCCGCCGGCACCACTGCCCGTGCTACCACCCGTGGAAGAAGCCGGCGCTGATAGCACAGAAGCTGATGCTGCTGCGCCTGTAGAAGCCGCTACACCTGCCGCTGAACCCGTCGAAGGGAAGCAATGATCATGATGAAAGCAAGCGCAACTGCCCTGCTCTGTCTGGCCACCG
This sequence comes from Moraxellaceae bacterium, assembly GCA_050739955.1. GTDB lineage: Bacteria > Pseudomonadota > Gammaproteobacteria > Pseudomonadales > Moraxellaceae > UBA2031. The sequence goes on from JBOICI010000036.1 coordinate 25,314, forward strand.
CCCTGGCTCCAGCCGCTTTCGCCGCTCCGGCCAAATCAACACCAGCGAAAAAAACTACGACTCCGGCCGCGGCCGCAGCTCCTGCTCCAGACGAAGCTTCATCCGAAGGACTGCAAACCGATGTGGTCGGCAGCAAGGAAGCCCCAGGCGTATTCAATATCGTTTCCTGGAAGGACAAAGCGGTGGAAGTTCCCGTCAAGCAGGTGAGCACCTCCATCTTGCGTGAAACCTTGCAGCCACTGGATCGCAATGTACTGCGTCGTGAAATCCTGCTGCAGCAGTCCATGAGCCAGCAATAAGCCACTGAACACAACATCAAAGAACACAAGATGTTGTCGCCAGCCGTGAAGGCGGCAACACCGGGACGGTGCGGCTTAAGCCAATCTGTCTTTCCAAACAAACACGGGGCAACCATTACAACCATTCGGTAGAAGGAGATTTCAAAATGTCGATTATCAAGTTTATTCAGGAAGGCGGTTTCTTCATGTACCCCATCCTGCTGGTGCTCTTCTTGGGCTTCGGCATCGTGATCGAACGCGCGCTGTATCTGGCCAAGGTGGTTAGTACCAACAAGAGCATCTGGGCTGATGTTTACCCGCTGATCACCAAGGGCCAGCTCAAACCGGCACTGGACAAGGTCAAGGGCAGCGACACCGCCATCGGCCGCATCCTGGCCAACGGCCTGACCCGCAGCCTCAATGCCCGCCGCGTAGAAGATGTGGAAACCGCTATGGAAGAGGGCCTGATGGAAGTCATGCCGCGCCTGGAAGCCCGCACCTCCTATGTATCCACCTTCGCCAATATCGCCACCCTGCTCGGTCTGACCGGTACGGTGCAGGGTCTGATCTCCGCCTTCGACGCGGTGGCCAATGCTGATCCCGCTCTCAAGGGTGACCTGCTCTCTGGCTCCATCTCCGTGGCCATGAACACCACCCTGTTCGGCCTCGTGGTCGCTATCCCGCTGGTGTTGGCTTACTCCTATCTGCAGAACAAGACCAACTCCGTGGTGGAAAGCCTGGAAATGGCATCAGTGAAATTCCTGAACGCCCTGCGCCAGCTCAGCGCGAACAAGCCTGAATAAATCGGCCCTGACATCTAGATAGAGGACCGAATCATGAGCTCGCGCAACAGAACGCGCAGCACAGAAGCGGAGCTGGACATCACCTCGTTCATGAACTTGATGGTGATCCTGATCCCCTTTCTGCTGCTGAATGCGGTCTTCACGCAAGTTGCCGTGCTGAATGTGTCGCTACCCAAAGATGGTGGTGGCGCAGCAGGCAATGAACCCAAGAAGCCGTTGGTACTGGAAGTAATGGTGTATGGCGACCGCTTTGTCGTTGCCGACCGCCAGACCGGCCCGCTGAAAACTATCGGCCATGCTGATGGTAAGCCAGCGTACAAGGCACTCAACGATTATCTGCGGGAAGTGAAGACGCAGTACCCCGCCGTGTCCGAAGCCACTGTTTTGCTGGAGCAAGACACAAGCTACGACGCCCTGATTCACACCATGGACGCCGTGCGCATCATCCAGAGTGAAGTGAACGGCAAGCCCACCAAATACGCCCTGTTTCCGGACGTAGGTATTGGTGATGCACCGGTTGATCCGCAAAAGGGAGGTGCATGATGAAATCAAATGCACGCGCCCTGCGTCTGGCTCGCCGCCAGAAGCGCCACACGCCACAAGCGGCGCTGAACATCACCTCGCTGATGGATATTTTCACCATTCTCGTGTTCTTCCTTTTGGTGAACTCCGAGAACCCGGCCAAGCTGCCACCGGTGGACAAGATCCAACTGCCGGTTTCGCTGGCGGAAACCGCTCCCAAGCAGAATCTGGTGGTGATGGTGACCAAAACCGACATCCTGGTACAGGACATGAAGGTGGCTACTGTGGCTGATATTCTGACCACCGATGCCATGCTGATTCCTGCCCTGGCCGAAGAGCTCAAATACCGTGCCGCCAAAACAGTACCGGTGCTGAATGCCGACGGCATTCCCGAGCGCGAAGTCACGGTGCTGGGCGACAAAGAGCTTTCCTATAAAGCTCTGCGCAAAGTCATGGCCACACTCAGTGCCAATGATTACTCGAAGATCTCCTTCGGCGTGATCAAAGGAGGGAAGGCACCATGACTAGCGCCATGATGCATCATCTGGAGGCCATGCTGCCTTGGGATGATCTGCCCAGTGACGAGGAACGCAAACGCCGCATTACCATCATCATGCTGACGCTGGCGCTGCTGATATCGCTGCTCATCATGTTCGTCAAGGTACCGGCACAGCCGCGCTCCGAGGCGGATGCGGTGCCGGAACGTATTGCTCGCGTGATCGAACGCAAGGTTGAGCTGCCACCTCCGCCCCCTCCCAAACCCAAGGAAGAAGTGAAGGAAGAGGCGCCCAAGGAAGAGGCCAGCAAACCCAAAGAAGCCGCCAAGCCTGCCGAAGTCGCTCAGGCCAAGGTCAAGGCATCCAAGATTGCCAAAGAAGCCGGTTTGGATTCTCTGGCCAGTCTGCGTGAAGAGTTTGACGTGCCCGTTGTTGGCACTGGCGGACTCATCACCAGCACCCAGGAGGCCGGCACCAGCCGTAACCTGCTGACCAGCCGTGCAGGCGCCGGTTCCGGCGTGGGTACGGCCTATGCCGGTGGCGTCAGCTCCGGTTTTGGTGGCGGCAAAGCCGGTGGCAAAGGCAGTGCAGGCATGATGGGCAAGGGCGGTGGCAATCTGCAGGCCGTGGCCAGTGGCATTGGCACTGCTGCAGCAGCCAGCAAAGTGGGCAAAGACGGCAAGTCGCGTCGTACAACGGAAGATATCCGCAAGATTTTCGACCAGTACGGCGGCAAGCTGAACAATGCCTATCAGCGCGCACTGCGTGATGACCCCACCATGCAGGGCACACTGCGCGTCAAGCTCACCATCGCGCCGGACGGCTCGGTGACCAGTGCCAGCGTTGCCAGCAGCCAGCTCAACAATGCCGAGCTGGAAAGCAAGATGCTGTCGATTGTGCGTGGATTCAACTTCGGTGCCGAAGAAGTGGAAATCTGGACCGGAACCTACGACATCAACTTCGTCTCGAACTGATGCTGCTGGGTAACTCAAAAAAGGCGCGGATTTCCGCGCCTTTTTTGTGCCTGCTCGGCGGCCAGCCCGCTGCTGCTACAATGCGCTCCCCGACCGAGGTCCGCATGTCCGCAGCCCCCTCCTTCCGCTCCGAACTCCACGCCCTGCTCCTGCTGCTTGGCCCCATCCTGCTGACCCAGCTCTCGCAGGCTGCCTTCGGCTTTGTCGATACCGTCATGGCCGGTCAGGTGTCGCCGCTGGATCTGGCCGCGGTGGCACTGGGTGCCAGCCTCTGGCTGCCCATGGTGCTTTTGGTCTCCGGCATCCTTATGGCCACCACACCACTGGTGGCTGCTGCCTGGGGCCGCCGCGACCACGGTGAAGTCCCCCATGTCGTGCATCAGGCGCTGTGGCTGGCGCTATTCATAGGCGTGGGCGGTGCCGTCCTGCTGCATCATGTCAGCCCAGTCTTTGTCTGGCTGGACACGCCAGAGCATCTGCGTGAAATGACACGGCGCTATCTCGCCGCCATGGCCTTCGGTCTGCCGGCCATGGCGCTTTTTTCCGTGCTGCGCTGCTACTGCGAGGCCATGATCAAACCCATGCCGGTCACGCTGATCAGCATTATCGGGCTGTTGCTCAATATTCCCCTTAACTACATCTTCATTTACGGGAAATTCGGAGCACCGGCGCTGGGTGGCGTCGGCTGCGGCTGGGCCTCGGCCATCTCCATGTGGGCCATGCTGCTGATGCTGGCCACCTATGTGCTGTGCGCCGCTAGCTTTGCGCAAACCCGCCTCTTACATCAGCGCAGCCGGCCGCAATGGGCCCGCATCAAACCCTTTCTCAAACTGGGCCTGCCCATCGGTATCGCCATCTTTTTTGAAGTCAGTGTGTTTGCCATTGTCGCCATCCTTATCAGCCCATTGGGCGAGCTGCAGGTGGCCGGCCACCAGATTGCGCTCTCAGTCACCTCGCTGCTCTTCATGTTCCCGCTCAGTCTGGCCTTCGCCATGACCATACGCATAGGCCACGCCTTTGGTCGTCAGGATCTGGCGGCCATACGCCGTACCCGTCGTGTTGGCCTCGTCATGCTGGGCTTGTTTGCCTGCGTCACCGCCACTTTTATCGTACTCACGCGTACCTGGCTGGCCGATCTCTACACCGATGATGCTCAAGTCATACATCTGGCGGCCGATCTACTGTTGTTTGCGGCCGCCTACCAGATTGTCGATGCCCTGCAGGTCGGCGCTGCCGGCGCTCTGCGCGGCCTGCAAGACACAAAAGGCCCCATGGTACTCACCATGATCTCCTACTGGATTGTCGCCCTGCCCTTAGGCTATGTGCTGGGGCTGACGTTTCTGACCGGCGCGCGCTACGGCCCCTACGGTTTCTGGACCGGCCTTGTGGCCGGCCTCGCGGTAGCATCGGTGCTGCTCAACTGGCGTCTGCGCAAACAAACGCGCAAGTTACAGCGGCAGGGCTTTCCCACGCACCGGCACTAAGCCCCGGCACCAGCTCGCCCTAAAGCTCAAGGAGGAAGTGTCATGGAAGCCCTGGAAGGCGTATCGCTGCAATGCCCCTACTGCGGGGAACAAATCGAAATTCTGGTCGACCGCAGCGAGGGCGATCAGGACTGGATAGAAGACTGCAGCGTTTGCTGCCGACCCATCGAGCTCAGCGTCAGCGGCACGCAGACAGGCGAGTTGCAGGTGCAGGCTCATCGTGAGGATGACTGAAGCGCCCACCACAAATCCGCTGGATGCCATTGGCCGATCCGCGCATTCCGGTTATTCAATGCGCGTCTCTTTCTGAATCGGAAAACAAGAACAATGTCTTGGCACTACATCGAAGCAGGCAGCGGTCGACCGCTGGTTCTGCTGCACGGTATCGGCATGTCCTCCCATGCCTGGAAGAAAGTCATTCCCCTGCTGGCGCGTGAGCGCCGCGTGCTGGCCTTTGATGTGGCCGGCTTCGGCCGCACACCCCGCCTGCCCGCCTGGACCGCCCCCACCGCCGCCAATCTCGCAACTGCTCTCGGTCAAACCCTGCAGGAAATTGGCGTGGCCACGCCCGTGGATATCGCCGGCAATTCCATGGGCGGCTTTATTGCGCTGGAAGCCGCGAAACAGGGACTGGCGCGCAGCGTAGTCGGCCTTTCTCCGGGCGGGCTCTGGGCAGAAGGCGGCCTTGCACCGCATATCAGTCTCAGCCTCAAAGCCGCACGCTGGGGCGCCAAAACCGCGCCGGACCTGATAAAGAAAGCCACGGCCATCACACCCTTACGCTGGCTGACACTGGCTATACCGGTGTCATCGCAAGGCTGGAAAATTCCCAAAGAAGATGCGCTGGCCTGCGTGGCCGATATCAGCGCCGCCATCGGCTTTGAAGAAACTTTTGCCCATGCCGGTCGTTTTGAAAATGGTCGCGGCATCGACGTGCCGGTGACAATAGCTTTCGGTAGTCGCGACTGGTTGCTGACCAAGTCCGCACAACAGCGTGATGAATTACCGGCTCACACGCGCTGGCTGAAGCCTCGGGGCTGGGGCCATGTGCCCATGTGGGATGATCCGGAAGGCGTGGCCCAACTCATACTGCAAGGTAGCCGCTAAAAAATTCCTGGAAGAATTTAAGCCGGGGAAATAATCGCCGTCGCACTACACGCTGAGCCCCCTGAACAGGGGGCGGGTTATTACGGAGTTGCGGTTTATACGTATATCCGCGTGACTGACTCTTTCTTAAGTTTGGGCGGTGCTCTGCAAAGCACCGCCCAATACCCCCAGAAATGAATCAGCAAAGGAGCCCACCATGGCCAGCGGATGGATTGTACGTATCACCAATAACAGCAATTACGAATTCATTTTCCGGCAGACCGACAACAATATGCATCCAGTGATCGGCAGCAGCAACGGTGTCGATATCATAGAGCAGGGAGTACAGAATCCGCAGAACGTGCAGGTGCAAAGCGGCCAACAAATCCGTGTACGGCCAGGTGGCCGTCTCACTGCAAGCTGGTTCGCCATTCCTTGGCAGGGCTGGGGCAACCTCGCCATCAGCCACAACAACAATATCGTGAACACGACCACTGGCCCGCACGAAGGCAAGGATTACCTGATCTTCGATGGCGTAGCAGACAAGGCCTTGTTCATCGGCCAGCAGCATGGCTGGCAAAACGTCGAGTTCGAAGTCGAAATCGACAATAAGGGCGGCATGGTTTTCAAACCGGTGGGCGGTAACGATTTCGACTGGCTGCGCAAACAGCTCGTCGATTTTGCTGTCATGCTGTTCAAGGCCCTGATTACTGGCCAAGCACCAGGCCAACAGCAGGCACAAGGCAAGGCCCGACACGAGCAGCCTGCAAACGTTTGAAATGCCTTAACAAGAATATGAAAAGGCCGGCATATTGCCGGCCTTTTCATGCGTTCAAAAAGCTCAACCTTTGCGAATGAGATAGCGGAATTCTTTTTTATCCGCGAGGGTTTCTTGGGCTACCAGTTCATGGCCGAGGAAGTTGCAGAACTTGGGAATGTCGCGGGTGGTGGACGGATCGGTAGCCATCACTTCCAGTAATTCGCCCGACTGCATATCGCGCACTTTGTTGTGCAACATCATGACTGGCTCCGGGCAATAGAGGCCACGGGCATCAAGGTGGTGGGCAGCGGTTTCGGTCATGGCGGGAACGACGCGGATCAGCAAGGTCAGGGGCGCGCATTTTCACCCGAAAGACGATCTATCGGAAGGCCCGTGCAGCAGCGGTAAGCGATAGCCATAGACCGCCGCCGGCCAGAGCAGAACCAGAGCAATCAGCCCGGAAATCAGGAAGTAACCGGAATAGCCCAGCGCCTCGGCCACAAAGCCGGCCCCCAGATAAAAGCTGCCACCAAAGATTGCCAGAATGCTCACCTGCACGGTGAAGTCCGAGGCCGCATGCTCGGGCCGGCACAAATCCATCACGGCCGTCAGCAGCGCCGCCATGGCCATGCCGCTGACAAAGTGCTCAAACGCATTGATGCCGTAAATCAGCTGCAGATTTACCGGCAAGCCCTGATCATGACGCCAGGACAGCGCCGCATAAGCAGCAATCGAAAAGGCCTGCAACGCACCAAACCAGATAATCGCGCGCGGACGCCCCATCAGTGTTGTCAGCCAGCCCCCCAGCAAAGCGCCGAGCAAAGTCGCCAGCGAGCCCGCCAGACTCACCATCAGGCCTATCTGTTTCAGATCCAGCCCCATGTCCACCAGCATGGGTTTCACCATGGCTGAACCCAGCGACTCCCCCGCCTTATAGGTCATCAGCACGATCAACCAGCCCCGCAGGCCGGGCCTGTCAAAAAAGCTCGTGAAAATCTGCCAGTAGGGCAAGGCCTTGTGTGCTGCGTGGTGAATGGGAGCGGGCTCATGAAAAACCAGCACGGGGATCGTCAGCAGCGCCATCAGCAAGGCCAGTACCAGAAAAGAGTTTTGCCAGTCCCACGCTCCGATCAGGTAAAGCAGCAGGCCACCACCAATCACCAGACCGATGCGATAACCGGCCACCTGCACCCCATTGCCAAGACCACGCTCACTGAAACCCAGGGTGCGCACCGCCAGCCCATCGGTTGCAATGTCTTGCGTGGCGGCAAAAAGATTGACGAGAAACATCAGCAGGAAAAACTGGTAGACGCCGCTTTTTGTACCGAGCTGCAGAGGGTCAAAAAACGCGATGGCCAGCAGTACCAGCAAGGCCAGCATCTGCATGGGCAAAATCCAGGAGCGGCGCTGGCCGATACGAGCCGAGAAATGCTTCTCCACAAAAGGCGCCCAGAGAAATTTCAGTGCCCAGGGCATGGCCAGCAGACCACTCAAGCCGATGACAGACAAGGGCGCGCCGTATTGCCGCAAGAGCGCCGGCAAGGCTTGCGTAAACACACCGGTCGGCAGGCCCTGACAGATATAGAGCGTCAGTAGCAGACTGAGTCGTGCACGCAGTGAATCACCACTAGAAAATTGTTGGGCGAGCATGAAGCCTGTCTTGCAGGAATATGAGAATGCAGCCTTGCACGTCGCCACCGGCCGCGCCAGTGAACAAAGTCTTACAGCAGGCTTGCGATGGACTCACGAATGGCGGCATCTTCTGGCGGCGTTTTCGGTGAAAACCGTGCTTTCACCTCGCCATCACGGCCAATCAGGAATTTTTCAAAGTTCCAGGTGATATCGCCGGGGAAAGCAGCCTTCTCACCCGTCAGCCAATGATAGAGCGCATGCCGCCCTGCCCCGTTCACCTCCAGCTTTTGCGTCAGTGGAAAAGTAACGTGATAGTTCGTATCACAGAAGCTGCGAATTTCTTCCGACGTGCCCGGCTCCTGCCCGGCAAACTGGTTACAGGGCAGACCCAGCACTACCAGCCCTGCTCCTGATAACTTTCATACAGGGCTTGCAGGCCCTTGTACTGCGGCGTAAGCCCGCACTGGCTGGCCACATTCACCAGCAGCACCACTTTGTCCTTGAGAGTGGACATGTCGAAATGCTTGCCATCCAGTGTGTTAAGCGAGAAATCCGTGATTTTCATGAGGGCTCTCCTTTTGAAATTCAGCACTGTGCTGCATTAGCAGAGTACAAAACGCGCTGCGATAAATCAGGGTACTGCAGCATAGGCGATATCCAGACCAGAGATGTCCGACTCGCTCCAGCCCGAGGCCGGCGCCGCATGCCCTGCCGAGACAAACACAGCACTGCTGGCCAGTATCTCGCCATTCCCGGCAATATCTTCCGCCAGTTTGAAGGCCACATTCACAGGGTCACCAAAACAATCCGTATGCGGAACATAAAGAAAACGACCGATATCCAGCCCCATGGAGACCTCCAGCGGCTCCGGCAGGGAAATGCAGGCATGACGAATGGCTTTGGCCGCTTGCAGGGCATTTCCCGCATCAGAAAACACGGCCATCAGATTGTCCGCCGTGTATTTCACGACTTCGCCGCCATGCGCCAGCACCAGCGGGGAACTCAGCTGCTGCATACGACGTATACGGGCGAGATAACTCACGATGCCGGTGGCATGCACGGTGCGGGAGAAGCCACTCATATCCAGTGCCAGCACACAGGCATCTAGGCCGAAGGTGGCCCAGAGCATCTCCTCGTGGGCCTTTTTTTCTTCCGCGTTGCAACGCTCAAGGCGATCTATGAGTGCGTAAAAAGCTTGCATGTCTTTCGTCCCTGAAAACTTGTTTCAGTTAAAAACAATGGTCTTGTTGCCGTGCACGATGATGCGGTCTTCCAGATGCCATTTCACGGCACGCGCCAGCACATTGCGCTCCACGTCCTGCCCCAGATCACGCAGAGTGGCAATATCATCGCGATGTGACACACGATCCACGTCCTGCTCGATGATGGGGCCCTGATCCAGATCAGCCGTCACATAATGTGCCGTGGCACCGATCAGCTTCACGCCCTTCTCATGCGCCTGACGGTAGGGGTCGGCACCGACAAAGGCCGGCAAAAAGGAGTGGTGGATATTGATGATCTTGTGCGGCCATTGCTTCACGAAATCGCCGGAGAGAATTTGCATATAGCGCGCGAGCACCACGAGATCACAGCCCCGCAGCAATTCCTGAACCTTGGCCTCGGCCTCGGGTTTGTTGTCCTTGTTCACCGGCACGACATGAAAAGGCACATCAAAACGCTCTACCGCGCGGCGCAGATCCTCGTGATTGCTGATCACGCCGGCAATCTCGCAGGGCAGCGCGCCACGCTGCCAACGCCAGAGCAACTCCAGCAGAGCGTGATCCACTTTGGAAACCAGAATCGCGACTTTTTTCAGATCGGCCGCGTAGCTGATGCGCCAGTCCATGCCGTAACGATCGGCCACGGCATCGCCAAAGGTTTTGGCCAGCACATTGCGGGAAAGATCGAGATGCGGGGTCTGAAATTCCAGACGCATGAAATAGGTACCGCCTTCAGCCTCCGTGGAGTGCTGATCAAGGTCGGTAATATTAGCGCCGTGGTTATAGAGAAAATTCGAGACCGCGCTGACGATGCCAGGTTTGTCCGGGCAGGTAATAAGCAAGCGGGCCTGTGTTTGTGAGGCGTTATCCTGAGCAGACGACATGGGAGTTCCGAAGCGGTTATCGCGAAAGTCCAGACTCTACCGCAGCAGGAGGAATCGTGAAACGTGAGGCTGCGCTTTGCGCTAGCGGTGAAATGTGAATCGTGAAGGGTAAAAGCAGATCCCGTATCACATCCCGAGTCCGGGTATTTTCACGCTTCAGCCGGCGACCCAACCTTCGTCGTCATCGCCTTCCCCCGCTTCCGGCGGCAAGCCCAGCAACTCGCGGCGCCAGGCCGCAGGCGTCTGCCCCGTCCACTTCTTGAAAGCGCGGTGGAAAGAGCTGGCCTCGGAAAAGCCCATCATCAGCGCAATTTCATCAATGGAGAGCTCTTCCTTGGCGAGGTAATAGCGCGCGGCATCCTGACGGATGCTGTCCTTGATGGCCTGATAGCTGGTGTTTTCTTCCTTGAGCCGACGACGCAGGGTTTGCGGCGTCATGTTCAAGGTTTCACAGACTTGGGCGAAGTCCGGGAAGGCGTTGCCATAGCCTTTGGAAATAATGGCGCGTATCTGCTCGGGCAAGCCTATGGGCTGACGATTGCCGACAATGATGAGGGCCAGCGAATCCTTGAGGAATTTCGAGAGCGAGAGCGGATTCTGCACCAGCGGCAAAGACAGCCATGAGGTGGGAAAAACGATGGCCGTGCGCGCGTTGTTATAGGTGATGGGGCCTTGGAAAAGACGGCGGAACTCTTCCGACTGCGGCGGCTCCGGAAAATCCAGCTGCAGGGCCACCGGGTCCAGATTACGGCCGGTGAGCCAGCTCCAGAAGCGCAGCGAAATGAAGATGATGGCTTCCATGATATTGCCGTGTTCCAGAGCGGTGGCCGTGATGATGAGCCGGCTTTCACGTTCGCCACGCTCCACGCGCAAGCCCATCGGGAAATCCACGATCTGGTAAAACTGCGCCGAGCGTGCAATGGCGGAACCGAGATCGGGGCAGTTGATAACGGCATGCGCCATCATGGAAAAAGTGCCGGGCTTGGAGCGGGTGCCACGGCCAAGACCGAGGAATTCATCCTCGGTGCGCCGCATCACGGTTTGCAGCAGACGTATGAAATCGCCCATGCCGATACGCATGTCTTCCTGACCCAGCAAGCTCGGGTCCAGACCAGATTCACGGAAGAGGCTGACCATATCTGCGCCCTGGCGGGCGGTATCGGTCAGCAGCCGCTTCACATAGGCGATGGTGATGCTGCCACGGGTCACGTCACTGTTCTCTACGTACCGGCTTACACCGGCTCAATTACCTTTTGGAATCATGAGGTTATCAGAAGAGGCCGTGGCCCGCATCGGCCCTGAGCATTAATGTCAGTAATTTTGGACTCTGGAGTCATTGGCGGCTCAAGGCAGCAAGCGGAGACTCGCGCGGTCCTGCCAGCGCCCCTGCGCGGCACCTGCTTTTCAGCCCCACGGAGACTTTGCCATGTCCGCCCGCCCGCATTTTGAGTCCGAACACGAAATCTTTCGCGACAGTTTCCGCAAGTTTTGCGAAGTTGAAGTGAAGCCGCATCAGGAACAGTGGCTGAAAGACCGCATCGTTTCCCGTGAAGTGTGGAAAAAAGCCGGTGAAAATGGTTTCTGCGCTCCCTTCGTGGAAGAGCAATACGGCGGCCTCGGCCTCAACGATTTCCGTTACTCGCAGATCATGATTGAAGAGCTCTCGCGTATTGGTGAATCCGGTTTCGCGCTCAGCCTGCACAACGATGTGATCGCCCCCTATATCGCCAGCTTCGCCAGCGAAGAACAGAAGCAACGCTGGTTGCCCGGCATCTGCTCCGGCGAAAAGATTCTCGCCGTGGCCATGACCGAACCCGGTACCGGCTCTGACCTCAAGGCCATCAAAACCAAGCTGGAAGACAAAGGCGATCACTACATTCTGAACGGCGCCAAAACCTTCATCTCCAACGGCATCCTCTCCGACATCGTTGTGGTCGCCGCCAATCTCGAAGGCGCCGGCATTACCCTGCTGGTCGTTGAGCGTGGCATGGAAGGCTTCAACCGTGGCCGCAAGCTCGACAAGATGGGCATGGCGTCGCAGGACACCGCCGAACTTTCTTTTGAAAACGTCGTCATCCCCAAGAACAACCTGCTCGGCCAGCCCGGCATGGGCTTTATGTACCTGATGCAGAAGCTGGCGCAGGAGCGCATGGTTTGCGCTATCGGCGCCATCTCCGGGGCTCAGTATGCCCTCGAGCATACGCTGCAATACGTGAAGGACCGCAAGGCCTTCGGCAAGCCCATCGGTACCTTCCAGGCCAACCGTTTCAAGATGGCCGAGATGAAGACCGAAATCACCATCGGCAACACCTTCGTTGATTCGCTGGTCATGAAGTGCGTGAACGGCAGCATCACACCGGAAGATGCTTTCATGGCCAAGTACTGGACTACCGATCTGCTGAACAAAGTCTGCTACGACTGCGTACAGCTGCACGGCGGTTACGGTTATATGATGGAATACCCGATTGCCCGCGCCTACGTGGACGCGCGCATCACCACCATCTTCGCCGGCACCAATGAAATCATGAAAGAAATGATCGGCCGCGGCATGGGCTTGTAATCACATAGTTCGCTGCATCAAAAAAAGCCCGGGCTGGCCCGGGCTTTTTGCTTTCTGCTGTGCTTTTTTACTTTCTGCTGCGCTTTTTTACTTTCTGCTATAGTGCGCCGGTCTCCTTCCGGGCTCTCTCCATGTTTTCTCTGCACCCACGTCTTGCCGCCGACACCATCTTGCTGGGGGATTTTCCGCTCAGTCATTGCCTGCTCATGAATGATATGCACTACCCGTGGCTGATCCTGGTGCCAAGGCAGGAAAACCTGCGGGAAATTTTTGAGCTCAGCGTGGAAGACCAGCAACAGCTATTGCGTGAATCCAGCTGGGTGAGTGAGCGCCTGTCAAAACATTTCAATGCGGACAAGATCAATATCGGTGCACTGGGCAATATGGTGCCGCAGTTGCATCTGCATCATATCGCACGCTATCAGAACGATGCGGCCTGGCCCGGCCCGGTCTGGGGCAAGCATCCCGCCCAAGCCTATACCGCAGAAAACCTGATCATGATGAATCAGCGCCTACGCGAAGCCTTTGCCGATGGCGAAGACATGAAGTTTGTGTGGGCCGATTAAAAAATCTCTAAAGAAAGATCAGTGCTTTGTCAGCACAAAGGCTAGCGTGCGCTCCAGCTCAGCCAAGGAGAAAGGTTTTTCCAGCGTGGCCTCCACGCCCATGGCACGCACCAGTGATAGCGAATCTACACTGAGATCGGTGCGTCCCCGCCCCGACATGGCCACCACCGGCAAATGCTTTTTCTGCTGCCGGATTTCTGCCACCAGCCGCACTCCATCCTGCTCCGGCATCAGCACATCAGTGAGCACCAGATCGACGTGATGATCCTGGAGCCAAGCCGCTGCCTCTCGACCATTGCCGACCACATGCGTGACATAGCCGCACTCCTGCAAAGCATCTTCCAGATAGCGACGCAGCATCAGGTCGTCTTCGACGATCAGCACATGAGCAGGGGTCAGATGCATGATTAGCCTTCCAGAGATTCGTACTCCGTTCCGGGTAGTAGCGGCCGCTCGGGCTGCCAGGGTGATTGCTGCATGGCCTGCTGCAGGGCATGCAATAACTGCTGGCCCTGCACCGGCTTCACCAACACTGGTGCATCGGTAATTTCTGGCAGCAGAGCAGCTTGCGCACTGAGACGGATAACGGGCAGTGCCGGACGATAACGTCGCGCCAGATGCATGAGCTCGTCACCTTCCAAGCCTGGCATGACCTGATCGGTTATCAGCGCCGCCACCGGTGTTGCCACATCTTCCAGCTGCATCGCCGCCTTGGTGCTGTCGGTGAAAATCAGCGGCTCATACCCGGCAGAGCGCAGCAGCTCGCCCAACATGCCGGCCACCAGCACATCATCATCCACCACCATTACGGTCTCACCACGGCCGGCTTGCAGGTCTGTACTTGCCGGTAACGTGATGGCCATTGCTTCGGCCTCACACGCGGGCAAAAGCACACGAAAAGTCGTAGTCCCACGACTGCTGTCCAGAACTATATGCCCGCCAAACTCATGCACCACACCATGCACCACAGCGAGTCCCATGCCAGTGCCCTGCCCCACCCCCTTGGTGGTGAAGAAAGGATCGAAAATCCGCTCGCGCACTTCCGGGCTGATGCCTGAGCCCTGATCGCTTACCGCCACTTCCACCCATTCGCCACGCAGCTCCTCATGGCAAGAGGCACAGCGCAAACCGCGCGCTGAAGAGTGCCGGGCAATCAGTTTGACTTCGCCATGGGCATCGCAGGCATCACGCGCATTGATGACCAGATTCATCACCACCTGCTGCATGCCCACAGAATCCACACGTATCGGAGGCAGCTGCTGGTTGATATAGGTGCGCAAACGCAAACTGGCCGGCAAGGTGGGACGTAGCATGCGCACTGTTTCCTGCAGCAGCGCCGAAATTTCCTGCACGCGTGATTCATTGCTGCCGGCACGACTGAATAGCAGGAGCTGCCGTATCAGATCGCGGGCACGCGCACCGGCGGCATGGATCTGCTCCAGATAAACGCCCAGCTTGGCATCGCCGGTTTGTGGCTGACGCCGGGCTGCCAGTTCGGCATAGCCCAGAATGCTGGCCAGAATATTATTGAAATCATGCGCGATGCCGCCGGCCAACTGGCCCACAGCTTCCATTTTCTGAGCTTGGCGCAAACCTCTTTGCAGCTCGTCGCGCTCAGCCTCCATGCGCGCGATATCGGTGATGTCGCGTACCACACACATGATGCGCTGCGGCGCTTCGTTATCATCACGGACCAGCCAAGCCTGAATGGAAACCGGCACATGGCTGCCATCAGAGCGCCGTAACTCTTTGCGATAGGAATCACACCAACCACGCATCAATATCTGTTCGCGCGCGCGCGCATCCGCCTCTTGCCAGGCTGGCGCCGTTATTTCCTGAAGATTCAAACCCACACGACCCAAATCACTGCTCTGCAAACCCAACATGCGATATAGCGATGGGTTCGCCGCCTCTACCGAGCCATCCAGAGAAAGGAAGCAGATACCGTTGATATTGGTATCGAAAAGACTGCGATAACGCTGCTCAGACTCGCGCTGCTCGCGCTCGGTCTGGCGCATACGCGAGATATCTACCAGCAGGCATTTGACGACAACATGACCATCGTCACGCACTGCAATCGCATTGGTGAGGGCATGTACATGGCGGCCATCGGCATGTGTGAAATGCAGCTCAGCATCGTGCACGCCACCATCACGCAGAACAATGCCAAGAAAGCCACGTATGGTGTCGCTATAGGCCGGGAACAACTCCTCCAGCAAACGCCCTTGCACTTGCTGCGGGCTCTGTATGCCGAACATGACGCAATAAGGCTCATTCACTTCCAGAATGCGGCCACTGGCACTGAGGCTGAGATAACCGGTATGCGTGTCGGCCACCAAGGTGCGATAAATCTCTTCAGATTTGCGGGCCTCGCGCTCGCTGCTGATATCAGTGAGATGACCATCCACTGTCCAGCTTCCATCCGGACGTTGCCAGGCCAGACCATGCTCAGCTATCCAGCGCACACCGGAGATGCCATGACGCAGGCGGTAAATCACTTCAAACCGGCCATCTCCTGCCATGGCAGCTTTCAGTGCTTGTTGCACAAGCAGGCGATCTTCTTCCAACAAGAGATCACCCAGGGTGTGTCGTTTTTCTGCACTTAGAAAAAGCAGGCGCTGCTGACCGGTGAGCACCTCTACGCCTTCGCTCAGAAATTCAGGCACGCAATCGTGATGCAGCACCTGCTTTCCGGGTATGAAGTCATAGCGATAAACCGCGCCGGAGAGATTGGCAATCAGCGTGGCGAGACGACGCTCGCTCTCCATGAGCGCCCTTTCTGTCTGCTTACGCTCATGCACATCACTGATCTGGGCTAGGAAGAAATTCTGCCCTGGGGCCAGCTCCACCAGCACGCCACGGGCATTACCCCAGCGCGCCACTCCATCACGGCGTAAATAACAAGTTTCCATCTGGTAGACACTTTCCGAGCGTGTCTGCAGCGCGGCCAGCGCCAGCGCACTGGCCTGACGATCATCCGGATGAATGAGCTCCTGGACATTGAGCGCCACCATCTGCTCGGGCGCGTCGTAACCGAAAAAGCGGGCGCTTTCAGAATTCACCATGCGCAGACGACCTTCCGGATCAATCAGCGCCAGCGCTACCGGCACAGATTCAAACATCAAACGAAAGCGCGCCTCGCTGCCGGCCAATTGCTCCAGCGCCGTTTCCAGGGCAGTCACATCATTGCCTACCAGCGAAAGATAGCGGCGCCCGTCTTTGGGATCAGTGAAGTGTCGCGCGCGCCAGTGCAGCACCCGTGGCAGACCGCTGCCCAGCGGTACGTTAAAGCTGAATTCAAAAACGTCGTCATTGGCACGCATGGCCATGACACGGGCCGACAACGCCGGGCCTTCCCGGGGCGGCGCATATTTCAGAAAAAATTGCTGGCCCAGAGCTTCGGCGCGCGTAGCGCCATACAGTTTTTCCAGCGATGGATTCCAGTCGATGACATGGCAGGTTTCATCCAGCACCACCATGCACAGATCGGAAACGAACATGACTTGATGGTATTGCGCCTCGCTGGCCTCAAGGCGCAGCGCCAGCACTTGCTGTTGCTGGCGCTGTTGCCGCCAGAGCCACAACAGGAAGCCAATGAGAGCGGTCTTGACGACCAGAAGAAGGATTAGCAGAAGCACAAGCGACATGAAGGAGCCCCATCAGGTCGCGGCATCCCGCCGCAGAGTGTGTCCCTAGTTTTCTTGTTTTACACACCATGCTTGGTGCGACAGGCTGGCAGCAAGCGCCACCCGAAGCGTGGCATATGTCACAGACGAAAACGGGGACCGCCACACAAAGTGTGATGAACATCACACTGCAAGGAGAGGGCTAACTCGGAAAGACAAGTGGACCGCCGCCGGCTAGCGCAGATTCTTTTCCCGGGCGGCCTGCCCCGGCGTCATGTCGAACCAGCGCCGGAAGGCCCGTGAGAAGGCGCTGCTGCTGGAAAAGCCCAGCATCAGGGCCAGCTCAGTCAAAGAGCGCAGCTTGCCCGCCGTGCCGCTCAGCCACTGTCGGGCAATCTCGCGGCGGGTCTCGTCCAGCACCTCCTGAAAGGTCTTGCCCTCACCACCCAGATGACGCTGCAGGCTGCGCGTGCTGACATGCAGACAGGCCGATATGTCGGCCAGTGTGGGCTCGGCATCAGCCAGACGCTGGCGTATGAGCTGGCTGACCTTGGCCGACCAGCTGGCATCACTCTCCAAGGAGGCGAGCCGCTGCTCCAGCAGCGGCTCGAACTGACGCGCCACCTCCGCCCCCAACGGGGCTTCGCGATAACCCTTGAGCGGCAATACCAGCGTGGTGGAGGCCGCGTCCTGCTCCACCGGACAAGCGAAATAAGCCTCATAAGCGGCTTGGCCAGCAGGATTATGAAAAGCCAGCGAGACCGAGAGCGGATCTGGCGGCGGGTTCAGGCGAAAACGCAGCAAGCGGATGATGAGGCCAGCGGCAAACTCCACCGCCCGCCAGTGTGGATCACCATTGGTGTGGATAGTGATGGAGAGTGTGTCTTCCTCCTCCACGATCTCGTAATACATGGCATCGGTGAGCAGGCGATGGAAGCGGGCAATGCGGTCCATGACCTGAGGCAGGCTGCCGCCGGCCACCATGACCACACCCAGCTCCCCGAAATCAGTGAAATCAATCTGCTCGAGCATGGACAGACCCAGCACCGGGTCTTCGCTCTGCGCCTCGGCCACAGTCCAGATACGCCGGGTAAGCTCCACCGGCAGGCGGCCCGAACCGCTCTCGCCGACACTCAGACCAGCCACATCCAGACCGGCCTGCAGATCATGGCCGCCGGCGCGCAGGGTGCGGCTGAGTATGAGCATCCAATTGTGGAAGGTTCCGAGCATGTGGACTGCCTTAGGCTCAGTATTGGCGCCGATCAGCCGGGAGTCTGTCCCTGGGCCGTCGGCACTTCGTTATTGGCGGCCAGACCGTCAACCCGGCGCGTTGGGTCAACAGCTTGGCATTTCCGGCAAAGCATAAACGCCCCCGCCCCCCTAGCCTACCCTCACAGCCTGGCAACAGGCCTTAAAACAATCGGGCCGGATTGCCCGCAGTATCGAGGGAAACGTCATGACAAGCCCCAGCACCGCAGCCAGTACCTCTCGCCTTGCCTCCGAGCAGCACATCAATGCCGTGGATGCCGCCCGCAGCCAGCGTATACGCCAAGGCATACTGGAAGCCGGCAATGCCCTGCGTGCCCGCCATCCTTGGCTGGAAAAGCACCAGAACAGCATAGGCATGAGCATCTTCTGGATCAGCATCGCCGGCATTCTGGGCAGTGCCTGGGCTTATTACACCGGCACCTTCGCCTGGTATGTCGCCATCCCGGTTGCCGCCATCTTCATGTCGCTGCTGCATGAGCTCGAACACGACCTCATCCACATGATGTATTTCCGCAAGAACAAGTTCTGGAATGATTTCATGTTGGGCGGCGTCTGGCTGTTTCGCCCCAGCACCATCAGTCCCTGGGTGCGTCGCCGTCTGCATATCCACCACCACAAAGTGTCCGGAACTGAAACTGATCTGGAAGAGCGTGGCATCACCAATGGCGAGAAATGGGGCCTCAAGCGCCTGCTCATGACCGGCGACAATATGCTGGCCATCTATCTGCGTCCTTTCGCCACCTACAAGATGACACGCGCCTTTGTGCGCGAAGTGGCCAAGACCAAAGCAGAGGCTCGCATCATCGCCCGTGAAAACGTGCTGGGCTATTTCCCGTTGGGCATCATCAATTACGCACTGTGGCATGGCTTCATTGTCTACCACGCCACACTGATAACGCTGGGCTTGTTCGGCATTCACCCTGCTGTTCCCACCATGCTGCAGACCGTAATGAGTGCGGTAGACCTCTATGCCGTGGCGATTGCTGCGCCGAATGCGTTGCGCACCTTCTGCCTGCACTTCGTGAGTTCGAACATGCATTACTACGGTGATGTGGAAAAAGGCAATATCGTGCAGCAGTGCCAGATCTGGACCACGCCCTGGGCAATCCCCCTGCACCTGTTCTGCTTCAACTTTGCCGGCACCCATGCCTTCCACCACTTCGTAGTACGTGACGCGTTCTATATCCGCCAGTGGCTAGCCCCCAGCCTGTATCCGCTGATGCGTGAGAATGGTGTGCGTTTCAACGATTTCGGCACCTTCAAGCGCGCCAATCGTATGTATGCCAAACCTGATCTGCGCATGGTGACTCCAGCACAGAAAGCCACTGCATGACGCAACAAAGACCATAAAAAAGGCCCGCGATTGCGGGCCTTTTTTATGCTGTATGTCATCAGGCCGCCTGGCCGGCTACCGCCGGGAACTGTATGGAAACCCGGGTGGTATCCAGCACACGCACTTCCAGTTTCTCGTTGAAATAATTACCTATGCCACGGGCCAGACCGGCATAAAGATGAACAAGTCCTCGCGGCGAAATATAGTGAACCACCAACTCGCCATTTTCCTTTTCTTCATAACGGAAGCGCGGCGGGCGGGCATTCGCCATGGTCTCGGTCACTTGCACATGCACCTGATCCAGTTTGAGCAAAAACTGGCGCGCGGTTTTCACCCCTTTGTAGACCGAAGAGTAAATCTTGGGCGCATAAATCACAGACCAGAAGTTGCCATAAGCATCGGCCAGCGCCTCATGGCTTTTGAAATAGCGTTTCTGGGCTTCACCAAAAAGAGCCAGCGCTTGGCCGTCCTCAACATCGGTAGACAGCAATATCACCTTGTTCCTGTCGATGCCGGCTGCCGCCAGCATATTCTTCCAGTCCTCAATACTGAGACCGTTTTGTTCGGCAAGCATGTCCCTGAGACAAACAATTATGGTTCCTTTCATGATGCTCCCCTGCAGAGTGAAAAACTGATCCTAGTACAGCCCGGCAAAAGCAGTAGGGCGCCATTGGCTCATGACTGGTCTTCGCGAATCACTAGTGCCGCTCCAACGTGAAAGCGTGAACTGCATCACAAGAGATATCAGGAGGAGCCCATAAAAAAAGGCCCGCTGCAGGGGCCTTTTTTCATTACTGCCAACTGACTCAGTGCCAGCGACCACGGTCATTATCGCGCTCACGGCCACGACTATTGCCACGATCATTATCATTCCAGGCGTAATCACGCTTCCAGTTCTTGTCGTGGCCATAGCCATGACCGCGTCCCGGCTTGCGCTCTACCACCACTACGCGGCGCGGCTCGTAATAACGATGCACCACTACATTACGCGGCACTTCGCGCACCACTACACGCTCATACACCTGGGGCTCGTGATAAACCACGGTGCGGGTTTCCACACGCTGACGATCACGATCCGAGGTGGCAATGGCCACACCGGTGATGGCGCCAATGGCACTGCCTATCAAAGCGCCGTCACGTCCGTTAACGGAATGGCCTATGAGAGCGCCAGCTCCACCACCGACCACAGCACCCACCACGGCATCACTTTGCTGGCCTGCCATGGCTGCGGCACTGAAAGCTGTCGACATCACGAGAGCAGAAATCATCAGTATCCGTTTCATCATCATTTCCTCTTGTTGTGCTCCCGGGTGGAGCGACCAGGCTTGCTGCCTGTATGGATCAACGTCCAGCGGCAAAGACAGTTGACGTAAAAACCCGGGCATTACATTTGAACAACATGAAGCGGACTCCTGCCGCAGCCGGGAAAGCCTCAACCCGTCTCCAGCCTCCACACGCAGGCTCAAAGCATCCAGCACCTCTTCACGACTCACATCCTGTGGCGGCTCCAGCAAAAGCTGCAGCAATGTGGAGGCAACCAGATTATTGATGAGGTGCAGCGAAGCCTGTGATGCTGGTACGGGAATACGGGTGCCGGCACTTTGTCGGGCAGCTTGCGAAAGATGAAAAGAACTTCCAGCGCTGGCGTTTTCTGGTGCGGTGCACGGTGAAATCGCTGCCTGCCCGCTGGCGTCAGAATCCGGATGCATGGAGGGCCATGCAAGCACGCAACTCCTGGCGGTCAAGGGATACAGAACTCACGCCGTCCGGCTGGCCACCAGTGCATTGATAAAGCTTTCTGCCGTGCGCACATCACGCAGTGCCATAAAGCCACGCTTGTGCTCTACCGTACTGCCCTTGTTGCCGCGCCGCATTTCAATATCAAACACAAGATCGCCCGAACCATCGGGCCGTTCGGTACGGCTAATCTGGCCCAGCTGATCAGGCCCCCAGGAAATCATGTTCACCGAGCGTTTGCCGGCCAGCATGAAAGCCCGTGTATTGCTGATGACATAAACCGTGTGCTGCGCATTGACACGTAGCCACCACGGCGAAGCCAGACCACCGATACCGATGAAGAGGAAAGGCAGGCCGAACAAGGGAAAGAAGGAAAACGGCCCGGAAAAATCCGGGATGCGAAAGCCGGCGGCACCCCATATCCAGAAAAGCGAAAACGCGGTCCAGGGAATGAAGAAAAACCAGATCAGAAAACCCTGCCGCATGAGGCGAGAAGGGTCGGGCTGTCCCGCCCAGCGCACTACCTCACCCGGCATCAACTCACGCGTCACCCGCTGCTGCAGCGCGGGCGACATCTTCATCAGATCCATGCTCATGCATCATTCCAAGCGCAACATCAGCGCCTGATTCTGCATCAGCACTCACGGCGCGGGAACAGCCCCGCTCTCATGCAGAGCCAGCTCCAGCCCCACCAGAACACGCTTGCGCGACTCGCCCCAGCGATACTCACCCAACACGCCGTTGGCACGTATGACGCGATGACAGGGAATGAGCAAGGCCACGGGATTGGCACCCACAGCCGAACCCACGGCCCGACTGGCCGCAGGCTGGTCTATGGCATGAGCCAGCGCGCCATAGCTCAGCAGGCGCCCTTCTGGCACACGCAGTAATGCTTGCCAAACCTTGAGCTGAAACTGGCTGCCCTTGACGAAAAGATGCACGGGCTCCGGCTGCCGATAGCTAGAAAACAATTGCACGGCCCGGTGCTGGGCTTGTGGATCGTCACGCTGCAACACAGCAGCCGGCCATTCTTTTTGCAGCTCCAGAAATTCTGTGTGCCCGCCATCGTCGGTAAACGCCAGCTTCATGAGGCCACGTGCACTCTGCGCCAGCAGTGCCGGGCCGAAGGGCGTCGCGGCCATGCCCCAGACGATTGTCAGTCCCGTGCCTCCGCTCTTGAATTCACCGGGGCTCGCCGCCTCGCAGGTAATGAGCAAATCATGCAAACGTCCCGGACCGGAAAGCCCGGCCACTGCGCTCGCGCCCAACATGTCTGCACCAGCACGCAGAGCCGCACGCGCGCGCTCATGCGAAAGATGCTGAAGGAAACGTTTGGGGCTGATACCGGCCCAGCGCGCAAACAGCTTTTGCACATGAAATTCAGAAAGCTGCATATATGCCGCCAGCTCAGCCAGAGAGGGCTGCGCCTCAGCGTGGGCACACAACCAGCGCAAGGCTTCGGCCATTCTGTCGTAGTGCTCGGCCTGATCACTCAGGGCAGCAGAAATCGGGGAGGATGCATTCATGTCACGATCATAAGGCCGCGCTTCTCCAGCGCCCACCCGCTTCTTGTCATGGCCGCGCAACAGGCCATATTCATGTCAGGCAGGATGAGTGGAATGGTCATTCTCAAGGCCCAAATCGCCACTTAAGCTGGCCCGCAATTCCCGCCCTACCGGAGCAATACCCCATGAGCGCCCAGAGCCAATTCCAGCAACTGCAATCCTCCAGTGAACGCATAGATATTGCCGTGCTGCAGGATTTCTTCGACCGCCTCGAAGCCCTGCCCGCCGAATTCATGCTGGGCGAATGGGACGGTGGCGTTTTCAATACCGGCCACCCCGGTGAAAAGCAATTAGGTGCACTCAACTGGCATGGCAAGGCTTTTCACAGTGCCAATGATGTGAATCCCATCATCAGTCATGACGCCGATGGCAAACGTGTGCTTAATCCCGTGCTGGGCACAGCCTGCCTGCGCAGCGTGGCCTATCGTGGCGTCGTCACGACCACCATGGTGTATGACAGCCATCCCATCTTCGATCATTTCCGCAAGATTGATGAGAGCACCGTGCTCGGCGTAATGGATAGAAAAGGAGATGAGATGCCTCTTTTCTTTTTCTTGAAACGCATCTGAAGTATTCAAGCGCATCTCATAGCGTGAAAAAAATCCCTGCCGATGCAGGAATTTTTAATTTTCAGAACCCATCTCGTAAACAAAGCAGTTACACCTGCATCACATATCTCCCCTTAAAAGCCCGGCCACATAGCACAGGGATAACTCAAAACCGACGCCAGGCCAGTTCAATAAAAGCTCAAACTACAGAAACGCCCATCTTGCACAGCAAACTTTTCAGCGACCGCAGTTAGATTGGTTTCACGCCCAGCGCGTTTGACGAGGAAAACCGGAACACTGGAAATACCGGAAATTTCCTTGAAGCCTGTTAAACCAATGGAAGGATGCCATCATCATGAACAAGCAAATCAACCTGCCCCTGAGCTCAGGGATCAAAGCTGCCACTCTCGCTCTTGCCTTCGCCAGCACAGGCTTTATTGCCGCCGCTCATGCTGAGCCTCCTGCCTCCGGCTTCCAGATCGGTATTGATGGCGGTAAAGCCGAGGCCGATGGTGTGTGCGATAACGTGACCAATTGCGAAAGCTCCGATAAAAGCTTCCGCGGCAATGTCGGTTACCAATTCAATCCCTATGTAGGCGCTGAAGTGGGTTACACCAGCTTCGGTACCATTTACGACACCCAAGACAATCAGGCTGATGCCTCGCAGGAAGCCGGCGCCATCACGGCCAGTGTGGTCGGCACCATTCCCTTGGGTGAAAAGTTCGGCCTCTTCGGTCGCGTGGGTGCGGCTCGTTATGATCTGGAAAACAGCGGCAGCATTCAGGGCGTGCCTGTTGAAGAAGGTGATAACGACGTTAAGCCCTATTACGGCGCCGGTGCCCGCTTCAATGTGACGGAAAACTTCGCCCTGCGTGCGGAATACCAGATCTATCAGGACCTGGCCGGCGTGGATGGCAATAACGACGACGTTAACGTCTGGTCGGGTGGTGCGCTCTTCACTTTCTAAGTAAGAGCCATAAAAAAACGCCGCTGTATGCGGCGTTTTTTTATGCGTAAAGAGCTCAGGGTCAGATTCGGTGATAGTCGCCATCGAAGAGGCTGAACCATTCATTGGGCGAGGGATGCATGCTGGAAAACGGTAGGTCTTTAACGCCATAGGCATCCAGTACCTTGACCGCATGATCGAGACAGTTGTTACCGCGCACCTTGTAGCCGGCCTCCCGCGTACGCTGTGCTTCCACCTGAGCCGCATCCGGATGCGGGTCAGTAACCTGAGCCACCTTGAAGACATCGTAACCACGCAGTTGCATGACCTGCATCATCTGCGTGAGCTGGGTAAACGACTGTACCCAACTGCCATTCTCATCGCCGGGCGGAATCACCGGATCGCCCTCAAAGTTTTCCGTGGAGCCGCAGACCAACTCCTTTTGTTCTCCATCCGACAGAAACGCCCAACCAACATGTCCCGAGCAACCCAGCGGCATTGGCGCTCCGTTTTTCCGCAGGAAAATATAGGCACGACCTTGCATGACTCACCTCACCCCTTCAGTCTTCCGACTTGTGATGCAGATCACATACGGCGGAGCTAGATATAGAGCCTGCCGCTCATAAGAGCCAGTGACAAAAGTCATTCTCCGTAAAAACCGCAATTTTCCAGATATATCGCACAGATGTTTTAAAAACCGGCAAAGAATCAGCAAGGAAAAACACATAAAACCTTACAGACAGAAACGAATCCTTAATATTTCTACCGTGGGAAAATTCCGCAGAGGAATCAAACAAAAAACGGCCAATCACCGAAGGAAATGTCAGCCGAAAATCTGACAGTCGCCCAGAAGAGACAGCCCTGTCGCCAGCAAACGTCAGATTTTCAGCAGGGTCTTGATTCGTGCCTGCAAAGCCGGCACCACCTCCTGTTCAAACCAGCGATTTTTAGACAACCAGACATTGTTCAGCGGACTGGGGTGCGGCAAGGGCATGACATCGCCAAAACGCTGCCAATCCTTCACACGCTCCGTCAGAGAACCCTTGGCCTTGGGCAGATGCCAGGCCTGGGAATACGCACCTATGGCCAGCACCAGCTCCAACCCGATGAATTCGTCCATCAGGCGCTGTCGCCATTGCGGCGCGCACTCCTTGCGCGGAGGCGCATCCCCCGAGGCCGCCTTGCCGGGATAGCAAAAACCCATGGGCAGGATGGCGATGCGGGTCTCGTCGTAAAACACATCACGACCTATGCCCATCCATTCGCGCAGACGGTCGCCACTGGCATCCTCGAAGGGAATGCCGGAGCCATGCACACGGCGCCCCGGCGCCTGGCTGGCAATCAGAATGCGGGCCGTGGGGCTGAACTGGAGAATGGGGCGCGGGCCCAGCGGCAGATGGTCGGCGCAGAGCGTGCAGGCTCGAACTTCATCGAGCAGAGGAATACGACGGGACACAAGCTTTCCTGGCGAGGGCGGGGATGTCGCAGTCTACCTCGCCGGCAATATCGTCAGTCACTGAGCTATGGATTATGCTGGCGCCCGCTTTTTGGAGAGGCCTCATGAGCAATGAATTGATCGTGGAAGATATCGTGCTGGGTGCGGGCAAAGAGTGCGTCAAAGGCGCCCTCATCCTCACGCATTACCGCGGCACGCTGGATGACGGCAGCGAGTTCGATTCCTCGCATCGTCGGGGCCAGCCATTTGAATGCGTGATCGGTGTGCGTCGCGTGATACAGGGCTGGGATACGGGCCTGATGGGCATGAAAGCCGGCGGTAAGCGCCGTCTCTTTGTACCGGCCCATCTGGGCTATGGCGAGCGCGCTGTGAACGGAATCCCACCTAACTCGAATCTGCATTTTGAAATCGAGTTGCTGGAAGTCCGCACACGCGACGAATGACTTCTTGCTGCAAGAACAACCGGGAATTCTTTTATGAAAAAACCTGCCGAACTCAATGCCATGGCCGCCGGCACCCTGCCCGGCCTGCTCGGCATTACGATTACCGAAGTCAGCCGTGAGGCCCTGCGGGCCGAACTGACCGTGAGGGCCGACCTCATGGCCCCCAACGGCTTTCTGCATGCCGGCACCGTGGTGACACTGGCCGACAGCAGCTGCGGCTATGGCTGCATGGCGCTGCTGCCGGAAGGCGCCAACGGCTTCACCACCATCGAGCTCAAATCCAATCACTTGAGCACGGCACGTGACGGTCATCTGGATTGCGTGGCCACGCCTGCGCATCTGGGCCGAACCACGCAGGTTTGGGATGCCGTGGTCACGCATCGCGAAAGCGGCAAAACCATTGCCCTCTTCCGCTGCACGCAGATGGTTCTTTATCCCAAGTAATACGTCTCTCAAAAGCAATAGCAGCTGAAAAACCGCCGAATCATTTACGCATCGCGAAAAGGATTCAGGCGGTTTCCCAAGTGATATTGCAGGGCTACCGGCAGCGGTCGCACGCTGCTGGCAATCAGCTTGTTCACCATACCGGGCACGCAGACCGGTTTGCCCTTCATCACTGCCTCCCAGCCTTCACGCACCACTTCATCAGCTTCTTGCCAGAGCAGGCCCGGCAGCTTGTCGGCCTCGTCACGCGTGCCCATGGCATCGTGAAATTCGCTGCGCGTAAAACCCGGGCACAGCGCAGTGACATGTATGCCCTGCGGCTTGAGCTCCATATCCAGCGATTGCGAGATATTCAGCACATAGCTCTTGATGCCGGTGTAAAGCAGGCTGGCGCCCGGCGGTGAAAACGCGGCCAATGAAGACAGATTGATAATGCGGCCCCAACCGCGTTCGCGCATGCCGGGCAGCACGCGATGACAAAGCTCGGTGAGCGCCGTCACCATGAGCTGGATTTCTCCGGCCAACGCCGACCAGGGCGTTTCGCCAAAGGCCGTTTTCCCGGAAAGACCGGCATTGTTGATAAGCGCATCAATGCTCAAACCTTTCTTCTGTGCGAAAGCCATGATGGCAGCCGGTGCTTGCGCATCATTCAAATCGGCGGCAAACACTTCACAGCGCACACCGTGGGCCGCAACAAGCTCAGCCGCAATCTCCTCAAGACGCTCGGCACGGCGCGCCACCAAAAGCAGTGCATAGCCCTCACGCGCCAAATGGCGGGCAAAAGCCGCACCGATGCCGGCGGAAGCGCCAGTGATAAGAGCAGTACGGTTATGTGCAGTCATGATGTCCTCTCAGGGTTTTCTCAAAACAGTTTTTAAAACAGGGCAGGAATTTCACGGCGGCCGGGCACAAAGCCCCGGCGCTCGCGGCCGATATCGCCGCGATAGGACGCAACCGGCCCCTGCAGCAGAAAAGGATAGGGCTGGCGCCGCTGCGCCGCCGTGAAACCATAGGTGCCTATGCCGAGGTAAAGGCCGGGCGCGACCCGCCTTACCTCGTCGACCATATGCACGGTGCCGCACAGTGAATGGAAATGCCGGTAGACCAATTGATAGGCCGGACGACCATCAAAGCGCGAAGGCGCCAGCCGCGTCTGCATGGCATAGCGCTGTATCACTTCGCTGCCCTGCAAGAAGGTGTTGTAGCCCCGCCCGGTTTCACCATCCACGGGCCGGAAAGCCTTGCACAGCCATGTCCGTAAGGGGTTGCCCACCGCCAACCAGCCGGCAAATGCCGCTACAGGATTGGGCTGGGCTAGCAGGCGGGCTGCATATTCGCCCTGCATCTCGCTCAGGGCCGGCACTTCCAAGGTGGCAAAAAGTGCCAGCAGCTCCTGGCTGGAGAGCCTGTCCAAGTCTTTGGCTTGTAAATCAGCGGACGCAATCGTCTTCATGTCTCCCCTCGCAAAGCCATGCCTTGAATGGCATTCAAGGAGCGCATGCTAGCCGAATTCTTGATTGCCGTTCAAGAACCCATACAATGCCTTGGACAAGCGGCATGCCGTTTCATTCTTAGCCCACCCGCCGCATCGCCCCGGAGCCCTCATGGCACGCAACAAACGGGAACAGGACCGCGACAGCAAACGCGACGAAATCATCGCCTCAGCACGCCAGCTCTTTCTGGAAGACGGCTACGAAGCCACCGCCATGAGCCGTCTCGCGGCCACGGCCGGCGTCGCCCCCAATACCATCTACTGGTACTTCAAAGACAAAGACGAAGTGCTGGTGGCCGTGCTGGACGCAGAATTCACAAAGCGCGCCGCGGAATATCTGGAGCGGCACTTCACTGATAGCGCAGAACGCCTGCTCTGGATCGTGAACCAACTGGAGCTCACCAGCCGTCTGGTCAGCACCGTGCATTCGCGCGTGGCAATCTCGCCGCAGATCAGCGCCTGGCATGATCGCTTTCATGCTTTGAGCGAAGGCATGATCCGCCTGGAGCTCGCACAAAAAGGCCTAGCGCCCGAGCGCATAGAACCGCTGGTGAAAATCTGCGTGTTCGCGATAGAGGGTTTGCTGGCACACCCCATGTCCGACGCTGAAAAGCGCAGTATTTGCGCTACGCTGGGCGCGATTTAATCGGCGCACTTTTTGGAGCCCGCATGAAAAGCCTAGCCTTCATACATCGCAACGATATGCGCTTTGCCGTGGGCGACTTTTCTCCCGTGCTCTCCGTGTTTTCCTATAACGAGCTGGGCAATACCGTTTCGCCCTTCCTGCTGCTGGACCATATCGGCCCCGGCAAGCTGCTGCCCTCCGAGCGACCCGGTGGCGTCAACGAACATCCGCATCGCGGCTTTGAAACCGTGACCATTGTCTACAAGGGCGAGCTGGAACATCGCGATTCCAGCGGTGGCGGCGGTCTTATCGGTGCCGGTGATGTGCAGTGGATGACCGCTGCCTCCGGCATTATTCACCGTGAATTGTTCAGCCCTGCTTTCACGCAAAGCGGCGGGCCGTTTGAAATGGTGCAGCTCTGGGTGAATCTGCCGGCGGCCGACAAAATGAATGCCCCGCGCTACCAGAATCTCACCAGCGCCAGCATTCCTGTCGTGGAGTTACCCGATGATGCAGGCACGGTGCGCGTGATTGCCGGCCGTTTTGAAAATATCGCCGGCCCTGCTCTCACGCATTCGCGCCTGCAAGTGCTGGATGTGCGCATGAGCGCCGGCCACAAGGTCCGCTTTGCTACGGAAGATGGCGATACCGCGCTGGTTTATCTCTTAGCGGGAAAGCTGCAATTCAGTGCAGAGGAAGTGTTGGAAGAGCAGGCCATGGCCGTGATGTCCAGCCAAGGCGCTGCATTGGAAATTACTGCACTGGAAGGCAGCCGTTTCCTGGTGCTGAGTGGCGCGCCCTTTGATGAACCCATCAACGGTCATGGGCCTTTCGTGATGAATACCTACGACGAAATCCTGCAGGCTTATGACGACATCAAAAGTGGGAAGTTTGCCAAGCCGTAGGGTGGGTAAAGGCGTAGCCTTTACCCACGCGTTGCAGCCTTGACTCAACAATGTGCTCTATTTAATTCTCATCCGCGTGGGTAAAACCCTTCGTGTTTTACCCACCCTACGAAAAACATTACCCCTTCTTTTTCGCCGGCTTGATCATGCGGCGGGCACCTTCCGCCACGAAATCCAGCATGTCGGCACGTATGCCACTGCGTATGGCGCGCAGGGCATCGGCACGCACGCGCAGTTTGGTGCGGTAGTGGGCACGCATATCCAGTTCGGCGTAGCGCGCGGCCACGGCGGCGGCGTGGGCCTGCACTTCGGCGGCGGGCAACACCACATCGAGAAAGCCGGCGGCACAGGCGCTTTCCGGGTTGTAGATTTCGGCGAGTATGGCGGCGCGGGTGAGATGGCTGGGCAGCAGACGCTGACGGCAAATTTCCACGCCGGCGCGCGGCATGGTGAGGCCGATGGCCACTTCATTGGCACCCAGTTTGAAATCACCCGCGGTACCAACGCGGTAATCGCCGGAGAGCATGAGGAAGGCGCCCATGGCCAAGGCATGGCCGGGGCAAACCATCACCACCGGTGTGGGGAAAGAGAGAATACGCTCGGACAATTCGAAGCCGCCACGCAACATGGAGAGGGTTTCGGTGGGACCGCCCTTGCGTATGATGTTGAGATCAAAGCCGGCGCTGAACACATTTTCGCGGCCGGTGAGCAGCACGACTGCCCTCGCCTTTTCGGCTTTATCGAGGGCGGCATTGAGATCGGACTGGAGGCGTGGGGAGACGACATTGGATTTGCCGTCGTCCATCACGATCTTGGCGATGGGGCCGTTGAGTTCGTAGCTCACTAATGAGGTGGTCACTTGTTGCCTCGCTTGGGAATTGCGGAATGCTTGCGGTGATATTGCCTGTGGATCGGGCTAAGTGATTTGCCGGGATGACGTTAAGTGTTGTCGGGGCGGCTAGCAGGAATCCTGTAAACCGTGGTCAGGGTTTTGTAGGAGGGGCTTTAGCCGCGATTGTTTTTGTATGGACCTGAGATTCATGAAATCTGATGTGTTGGGTGACGCTGGTTGATGGCGGGGTTTTGCGCGTGCTGCTCTGCTGTTTTCCGGTTGCCCGGGAGTGCGGAGATTTGGGCACTGTCGGGGATTCGGTGAAGTGCTTCGATGGGGTTGCTTCTGTTGTTTATTCCTTAACGGGATTGCGGCTGCACCGGGCCTCACTTTCTTTGCTTCGCCTAAAGAAAGTAAGCAAAGAAAGGCGAGCCCTGCGGGCAGCCCTTCATTTGATAAGAGCTGTGTTCTTTTCTGCCGACATCCGGGTGGTGCTCGCGCGTTCGCGACTCGCGAATACCTTCGGTTCTTTTAATATGGGCGGGGTCGTAGGTTGAGCAGGCCTTCGCAAGAAGCTGGCTGTGTGAGGGCTGTCGCTGCTCGGTCTGTGATGCCCTCTTTCCGCCAGCGCTGTAACGTTCAAAACCCGCAACACCGCGACGGCCAAGAAAGAAACTCTGTCGCCCCGGAAGGCTTTAGTCCGGGGCCCAGTGACTTTGCTTTTGCTTTCGATCTTTCTTTTAGCTTTTCACAACAAAGGAAAAGAACACAGATGCTTTGCTCTTGAGGCCCCATTGAGCCTGCCGACCGGAGCAAAGCCGGCCAAGGGAAAGCCGTACATGGATGTACGGCTTAGGCGAGGTGAGGCAGGGACGCCGAATCTCGCCGGCCCTTCGACGCCGGCTTTGTGGAGGGCGGGAACCCGGCGTAGCCGGGCAGGCGATCGGGGTGCGCGGGAAGTCCAGAGGGGCCGCCGCATCGCGGTCCCTTTGGGCCCGTCCGGCGAGGACGCGGCCGATCAAATAAACAAATGGCTCCGAGCAAGAGCTGCCAAGAATGAGAACTCCACATGCGGCGGAAACCCTTCGGGGTTCCTCCCTACGCGAGCTACGCAGCCTGCAGCCGTCACCCAGCAGAAACAAAGCCTCTGATGTAACTCTGTGCGGGATAAAATATTTCTTTCCAGTTAGGAATGTCCGATTTTGAAAATTGAATAGAGGCGCCAACCCCCTCAACATTAAAATGCATCCAACAAAAATTGGTAACGCAAATAATGGCAACAATTTCTTCTTCTTTATCTATATCTTTATTAGTAAATAAAGTTGATCCGAGCCCCCTAGCTGCCCGGCAGTTACTTTCCGGAACTGGATCATCAGCAGGCTTGCTTTTAATATAAGCCGCAACGGATGGGTTAAATTTCATGCGATGGGAATCAAAACACTCGACCCTGGAGTATCTAGTTAGTCCATAGGCGCTCACATCCAAAATATAATCATCCTGCCCCCTTTCTTTATTGTTTTTCAATTGAGAGTCCACTTCCAACAAAACCCTATTTCTTATCTCAACCCCACCTGTTACCCCTATATTTATTAGAAACTTCCCAGCCCATTGGCCATTTTTATTTTTTGAGAAAGAGTCTCCTGACGAGAATGAACCATAGGCCTCCTCGCCCCCCAAGGGCAGTTGCATTCTCAATGAAACAGACTCGACAACGCCATTTTCGGCAGCAATTCCTTGGCTATAAATGTACTTCCTGGGAAATAGGAAATTTTTCCCTCCTTTTGAAAAGAGAAATTTTTGGGGATCACTGCCCCCTAGCGGACTAGCCTTATCACACCCCAGCATACTGAATGCAAAAACTACAACGACTGCAATACTCATAGCTTTCATGCCTACCGCTTCCTTACGCTTTCGTTTCCGTACTGCATAACCGGACTTAGTAAATAATCGATCACGCGCCGCTCTCCATTCTTTATTTCCACAGAAACAGACATACCCGGCGCCCGCAAGCGTAGGTTGGGGTGAGCTTGCGAACCCCAACGTTATCGAATCCTCCACTGTGCCGAATCGAAGAGCGTTGGGGTGCGGCTTTGCCTTACCCCAACCTACACCCGTGAAATAATCCGATTCTGCGGCACCCAATAAAAAGCCCCGCATTATGCGGGGCTTTTTATTCAAGCAGTCAACTTCGGCTATTACTGGAAGGTCTTACCTTCCGCAGCCATCGTTTCCAGCAGCTTAGGCGGCGTGAAACGATCACCGTACTTAGCCGCGAACTCCTTTGCCTTGGCAACGAACTCGGGCAGGCCGATGAAGTTGATGTACTGGAGCTGGCCACCGGTCCACGGCGCCATGCCGATACCGAAGATGGAACCGATATTGGCATCCGGCACATTGCGCAGCACGCCTTCTTCCAGGCAACGAGCGGCTTCAATGGACTGACGGAACAGCAGGCGTTCCTTCAGTTCTTCGAATTCAGCCGGAGTCGGCTGCGCCTTGTCGGCCTTCATGAAGTGCTCTTTCAGACCGGGCCACAGCACCTTCTTGCCACCTTCCGGATAATCGTAGAAGCCAGCGCCGTCTTTCTTGCCGGGACGCTTGAACTCGTCGCACATACGGTCAACCACAACTTCTGCCGGATGCGGCACATACTCTTTGCCTTCCGCCTTGAGGTCGGCAATGGTCTGCGCGCGCACCTTGCGGCCAAGCTCGAGGTTCACTTCATCCATCACGGCGAGCGGACCGACCGGCATGCCGGCTTGCGCGGCGGCCTGTTCGATGGACTGCGGGTTCCAGCCTTCGCCGAGCATGGCGACGCCTTCGAAGCAGAACATGCCGAACACGCGCGAGGTGAAGAAGCCACGGCTGTCGTTGACGACAATCGGGGTCTTCTTGATCTGCAGCACGTAGTCGAATGCCTTGGCCAGAGTTTCATCCGAGGTTTCTGCGCCGCAGATGATTTCCACCAGCGGCATCTTGTCGACGGGCGAGAAGAAGTGCAGGCCGATAAAGTTCTTGGCGTTCTTGGAAGCCTTGGCAAGACCGGTAATGGGCAGCGTGGAGGTGTTGGAAGCCATCACCAGTTCAGCGCCTGTTACGGCTTCGGTCTTCTTGGTGACGTCAGCTTTGATTTCGCGATTTTCAAACACGGCTTCGATCACGAGATCGCAACCGGCCAGATCAGCAAAATTGTCGGTAGCGGTGATCAGGGCCAGCTTGGCATCAGCGGCTTCTTTGGTCATGGCGCCCTTGGAAACGCGCTTGGCCAGCAGCTTTTCGCTGTAGGCCTTACCGTTCTTGGCGGCATCCAGATTCACATCAAGCAGCACGACTTCAATACCGGCAATCGCAGCGGACTGATAGGCAATACCTGCGCCCATCATGCCGGCGCCGAGCACGCCCACTTTCTTGCTCTTCCACACCGGGAAGGCTTCTTTGGAAGGACGCGAGCCGCCGCCATTGATCTTCTGCAGATCGAAGAAGAAAGCCTTGATCATGTTCTTGGCGTGCTTGCCGACCGCGAGGCTGGTGAAGTAACGGCCTTCGATCTTGAGCGCGCTGTCGAAATCAACCTGTGCGCCTTCTACCGCGGCAGACATGATGGCCTTAGGCGCCGGGTAGTTGTCCTGAGCACCCTTCAACTGCTTACGCAGATTGGCCGGGAAAGCTGGCAGATTGGCAGCAAATGCCGGGGTGGACGGTGTGCCACCGGGCATCTTGTAACCCTTCACATCCCAAGGCTGCTGGGCGGTGGGATTGGCCTTGATGAAGGCACGAGCCTTCTCGAACATTTCTTCCGGGGTTTCAGCGAGCTCGTTGATGAGGCCCACTTCTTTGGCCTTGGCCGGCTTCATGCGTGCGCCCTGCATCAGCACATTCATGAGCGCATTCTGGATGCCGAGCATACGCACGGTACGCACCACACCACCGCCACCGGGCAGCAGGCCGAGAGACACTTCCGGCAGACCGAATTCGGCCTTGGGATTGTTCAGGGCAACGCGGTAATGCGTGGCGAGAGCGATTTCCAGACCACCGCCGAGAGCGGTGCCATTGAGCGCGGCCACAACGGGCTTGCCCAGTGTTTCCAGAGCGCGCAGCTGACGCTTGATTTCGGTCACGCCGTCTTCAAATTTCTGGGCCTGATCAGGCTGGGCCTGGATCAGATCGCGCAGATCGCCACCGGCGAAAAAAGTCTTCTTAGCGGAGGTGAGGATGACGCCGGCGATGCTGTCTTTTTCAGCGTGCAGACGGGCAACGGTTTCAGCCATGGACTTGCCGTAGAGCTCGTTCATGGTGTTGGCGGACTGGTTGGGATCGTCCAGGGTCAGCGTGACGATATTGTCAGCGTCTTTTTCCCAACGGATTGCGGACTGGCTCATTATGTATTCTCCAAATTCTCGTGGGATCAGACGCGTTCGATGATGGTGGCAATGCCCATGCCGCCGCCTACGCACAGAGTGCACAGGGCGCGCTTGAGATTGCGACGCTCGAGTTCATCCAGCACGATCTGCACGATCATGCAGCCGGTGGCGCCGAGCGGGTGGCCCATGGCAATGGAGCCGCCGTTCACGTTAACGATGTCGTCTTTGATGCCCATGTCTTTCATGAAACGCATGGCGACAGCAGCGAAGGCTTCGTTGATTTCCCAGAGGTCGATGTCCTTGGCGGTGAGGCCGGCTTTCGCCAGTGCCTTCTTCGCGGCAGGAGCTGGACCGGTGAGCATGATGGTGGGATCAGCGCCGGAAACGGCGGTGGCGATGATCTTGGCGCGGGCTTTCAGGCCCAGCTTCTTGCCAGCGGCTTCGGAGCCGATAAGCATGAGAGCGGCGCCATCCACGATGCCGGAGGAGTTACCCGGTGTGTGCACGTGATCGATCTTTTCGACCCAGTTGTACTTCTGCAGGGCGACAGCGTTGAAGCCGCCCATTTCACCCATCACGGCGAAAGAAGGATTCAGGCCGCCCAGCGATTCCACGGTGGACTTGGGCTTGATGAACTCGTCCTGATCCAGAATGGTGAGGCCGTTCATGTCTTTCACCGGCACCAGCGACTTGTTGAACCAGCCTTCAGCACGGGCCTTGGCGGCGCGCTGATTGGACTGGGCAGCAAATGCATCGACATCGGTACGCGAAAAGCCTTCGATGGTGGCGATCAGATCAGCGCCTATGCCCTGGGGCACGAAACCGGTCTGCAGATTGGTGGCCGGGTCCATGGCCCAAGCGCCACCGTCGGAGCCCATGGGCACGCGGCTCATGGATTCCACACCGCCAACCACAACGAGATCTTCAAAACCGGAACGGATCTTCATGGCGCCGAGATTCACGGCTTCAAGGCCGGAAGCGCAGAAACGGTTCAGCTGCACGCCGGCAGTCTGGTCAGGCCAGCCAGCCTTGAGCACGGCAGTCTTGGCAATGTCGGCACCCTGGTCGCCCACGGGGCCCACGCAACCCAGCACCACGTCATCGACATGATTCTTGATCTCGACGCCATTGCGCTCTTCCAGCGCATGCAGCAGACCAACTACCAGATCCACGGGCTTTACGGTGTGCAGCGAGCCGTCTTTCTTGCCTTTGCCGCGGGGGGTACGAACCCCGTCGAAAATATACGCTTCAGTTGTCATGGACGTTCCTCGTTTTATCGGGGTTCACGGGGGGCAAAACCAGCATTGGCCGGCCTTTCCGCGGGGGAAAAGCATACGCCAGGCCGGAGGCCATTTGTGGGCTGCAACCATGCTCCCGGCACGATGAGCGGACAATGACGCATGTGTTCAAAAGCATTGACCAAAGCACTCAGGCCCCAGAGCCTGCGCGGCTCCCGGGCCAGCACGGCCGGACCGCATGCGGCCGATCCTGATTAGCCCTTGATCAGACGCGTGTTGAAGGCATGTAGAGGGTTTGCTGATGCCGGCAGACCTGCTATTCAAGGAGAGCGCATTTTCAATGCAATCGCCTTGAGCTGATATGGCGCCAAAAGAATAAGGAATTCGACATGGGCTCAACGACCGAGCCAGGCAAGCAGGTGGATGCGCGGACAGTACTGGCTGAGTGCCCCCTGTTTGCCGGACTGAATCACGACGCCGTAGACAGGTTGGCGGCAGAAGCACAGGCCGTGCGACTGGAGGCCGGCGAAACCCTGTTTGCCGCCGGCGATGTGGCGGAAACGCTTTATATCGTTGCCACCGGGCGCCTGCGCGCCATCTTCCCGGATGGCCGTATTGCTGGTGACATTGCCCGGCTAGAGCCTTTGGGGGAAATAGGCCTGCTTACCGGCGACCGCCGCAGCGCCAGCGTGCACGCCCTGCGCGACAGCCTGCTCTTCGCCTTCAGCCGAAAGTCCTTTCACGCTTTTGCCATGGGCGAGCCAGCGGCCTTTATGGCCATCACCAAGGTCATCATCGACCGCATGCGTGAGCCCGGCCGCGAAACCCGGCTGCGCGCCGCACGCAAGATACGCACGCTGGCGGTGCTGGCGGCCACGCCGGAAGTTGATGGTCCCGCCTTTGCCGCCCAGCTCGATGACGCCTTAGGCGGCAATACCCTGCTCATCGGCCACGAGCATGCCGAGCGCGCTGGCCTTGCTGACAATCTCGATGCCCTGCATGCGTGGATGAGCCAGTTGGAGTTCACGCACAAACAGGTGATTTACGACGCTACCGGCCCCACGAACTGGATACGCGCCGTGCTGCGTCAGGCTGATCGTATTCTGGTGGTGGCCGATGCCACCGCGGCCGCCTCCCCCGCCTTTGCCTGCGATGCCCTGCAGGCGGCCGATCCGCGTTCTTCCATCGAACTTGTGCTGCTGCGGCGCGAGGGCGACGGCGCGCTCTGCACCTTGAGCTGGAAAGCGGAATTGCGTGCGCAAAGCCATTATTTTGTGCGCCCGAATCATGCCGCGGATATCAGCAGCCTCGCCCGCCAACTCACCGGCTACGGTGTCGGCCTTGTGCTGGGCGGCGGCGGTGCCCGCGGCTTTGCGCATGTGGGTTTAATTCGGGCCCTGAATGAACTGAAAATTTCCGTGGATGTCTGCGGTGGTGCCAGCATGGGCGCCTATATCGCCGCCCTGCATGCCAGCGGCCGTGATGTGCAGAATATTACCGAAGCACTGCAAGACACCTTCATGCGGCGCAAGCTGCTCAATGATTACCGCCTGCCCTTTGTCTCACTGATTGCCGGGCAGAAATTCCGCCGTCATCTGCATAGCGTGTTTGGTGATTTACGCATCGAGCATATGGGCACGCCGTTTTTCTGCGTTTCCACCAATCTCACCCATGCGCGCGCCGAAGTGCATAACGAAGGCGTAGTGGCCGATTGGCTCGCGGCCAGTATGTGCATCCCCGGCCTGGCCCCGCCCGTGGCGTGGCAGGGCAGCCTGCTTTGCGATGGCGCCGTGGTGAACAGCCTGCCTACGGATGTGATGCAGAATCTCGGGCGCGGCGTGATTGTGGCCAGCGATGTTTCCAATGAAGGCGCGATTGCCGCACCGCATGCACAAGGCCCGGATCCGGATTTTCTCGCCGTGCACAAACGCCATGCCGACGGCCGCCGCGTGAGCCTGAAAGACGTGCTCTTTCGCACCACCTCGCTGGGCTCGGAAAGCGGCATGGCCGCCCGCGCCGAACGCGCCGATCTCTATCTGCGCATGCCTGTAGGCCATATCGGCACCTTCGACTGGCCGCTGTTCGACGATATTATCCAGCGCGGTTATGAATTCGCGATGGAGAAATTGCCGCCGCTACTGGAGAAGCTGGAGCCCTGATGTTTTCTTTTTGACCCTTGCAGATCGGGCTTTACCGAAGTGTGTTTTAACTTTCCCTTTGCCTGCCATAGCACCCTGCATCCGTGCTCTGGGCATTTGCTTACCCTTTGCCCGGGAGTGCGGGGATTTATGTACTGTCGGGGATTCGGTGAAGTGCTTCGATGGGGTTGCACCGGCTGTTTATTATTAAAAGGGATTGCGCCCTGCCGGCGGGGCCTCACTTTCCTTTGGATCGCCAAAGGAAAGTAAGCAAAGGAAAGGCGACTCCTGCGGAGAGCTGGTTAGTTGGCTCTGTCCTCTCTTGTAGCTGATTTTGTCCGGGCGGTGCTCGCGCGTTCGCGACTCGCGATTACCTTCTGTTTTCTTGCCTTAATCAGGGCCGTAGGTGCAGAGGCCCCGTGCCTTATAAGAGGCCCATTGCTCTGCACTTTTATTCTGCTCTTCACTCTGCGGAGTAGTGGCGCAATCAAAAAAATGCAGGGGCTTTTAGTAAGCCAAAAAAAGGCGCCACAAGGGCGCCTTTTCCATAAGCCCAAGCATCAGTTGGGATCAAAATAATCCTGCGGCCGCAACAAGAGCACATCGCAGTCCACTCGCGGCAATACATCCTCTGCCGTATTCCCCAACCAGAATGCCGAGAAGCCCTTGCGCGCCACCGTGCCCAGCAGCAGGCAATCCACATTTTCTGTTTTCACCAAATCGGGCAACACCAGATCAGGGCGGCCCGCCGAAATACGCAAGACAGCTTCTGCCAGACCGAAGGCCGTCACCTGCTGCGTCAGATTTTCGCGATAACCCGCCTCCAGATCAGTGCTCACATAGCTGGCGGCATAGGCATCGCCCATCAGCGGCACCAGCTCCACCGGATTGGGTAGTGCTGAAAGCACGCGTGCTTCGCCCTGGAATTTCAGCGTGAGCGCTATCAGATGTTCGAGCACCGCCTGATTGAGCAGTTTGTGCGGCGCATCGGCAGCACCCGCACCAAGAGCGGCAGCAAAACGACGTGGTGCTTTTTCGCGCCGTGCCAAGAGCAAAGGACAAGGCAGTTGGCGCAACAAAGGCTTGAGATCAGGGCCACTTTCACACTGACCCACGCAGAGCAGATCGGCTTCGAGACGTCGGGCCTCATGCAGCACTGTCTCGGCCCAGGTGGTGGTGGCCACTACAGTGTGGCCGGTGCCAGCCGGCGCAGCCGCCAGCAGCGTCTCCAGCCAGCGCCCACCCTGACTTTCCGCATTGCGGGCCGCCATGTCGGCCAGCCCTTCTGCCAGCTGCAGTCCCTCTTTCACATCCGGCGGCACGGGCAACAACACTTCCAGTCGTGCACCCAGCACCTGTGCCCAGGCTCGCGCCTGGCTCCATACCGGCTGCTGCTCTTTTCCAGGCTGCAGCACAACCACCAGCGTCTTGATAGGCAACATATCGTCTCTCCCTGAAGCTGAAAAAATCCTGTCTGATCCCAACAATACTGTCCGCCGCCAGCCTGCAACAGCCCCGGCATACAAAGCCGCTGCGGCTGGGGCATTTAGTCCAAGGCATAGAGGCGGCCAAGCCGTTATGATGAAAGCTCTCCCGTTGCGAGTAAGCCGCCATGAACGAGACTCGCCCTGCAGTTGTCATATTGCATCGCCAAGGCAGTAGCAGTTGTGCCGAATGCGCTCTCAATCCGGTTTGCCTGCCTCCGGCAGTGGCAGAGGCGGACCTGGACCAACTGGAGAACATCATAGAGCGCCGCCGCCCGCTACCGCGAGGCAGCCAGCTTTTCCAGCAGGGCGATACCTTCAATGCGGTCTATGCCGTGCGTTCCGGTGGCATCAAGACCTGCATCACCGGCCCTGACGGTGCTGAGCAGATCACCGGCTTCTATCTGCCGGGCGAAATCGTGGGGCTGGACGGCATTGCCAATGGCCACCATGGCGTCACTGCCACCGTGCTCGAAAGCACTGCTGTCTGCACCATCCCCTTCAGCCGTCTGGAAGCCCTGACCAGCCGACTGCCCGGCCTGCAACATCATCTCTTTACCTTGCTCAGTCGCGAGATACAGGCTGACCAGCAACTGCTGCTCCTGCTCGGCAAGCGCTCGGCCGAGGCTAGACTCGCCGCCTTTCTGCTCTCCTTGTCTACGCGCCATCAACGCCGCGGCCTGTCCGGCCGGCGTTTCCTGCTGCCGATGTCGCGCACCGACATCGGCAACCATCTGGGCCTGGCCATAGAAACGGTGAGTCGTCTTTTTACACGATTGCAACAAAGTGGCGTGCTGGCCGCGGAAGGCAAAGACATCACGCTGCTGGACAGCTCAGCGCTCTGCCTACTGGCTGAACCAGCGGCAGAATGCGCCGACGAAGCCGGAAAGCGGGTCCGCCAACTGTCTTGACCCTGCAAATAGGGGGGGTCAAGATGCCTGCAGTTTCATAGCCGCAGATGACCACAGCCAAGACCATGCAAGCAGCCTCCCGCTTCAACAATTTTGCCGAGTTTTATCCCTACTATCTGAGCGAACACTCGGACCGCACCAACCGTCGCCTGCACTTCATCGGCACCAGCATTGTCATCGTCCTTGTCGCCTGCGCTCTGCTGCTGGGCAGCTCATGGCTGTGGTGGGCCGTACCCATTGCCGGCTACGGCTTTGCCTGGGTTGGTCATTTTTTCTTCGAAAAGAATCGCCCGGCCACATTTCAGCACCCTTTTTACAGCCTCTGGGGTGATTTTGTGATGTACAAAGATATGCTCACGGGCAAAATCGCTTTCTGAAATTTGCTGCTTCCTGTTTTTCTGGCCACTTGCCGGAATTTGGCGCCAACCCGAGGCTGACCTGCTCTCCATGCCTATTGACGAACAAGAACAAGAAGACCGCACACTGGTAGCCATTCAACACACCCGCATGTTGGCCTATATCGTGGCCGGCTGCGTTTTCGCGGCCGGCATCTATTCCGGTCTCTATGACACCAGTGTTATCGCCATCATTCCGCTCACCGTGCTCGTGCCCTGGGGCCAGCGCTTCTTTCATGAGTGGCTGAAAGAGCGCTACGCCGATCAGGCCGATGGCGCCGTCATGCTCACCGATGCCCTTGCCGTCGGTATCGGCATTGCCGCTGCGGGCTACAGCTTGGTGCCGACACTGACTTTCCTCAGTCTGCTGCTCACCAGTGCCCTAGCTTTCGGCAATCTTTATCTGATGACACTGGCCGCCTTCGTGACTTTGATAGGCAGCTTGCTGGGCGGCCTCTTCTTCGGCTTCAACGTCATTCCCTATGTAAAAACGCCGGCAGAAATGACTGCGGTGGCCATCAGTGGCTTCGCTTGCTATGTCGGCTTGTCCGCTTTTTACCTCCGCGAACAAGCCAACATTCTGCTGCGCGCCAAAAACCAGATCATGGAACAGCAGGAACAGGCCATACAGCTCTCGCGCAAGCTGGTGAAATACCTGCCCACCCAGGTCTGGGAATCCATCTTCTCCGGCAAGCGCGATGCGCGCTTGCAGAATCACCGTAAAAAGCTCTCCGTGTTTTTTTCCGACATCAAGGACTTCACCGAAACCACGGATGAAATGTCGCCGGATGCGCTCACGGAAATGCTCAATTACTACTTCGACCAGATGTGCAAAATCGCCCTGCGCTACGGCGGCACCATCGACAAGTTCATCGGCGATGCCATCCTGATTTTCTACGGCGACCCCTCCACCAAGGGCGCCAAGGAAGATGCCGTGGCCTGCGTTTCCATGGCCATAGACATGCGCAAGCAGATGCAGGTGATGCGACAGAAATGGGGCAGCATGGGCGTGGAAAAACCCCTGCATATACGCATGGGCATCACTACCGGTTACTGCCATGTGGGCAACTTCGGTTCGGAGTCCCGCATGGACTACACCATCATCGGCCGTGATGCCAACCTCGCCTCGCGCCTGCAAAGCGTGGCTGATCCCGATGAAATCCTGATCTCCAACGACACCTATCTGCTGGTGCGCGACAAGATCATGTGCCGCGAGAAAGGCACGGTGCGCCTGCGCGGCATCTCCAATCCGGTGCAGGTCTGGCAGGTCGTGGATTTCCGTGCCGATCTCGGCGCCACCACCACCTGGATAGAACACGAGCTGGATGGCTTCGCCATGCTCATGGACATCAACAAGGTCAAAAATTACGACAAGGACCGCATCGTGAAAGCACTGGAAGGTGCGGCCCAACGCCTCAAGGACAAGCGCATCAACTGAACGCGCCCTCCGCTCTTTCTGCGCCGACCACTGCTTTCTGCCTCAATTGGCTTTCCTGCCCTGCCCCCGCAACTGGCGGGCTCGGCGGAAAGCCGCCAGATACTCTCCTCGCACCTCCTGCGGCAAAGCCGCCAAAATATCGGTGCACAGGCCGGAAATAGCCAAGGCTAGAGCCTCTTTGGGCGGGCTCAGGGCTTGACCGCAAGGCAGACACTCAGGGATATCGGTGGAAAATTCCAGGGCGTAATAGCCGCCGCGCATTTCAGACTCCTTGGCTTCTACAAGCCTTGCTGCGAATGCAGCAGAGTCTGTTCTTAGTGCGTGCTCTGCACCATGAAGAGTTTGTCGAAGGACTGGCGACTTTGCGTTGGGCGAGTGTTGAGCGTGGGTAAAAGGCGCAGCTTCAGACACGATCCCGCAATAAAACTACGGCGTGCTGCTGCTCCTGCTGAATCTTGAGCATACGAGGCTCCTGACCCTCCAGGCTGCCGTCGCGAGCGGCATCTTCCATGACACGGCACTGCTCGGCGAGATAGATGAGACCAAGATTGGCGCTGGCCCCTTTCAGGCTATGTGCCGATTTGCGTACACCGTCCACATCACCGCGGCTGAAGGCCTGACGCATATCGTCAACACGCACACCAGAATCCTGGATAAAGGTGCTGATGAGCGAAGGAAACTCGTCGTCGAGAATGCTGCGCAATTCTTCCAGCAGCGCTTCATCCAGATACAGTTCACTCATTGGCTTTGCCTCGGATTATTGACCAGTCTCACGCCAAGCGAATTCGACCAGTACTTCATTGCCGGGAGCGGAATATTCCACACGGCGACACAGGGCGGCAACCAGTGTCAGGCCTCGGCCATAGTACGCCGGATTCTCGCTGGACGTCTTGGGCGACTCGAATTTAAAACCTTTGCCACTGTCTTTGACCTGCAGCCGCAACACCCCACCCCCATTTTCGGGCAGTACTTCGGCTCGCAGACGTATGCTGGCCTGTTCCAGCTGCTGCAGGCGCTCGGCACGCAACTGATAGTACTGGCGAAAACCGTCGGCACTATTCTTCAAACCCGAATCCAGCCCCAGCACACCGTGCTCCAGCGCATTGGAATAAAGTTCGTTGAGTATGGTGTTGATGGTGCCGCTCTGCGCACGCAGGCCCGGTGCCTGCAAGAGCATGTGCATGAGCAGCGGCACCGGGTCCATGGTGCGCAGGCTTTCAGCACGCAATTCATACTCCAGCGACCAGTTGCCCACAGGGCGACGTTTCTCGCCCGGCACCGGCTCAGCTTGCAGTTCAGCCCCGTTATCACGCAGCCGTACTTCTACCAGTGAATAATCATCGCTCTGGCTGCCCTGCTGGCTGAATTCACGCAGATTACCGGTGATGCGCGCAAACATGTCGGCATGCGCCACATCACCCTCTTCAAACAAGGCCAGCAAACGCTGCTCACCGAACATGTCGCCAGCGGGATTCGTGGTTTCAATAATGCCGTCAGACCAGAGATAAAGCGCATCATCCGGCTGCATATCCACGATCTGGGC
The DNA here is from genome assembly GCA_050739955.1 of Moraxellaceae bacterium. Lineage (GTDB taxonomy): Bacteria > Pseudomonadota > Gammaproteobacteria > Pseudomonadales > Moraxellaceae > UBA2031. Next base: position 69,309 of record JBOICI010000036.1, read on the forward strand.
TGAATAGCGGAACTGGTCAACAGCCAGCACGCCCAGTGGCAGATGCCGCGAAGGAATATGTGTGAGGCTTCGGTTGCCCGGATGATAAACCACACCATCCGGCAAGCCCCCCGCCCATATTTCCGCATGGCGATTGCGGTAACTGAACTGTGCGGCCGTGGCGCAGCAAAACACGGAAGGTGGCAGCACCAGCTTCAGGCGACCGTTGATTTCGCGCAGGATGGCTTCCAGCCCGAAACTCTTGGCGACCATGCCATAAAAAATTTCCGAGAGCGGCATGATGCCGATAGCGGCCGGCAGACCATGACCGGTGAAATCCCCGAGCAGCACCAGCAGATCACCACCGGGCTGGCGCGCCGCCAGCAATACATCGCCATTAAAAATTGCCATAGGCGACATGAGATAGCGGATGTTTTCTGTGCGCAGGGCACCGAGACGGGCAATGCGGTCGAAAATACCCTTGGCCGCCTGCTGCTCAGCAATCAGGTGCTCACGCTGGCTGCGCACTTCCGAGTGCAACCGGCGTACGCGCGAAAAAGCCTTGATCTTGGCCTGCAGGATGACGGGGTTGTAGGGCTTGCTGAGAAAATCATCACCGCCGGCCTCAAGGCAGGCCGCAAGATCGCGCGCATCATTAAGTGAAGTCAGGAAAATGATGGGAATGAGTTCATTGCCGGCCAATTCGCGCATACGGCGCGCGGCGGAGATGCCATCCATTTCCGGCATCATCACATCCAGCAGCACAAGATCCGGTGGCGACGCTTCAAAATGCTGCACCGCCGCCAGACCGTCAGCAACGGCATCCACCACATGACCCTGGCGCTTGAGCAGGATCTCCATGATGAGGCGGTCGGTGGGGCTATCGTCTGCCACCAGAATGCGCAGCCGCTGCAAACTCATCTTGCCTCTCCGGCTCTGAAGCTGACTGGCTTACTGGATGCTGAAAAGCTGCTCGAAGTTGGAGATGGCGAGTATCTTCTTCACATCCGGATTGCAGTTAATGATGCGCACGCGCTTGCCATCACCACCGGCGTGATCACGCAGCAACAGCAACATGCCAAGGGCAGAGCTGTCGAGATAGGTGGCTTCACGCAGATCAACCGTATAAGACAGCACGTCCGCCTGTGCGCTTTCATAAGCACTGCGGAAATCTTGATGGGTGCTGAAATCAAAGCGTCCCTTGACGAGTATGGTCAGCTCTTTTCCGTCAGCGGAGGCTGAAGAAAGAATGCTCATTGAGGTCTCCTGAATCCTGTCGGTGGCAGCGCCTGGGCTTGCCCGCATTCTTCACTGCCAGACAGCACAGGGACAAGCCCTGGCGGCAATGCCACCCCGGAAATATTGCTGTTTCACCAGAGCGACAGTGCAGTGCCGCCTGAGAGTAGTTCAAAAAAGCGACGATTACAGGTTCTTCTGTGTCGGGATTGCGTCACTGGCGAAAAAGGCAAAAGCTATGCGCCAGCTTCCGCCTTCCGAGCCTCCTGCACATGAATGCACACGATATTGAAATCTATCTGCAAGGTACTGCCGCCAACAGCATCCTTGAGTGGCTTGCCACCCGCTTTCCCGATGCTGGCGGCAAACCGGCAAAGCCGGCTGGCAAGAAACAGTGGCGACTGCAACTCAAGCACGAAGGCCACGATATTCCTGTCCTGGTGATAGAAGATGCCAGCCCCGGTTTCACTTCGATCTGGTTCGACAGTAGCCACACACCCTGGGACAGCGACATGAGCTGCGCCCGCGAAGCACATGCACATTTCGGCACGGAAATTCGTGCCACTCCCGGCAGCTGGCAAGAAGGCGACGATCCCGATCTTTGGTGGCATATCAATAATCAGGGAGAGGGCACGCTGCACTGGCAGGGCTGACCGCCTGGCTGCAGATTTCCAGCACCCGTGCCAATCGCGCACAAGCCGCGCCACGCGCTTGCTAGACTCGGAACAATTCCCCACGCTGCAGAGCCCGCCAACCACGCTGGCGCCAGCTGTGCAAAAACACGGGAGATGCAGGCATGAGCGCAAGCCATCTGAAACACACCGGGCTGATTCTTTCAGGCGGCGGGGCAAGAGCGGCCTATCAGGTGGGCGTGTTGCGCGCCGTTGCCGAAGTCCTGCCGCCGGATTATCCCAATCCCTTCGACATCATCTGCGGCACGTCGGCAGGTGGTCTCAATGCTGCCGGCCTGGCGGCCCACGCCAACTGCCTGCGGTCCGGCGTAGACCTGCTGGAATCGGTCTGGGGAAATTTCCACACCGAACAGGTATACCGCACCGACTGGCCAGGCGTGCTGCGCCGCGCGAGCCGCTTTCTCTGGACCATGGCCTTCGGCCGCCTGCGCCGTGATTTGCCGATATCCCTGCTGGACAACAGCCCACTGCGTGAACTGCTGCATGCCAATATCCCGCTCTCACAGGTTCAGTCCGCCATTGAGGCCGGTTATCTGCGTGCGCTCTGCATCACGGCATCAGGCTATGCCAGCGGTGAATCCGTCAGTTTTTTTCAAGGCATAGCCTCGCTGGAAAACTGGCGTCGCTCACGCCGCATCGGCATGCGCAGCAATATCACGCTGGATCATCTACTCGCCTCGGCCGCCATTCCCATCATCTTTCCCGCCGTGCGCGTACATCGTGAATATTTCGGCGACGGCGCCCTGCGCCAGCTCTCGCCCATCAGCCCGGCTCTGCATCTGGGTGCCGAGCGTGTGCTGGTCATAGGCGTGGGCGGGCAATCGAAACGGCATATACGCGAAAAATCCGTGGCCTATCCCAGCATTGCGCAGGTGGTCAGCCACATCATGAACAGCTCATTCGTGGATAGCCTGGAGGCCGATATCGAGCGCCTGACGCGAGTGAATAACACCTTGGGCCTGATTCCGGAGGAAATCCGCATGCAGCACTCAACGCTGCGTCAGGTAGAGGTCATGGTGATGTCACCGCCAGCCGAGGTGCTGGATACCATCGCCATGCGTCACGCCCATCTGCTGCCGAAAAGCATCAAGCTTTTCGTGCGCGGTTCCGGAGCCACGCATCGCTCCGGCTCCGGCGTGCTGAGTTATCTCTTGTTCGAGGCCGCCTATTGCAAGGACCTTATGGCTCTAGGCTATCACGATGGTCGCGGCCGTCAGGAAGAGCTACGCCGCTTTCTCGGCATAGATATGCAGCAGAGTGAAAACAGCAATGTGCTGGAATTCAAACGCGCAGAATAAAGCCCGTGGCGCATCAAGCATCAGCATGAAAAAAGCCGGCAAACGCCGGCTCTTTCATAGGCGCAAAGCCTCAGTATTTTTCCGGCACTTCACGCAGGCGCATCAAACCCTCCTGTGCGGTGGTCGCCACCAGCTTTCCATCCTGCGTAAAGATACGACCGAAATTCATGCCGCGTGAAGCCGAGGCATTGGGCGAATCCATTTCATACAGCAGCCACTCATCCACACGCGCATCGCGGTGAAACCACATGGCGTGATCCAGACTGGCGGCCTGCATATTATTCTGCAGAAAGGAAACACCGTGCGGCAGCATGGCCGTTCCCATAAGGGCAAAATCAGAGGCAAAAGCCAGAATGCACTGATGCAGGAAAGGGTCGTCAGGCAGGCGATTTTGCGCACGCATCCACTGATGCCGCACGGCCTCCTGCTTCACCGGCGCAAACGGATTCACCGGATTGATGGGACGGATTTCAATGGGGCGCTCGCGCACGAATACTGCACGAATCTTCTCCGGAATCATGGCGGCAATTTTCTGGCGCAGCTCGGTCTCGCTGGGTATGCCATCCGGTCCTGCCACCGATGGCATTTCCGCCTGATGCTCCAGCCCTTCTTCCGCCACCGCGAAAGAGGCCGACATGGTGAAGATGATTTCGCCGTGCTGTATGGCCTTCACATTACGCGTGGCAAAGCTCTTGCCGTCACGGATGCTTTCCACCTGATAGACGATGGGCGCTGTGGTATCGCCGGCGCGCAGGAAATAGGCATGCATGGAGTGCGCAAGGCGGCCTTCCACGGTACGGCCAGCGGCCATCAGGGCCTGACCCAGCACCTGCCCGCCAAAGACATTCTTGCCCACCAGATTGCGGCTCTGGCCACGAAACAGGCCAGCTTCTATGACCTCCAGTTCAAGCAGGTCCAGGACTTCCTGCATCACATTGCTCATGGGGGCTGCTCCTCTGGGCCGGGAAATGGGGGAGTGAGACTAGCCTAGACCACCCAAAAGCGGAACAGCCGTACCGGCCAAGCAGACTGCGCAAAGGCCAGACAAAAAAATCCCGGCAGGAGCCGGGACTGTAAAGAGGAAAGCAAAATTGGCGCGGGTCAAGAAGCCGGCTTAAGACAGCGGCTTAATAAACCTATTCAAGAAAGCTCTCTTACCAAGGCTCACTTAAGAAAGCCCCATTAAGAAAGCCTCATTAAGAAACCAAGGCCGGCTGGCCGACCAATACCTGATTGAGCTTGGCAGTGACGAAGTCCGGCTCGGAATGGCCACGCAGGCGGCGACGGGCTTCCACATAGGCCGGGATATAGGCAAAGCGGCGCGGCACCCAAGGATGCACACGGCGAATGATGGCCGTAGTACGACGGAAGCTGGCCAGATTCTTTTCTGTGGCCGGTGGCAGACCAAAGCCTTCGCGCAGGCGCTCCGGCATAAGCATGCTGGTCATGACACGGAAATGCGACAGCGCCGGCTTCAGCAAGGGCGTGTCCAGATCAAAGAGATAGGACGCAATTTCGCGCGCTTCTGGCGAGACCGTAAGCTGATCGGACTCCCACATGGCTTCGCAATAGGCCATGAAATCATCCCAGGTCGGCGGCAGATCTTCTTCACGAATACCGAAGCAATAGGCAAAGAGTTTGGACTCTTCGTAGTACTGCTCTTTCTCGGCCGGGGTGAGTTCGCGCACGAACATTTCATACATCTTGACCGCGCCTTCCCACAGCGTGGCGTGCACCCAGAGCATGGAGTTCACTTCATTGGCCTGATAGTGCGAGCCCTGATGGAAGGCGCCAGCCTCCGTGTGAATCTTGCCCTGCATGCCGCGATGGATGTTGTGCACAGCGATGCAGCATTTGAGCAGCTGATCGGTGCTACCGAACACCATGGTCCAGACATTGGTAAAAGTGCGTTGAAAACGACCGAAGGGATCGCCCACGGTTTCGGAATGATCATAAACGGCATTGGCCACCCAGGGGTGAGCCAGCTGCAACAGGGCGGCGCGACCAGCGCCAAAGAAATTCACAAAATGCTTGTTCACTTCCCAGAACATGGTGTCCGGACCGAAGAGACCTTCGGCGGGATCTATGGATTTCTTTTTCAGCACTTCCAGTTGTGCCAGCAATTGTTCGCGCGTGATGTGATGGGGTGCTTCAGGCAACTGATACATACCTGCATCTCCTGTGACCACGTGGCTTGTGCTGACGCAAGCAGCGGTCTTCTTATTCATTAATGTATGCCGGACTGCTGCTCCAAAATGAAAACGGCAGTCCTCGTAGGGACTGCCGCAAGATGGAGGGAAAGGCTTTGGGTCTCAATGGCGGGACTGGGCCTTCATATTGGCCAATTAGCTCAGAGCTAACAGGCGCTTTTTATCCCGGCAGGGTTAGCAGAAAGCCTGCTTTGGAGCCGGCCAAGCCCGGCGAAATCAAAGCCAGCCGACCCGACGCAGACGACGCCACAGCACCACGCAGCCGGTCAGCATCACGCCCAGGGTGAGTGGATAGCCGTAATGCCATTGCAGCTCCGGCATGAAAACGAAGTTCATACCGTAGAAGCTGGCAATCATGGTGGGCACCGCGAGGATGGCAGCCCAAGAGGCCAGCCGCTTCACCACCTCATTCTGCGCCACCGTGACCATGGCCATATTCACGTCCATGGCCACCTTCACCATTTCACTTTGAACATTGATCACATCATTGATGCGCAGCACATGGTCGTTAACGTCACGCAGCCAAGGGTACACCGCCTTCGGCATCATTTTCTCGTCCACATGCATGAGATAGCTGCAGACATCCTGCAAGGGCGTCGCCGCCAAACGCATATTCACGAGATCACGTTTGAGCTCATAGAGATGCCTGATGGTTTTGCGCCGAAACGTCACTCCGAAAATATCGTGCTCGATGCTCTTGAGATAATTACCCAGGTCTTCTGTCACCGGATAATAGTTATCAACGACAAAATCCAGAATGGCATAAAGCACCCAAGCCGGGCCCAGCTTCATCATTTTCGGACTTTGCTCGCAGCGCTGACGCACCGGGGCATAGCTGAAAGAAGGCCCCTGCCGCACAGTGAGCACATAGCGCGGGCCGACAAAAATATAGGTGTGGCCAAGGCAGATATCGTCGTTTTCCAGACGCGCCGTGCGCACCACCACGAATAAGGTGTCGCCATAGGATTCAATCTTGGGGCGATGCTGCTGCCGCGTGGCATCCTCCACCGCCAGCTCGTGCAGGCCGAACTCCTCCGTCACCAGCTTCATTTCCACGGCATCGGGCTCATGCATGCCCACCCAGACAAAATGATCCTGACTGGCCTCCAGCGTCTCACTCACCTGATCAATCGGAATATCGCCGACCTTGGCGCCCGTCTTGCGGTTGTACACCACGCAATTGACCACACTCATGCTGCCGTTTCTCCTGCACCACACTCCAAGGTGGCTGCAAGATAGCAGAGAGCTTGCCCCTAGTGACGGTTTTGCGGCCTCGTGAGACTTTGACAAGAGCGTCGCCGGCGCGCTTGAATCCGGCCACCCGGCCTGTGTGCCCAAAGAAGAAAGCTTTCAGAGGAAGAGCGGCATGAGCTGGCAAGGCAATGTATTGAACCGGGTGCTGCGCCGCACCATGAAGCCCATGATGTTCTCCAGCCGTCCCACGCGGGCGCGCATGGGCATTTCAGCCTGGGCACTGGAGGCTTCCGCTGCACTGATGCCGGTACCGGCCGTTAAAATCACGCCCGCGCGCGGCATCCTGCGCGGAGAGTGGGTGGAGCCGCTGGAGAACCCCAGTTCCACCGTCATCCTCTATCTACATGGCGGCGCTTATATTGCCGGCTCCGCGCGCACCCACCGCCCGCTGACCGCAGAACTGGCACGTAGCAGCGGTGCCCGCGTGCTGGCGCTGGATTATCGCCAGGCACCCGATCACGCCTGGCCGGCTTGGCTGGACGATGCCATGGGCGCCTATCAGCACCTCATCAAGAACGGCCACCGGCCGCAGGACATCGTGCTGGCAGGCGACTCTGCTGGCGGCAACCTCGTGCTGGTCACCTTGCTGCGCCTGCGTGAGCTGGGCCTGCCCCTGCCCGCTGGCGCCATCTGCCTTTCACCTTGGACAGATCTGGCCTGCGGCTACCAGTCACACCGCCTGAATGCCAAGCATGAGGCCATGCTCAAGCCCGAGGCGCTGCGCAACCTGGGCCTGCACCATATCGGCAAACGTGATCCCAAAGACCCGCTAATCTCGCCGGCCTATGCCGATCTCAAGGATCTGCCACCGCTCATGGTGCATGTGGGCAGCAAGGAAATCCTGCTGGACGATGCCCGCGCCATCAAACGCAATGCCAAGCGTGCCGGCGTGCATCTGCATTACCGCGAATGGACTGACATGCCCCATGTCTTTCCGCTCTTCCACGGCATACTGCCGGAGGGCCGCAAGGCGATTAGCCAGATGAGCAATTTCGTGAAAGACGTAACAAGCTGATGCCGCAAGGCTGGCAGCCAGAACAATCCGAAGCCGGAAACCCAGCCACATCTTTTGTTACATTCACCCGGCCTGCTGGCCCTTGGAGACTGTGGCTCTTTGCTAACATGGCGCCCGTTTCTCCCAGACAAACAATGAGTTAGATATGCTCAACGGGCTCAGCAATCTCTTCCTTCTGCTTGCACGCAAACTGCTTTATGTCTTCGTGCGCACCACCATCCTGCCGGAAGACCTCAAAGCGCTGGGCATCGATAGCAACAAGCCTGTCTGCTATGTGCTGCAAACGCGCTTCTTCTCCAATCTGCTGGTGCTGGAAAAAGAAACGCGAAAAGCTGGCCTGCCGCGCGCACTTAAACCCATGAGTGGCGCCGCCCTGCTCAAGGAAGATCGCTCCATGTTCTTCCTCACCCGCGGTGAAAATCCTTCGATTCTGCAGCGCAACCGCTTTGCCTATTCGCCGCGCTTCATACGCCTCGTGCAAGCCGTGCGTGCTGACCCCGAGCTGGATGTACAACTGGTGCCCGTCACCATTCTCTGGGGCCGCTCGCCTGACAAGGAAGAGTCCCTGTTCAAAATTCTATTTGCCGATTCCTGGGCCACGCCCGGCATGCTCAAGCAGTTCATCACCATCCTGCTGCACGGCCGTCAGACCTTTGTGAAATTCAGCGCCCCGGTTTCCATGCGCGATATCGTCAATGAAAACCTGTCGGAAGAAATCACCCTGCGCAAGCTGGCACGTGTGCTGCGCGTGCACTTCCATCGTCAGCGTGAAATGGCCATAGGCCCCGATCTTTCGCACCGCCGCATTCTGGTCAACAGCATTCTGCAAGCAGCACCTGTACAGCAGGCCATTGCCAGTGAAATGAAGGGCAAGAAGATTCCGCATGACAAGGCCGTGGATCGCGCCAAGAAATATGCTGATGAAATCGCTGCTGACTACTCCTACCCCGTCATCCGCTTTTTCGACATTCTGCTGACCTGGCTGTGGACCCGCCTTTACGACGGCGTGGACGTGCACCACTTCGATGATGTGCGCCACGTCGCCCAGGATCATGAAATTGTGTACGTGCCCTCGCACCGCAGCCATATCGACTATCTGCTGCTGTCCTATGTAATTTTCCGCCGCGGCCTCATGACGCCGCATATCGCCGCGGGCGCCAATCTCAATATGCCGGTGGTGGGCTCACTCTTGCGTCGTGCTGGCGCTTTTTTCCTGCGCCGCAGCTTCAAGGGCAACTTTCTCTACGCCGCCGTGTTCAATGAATATCTGCACCTGATCACCACCAAGGGCTACTCCATCGAGTACTTCATTGAGGGCGGTCGTTCGCGCACCGGCCGTCTGCTGGCGCCACGCACCGGCATGATCTCCATGACGCTGCGTAGCTATCTGCGTGATCACAGCCGCCCTATCGTCTTTATCCCCGCCTATATCGGTTATGAAAAACTGATGGAGGGCAAAACCTATGTGGGCGAGCTGGCCGGCAAACCCAAACAGAAGGAAACCATCTGGGGCGTGATCGGTGCAGTGCGAAAAATCCAGAAAACCTTCGGCAAGGTGCAGCTCAGCTTTGGCGAGCCCATTTATCTGGAAAAAATGCTGGATGAAGAATTCGAAGCCTGGCGTGAGGTCAAGATAGATGAGGGAGAAAAAGCGCCCTGGATGAAAAGCGTGACCGATAAGCTGGCCACACGCATCAACACCAATATCAACGGCACAGCGGCAGTGAATCCCATCAATCTGCTCAGCGTGATCTTGCTCTCCACGCCCAAGCACGCCATGGATGAAGAAGCGCTGGTCAAACAGCTGGAGCTCTATCGTCGCTTCCTGGCCGCGGTGCCTTATAGCGACCGCGTCGAAGTCACCGCCCTGAGTGGCGAAGACATCATTGCCTATGGCGAGCAACTGAAAATCCTCTACCGCATCAAACACCCCCTGGGTGACATGATAGGCGTGAGCGAGGAACAGGCGATGATGCTCACTTATTTCCGCAATAATGTGCTGCATCTTTTCATGCTGCCCTCGCTGGTTGCCTGCCTTATGCAGCACAACAGTGAGCTGAAGCGGGAACAAGTCGTGCAGATGGTGAAGAGCATCTATCCCTTCATGCAGTCCGAGCTTTTCCTGCCTTGGTGCAGCGAATCGGTCGAGGCCGTGATTACGCTTTGGCTGGAAAACTTCATCGAGTCCGGCCTGCTGATTGCTCGCAATAGCGAACAGCTGATCTGCCCCAGCCCGACTAGCGAGGCCTATGCCGAACTCAATGTACTGGCTCAGGGCGTTAACCAGAACCTGCAGCGCTATTACATGACGGTATCCCTGCTCACCCAGCAGGGCTCGGGCCGCATTTCTCAGCGCCGCCTGGAAGATCTGGGTCATTTACTGGCACAGCGTCTTTCCATCCTGCATGAGTTCAGTGCTCCGGAGTTTTCCGACAAGGCCCTGTTCCGTAATCTGGCCGAAACCCTGGTCAGCACCGGCCTCGTTACTGTAGACAGCAATAACTGTCTGGCCTTTGATGAGCGCCTCATCACCATTGCTGCCGAAGCCCGCCTCATCCTCAGCGCGGAAATGCGCCACAGCATCCAGCACATCACCCGCGTCACCGAGGAAGAAATCGAGGCCGCACTGGCGGTGGGCAAAGACAAGCGCAAAGAAAAATCGGCCTGAAGCAAAATATCCGGCCCATAAAAAACGCCCCTGATGGGGCGTTTTTTATGGCACTCGTTTAAGCATCAAGCCAGCGCAGCCAAGGCCTTTTCATAATCAGGCTCATCGGCAATTTCAGCCACCTGCTCGGTGTATGCCACACGACCCTTGTCATCAATCACCACCACGGCACGCGAGAGCAGACCGCGCAGCGGGCTGGTGGAAATCGTCAAACCGTAGTCCTGACCAAAGCCGGGAGCACGGAAAACGGAAGCCGCCACTACATTGCTCAGGCCTTCAGCACCGCAGAAACGACCCAGTGCGAAGGGCAGATCGGCCGACACGCAGATCACGGTGGTATTGTCCAGGCTGGCGGCCTTTTCATTGAACTTGCGCACCGAGGTGGCACAGGTGGGGGTATCCACGCTAGGGAAAATATTCAGCACCACGCGGCGGCCGCGCAGATCCTTGAGGGCCACTTCGGAGAGGTCGGGCTTGACCAGAGTGAATTCGGGAGCGTCGACACCGTTAGCCGGCAATTCGCCCACCGTCTGTACGGGGCCGCCCTTGAGGGTGATGGTAGTCATGGTCACTGTCCTTAGGCTGGTGAAGAAAGAAGGGCCATAAAATTAGCACAGCGCCGCGCGACTGTCCGTTGCAGAAACTGTCAGGTTTTATTCAAGCCAGATAAATATCAAAACGGCCGCTCTTGCCCTCCATGACCACGCTGGGTTTGGCTCCGGCTAGCCAAGGCGCCAGACGCGGGCGCTTCACCACCACACGCTTTTTCGCCGCCGCACGTGCCGGCCCCAACAAGGCATCAGCATCCGGGTCCTCCCCCACCACGGCACGAAATACGCGCATTTCCTTTTTCACCAAGGCGGCTTTGTCGCGATGCGGAAACATGGGATCCAGATACACCACATCCGGACGCTGCCGAGCGCCGGCCAGTGCCTCCAACTGCTGCAGCGAATCCCCGGGCATGAAGCTAAGACGGCTTAATAACTCGGCCAGATCAGGAATGGTTCGGGCACGCTGCAAACCATCCTCAATCAGCGCCGCAATTACCGGCGAACGCTCCGCCACCTGCATATGCGCACCGGCGGCGGCCAACACGGACGCATCACGCAAAAGCCCTGCAGTGGCATCAAACACATGCAGGGGCTGAGTGGCCTTGAGCAGGCCGCAGGCTTTCACAATCATTTCGTGGCGCGCACGGTTATCCGCCAGACGCCAACCCAAGGTACCTTCTGCCAACTCGATACGCACCGGCCCCGAGCCCGGCATATCCAAGGCATAAAGACCCAGTGCATCCTGCTCCAGCACCAGCGCAGCACCAGCTGGCGCATGCTTTTTCAGTTCGGTTTTCAGCGACCGGGCATAGCTCTCTGCCTCAAGACCGAGACGAGCCGCCAGCGTCTGGCCCTCCAGCTTGCGCTCTTCGCAAACAAGAAAGCGCAGGGCCTGCATCAGTGTGACCAATCTACAAGGCCGCTATAGGCCGTGATCAGGATGAAGAGGCCGAAGACTATGCGATACCAGGCAAAAACGGTGAAATCATGATTGGAGACATAGTTCACCAGCGCCTTGACCACCCACAGCGCCACCAGAAAGGCCGCAATAAAACCGACAGCAATGACCGGCATATCGGCCAGCAGAAACTCATGACGATGCTTGTAGACGGACAAGGCGGTCGCGCCAAACATAGTCGGGATGGCCAGAAAAAAGGAAAATTCAGCAGCAGCCTTGCGTGACAGACCAAAGAAAAGACCGCCGATAATGGTGGCGCCCGAGCGCGAAGTACCGGGCACCATGGCCACACACTGGGCAAAACCGACCTTGAGTGCTTGCTGCCAAGTCAGATCATCAACTTCTTCGGCAGACACTGTGGTCTGGCGCTTTTCAGCAAACAGGATAAGCACACCACCGGCCACCAGCATGAAAGCCACCACCAAAGGATTGAACAGTCTGTCCTTGATGAAGTCATGTGCAAGAAAACCAATGATTGCCGCCGGCAGAAAACCGACCAGCACATTCATCACAAAACGCTGATCATTGCGGCGGCCGGCAAAGAATCCGCCCGTTACACGCGTCAGCTTTTCCCGGTACAGGACACAGATCGCCAGAATGGCACCCAGCTGTATGGCAATTTCAAAAACTACGCGTTTGTCTTCCGTCCAGAAATCCATCAAGCCGGCAGCGACGATGAGATGCCCGGTACTGGAAACCGGCAGAAACTCTGTCAGCCCTTCAATGACGCCCAGAATCAGGGCTTGCAGATACAGCAGGAAATCCACGAATTACTTCTCCTTTATTTGTAATGAGGCGGCCTGATAGGCCGACTGGAATTCTGCCGGCATGCGGCGCACGCGGCCTTCGGCAATATCCACGCAGACCCAGTGCGTGCGGCCACGAAAAACCGTCTGACCATCGCTGACACGTACAAACTGGTAAGCACGATGCGTGGAAAGACGGTCACACAAGAGCAGCCATGTTCCGAGCAGGATGTCCTCACCCAGAAAAGTGGCTTGCAGATAATCCATTTCATGGCGACGCGCGACCATGCCATGACCTATGCGCTGATACGCCGCTTCGTCCAAGCCTAAATGGCGGGAATGATCCCAGGCCACGGCCTCCAGCCACTGCAGATACACCACATTATTGGTGTGCTGCATGATGTCTATATGCGCCGGCAGTACCTTCACGGGAAGGATATGCGGATCGGGGAAATCCCAGACAGGCTCGGCCATTACCGCCTCCTTTATCACGTTCTGCCCGGCAGCTTTTTCCAGACTTCATCACGCAGATAAACCGGCAGGGCCAGCTCCGCCGGCTGCGCTGTCGCTTGTGCCGCCAGCGCTAATGGCACTATGTCTTCGGCCTGCGGAAAAAGTTCCGCATCACTGCCCAGAAACTGGCACTGCTCGCGCAACACCGCCTCATGTACGGCGACACCATTACCCGCGGCAAAAAATTCGCCCCGCAATTTTTCCGGCAGATTCGCTGGCGCACAAAGATGATCGCTATCCAGCGCCTGCATCAGGCCATCTTGCAGGGCATAAGCGCCCGCATAGACCTCGTCCATACGTGCATCAAACACGGCCAGCACGCGCGTGGCTCCATGCACGCGCCATGCACTCTGCGCCAACGTTTGCAGGCTGGAAACGGCAATCACGGGCACATCACGCGCAAATGCCAGTGCCTGCACGGCAGCAGCGGCAATACGCACGCCAGTGAAGGCACCAGGGCCCCGGCTATAGGCCAGGACTTCAATATCTTTCAGCGCCAGACCTGCCTCCACCAGCACTTCATCAATCATGGGCAGCAGCAACTCGGTTTGCAGCCGCGGCGCATGACGGAAACGGGAAAAAATCCGGCCCTCATGATGCAGGGCAACCGAGCAGGCTTCGGTAGAGGTTTCAAGCGCCAGCAGTTTCATGACTCGTCACATGGTCAGTGCCCGTTGCTTCTTGCATGGCATCGAGCAGAGTAAAAAATTCGCGCACTTCCGTCAGTGAACGGGTGCGCCGCATGGGTGGAAGGCTTTGCAAGAAAAGTTGGCCATAAGGGCGGCCCACAAGACGCGGATCACACACCATGAGCACCCCGGTATCATTTTCATCGCGAATCAGGCGGCCCGACCCCTGCTTCATGGCGATGATGGCACCCGGCAGCTGATAACTAATAAAGGGATTCCGGCCACGCGCCTTGTAGGCATCAATACGTGCCGCCACCACCGGCTCGCCCGGTGAGGCAAAAGGCAGTTTGTCGATGATGACGCAAGACAGCGCCTCGCCGCGCACGTCCACGCCTTCCCAAAAACTACCAGTGCCCAGCAGGATGGCATTGCCGTGCTCACGGAAACGGCGCAGCAACTCGGCCTTGGCCATGCTGCCCTGCACTAACAAGGGATATTCCAGGCGGCCACGTAACCACTCAGCAGCCTCTTTCAAAGCGCGATGACTGGTGAAAAGCACAAAAGCACGGCCGCGGCTGGCTTGTAGCACCGGCAGTGAAGCTTCCAGCACCGCCTGTGTGTAGTTACGGTCGGAAGTATCGGGCAGACCGCGCGGCACATAAAACAGAGCCTGCTTTTCATAGGCGAAAGGGCTGGGCAGTTGCAATGCTTCCAGATCATTCAAACCAAGCTGATTGGAAAAATGCCGGAAATCGTCGTGCACGGCCAGCGTGGCTGAGGTGAATACCCAGGCCGACTTGCGTGAAGTCACCATATCGCGAAATGGTTTGGCCACATCCAGCGGCGTCCACTGTATGGCAAAACCTTTCTTGAAGGTCTCGAACCAGTGCACCTGACTCTCCGGCGTATCGCCAGTGAGCTTGCCGAACTGTGTCAGCAACTCTTCAGAACGACGGTGGCAATTCTCCAGACCCTTGCTGCGCACGCTAGCGGCCTTCAGGCAGTCCGAGAGATGGCCCAGTGCCATATTCACGGCTTCTATGGCCGCCGGCATTTTTTCCAGAGTGGAAACCTCGGACCAGATGCCTTTACGAGTTTCATCACCAAACACGATGCGTAAATCCGCCACCCGGTTTTCCAACTGGGTAGAGGCATCCAGAATGGAACGCATTTCTCCGGCCGCTTGCAGCATTTCGCCGACAGCATCCTGGGCCAGCTCCAGCAACTGACGCGAGGAAATACTTTCGCCAAAGAACATGGAGGCGACTTCAGGCAGCTGATGCGCCTCGTCAAAAATTACCGCTGAAGCGTCTGGCAGCAGCTCACCAAAACCCTCTTCTTTGATGGCAATATCGGCAAAGAAAAGATGGTGATTCACAACCACAAGGTCGGCTTCACTGGCTTTCTGGCGCGCCTTCATCAAGGGGCACTCTTCCAGCAGCGGGCAGTCCTGCCCCAGACAGTTATCCGCTGTACTGGTCACCAAGGGCCAGACACTGGCGTCTTCCGGCAAATCCACCAGCTCGGCAATATCGCCACTAACGGTCTGGTGTGCCCATTCAGAGACCCGCTGCAACTCATGCACAGTCTGCTTGCTGGGAAAGCGGCCATCATCCAGGTGAATTTGCAAACGATATGGGCAGAGATAGTTGGCGCGTCCCTTGAGCAGGGCCGTACGCACGGAAACGCCAAGTGCCGCCAGCACTGTGGGCAGATCACGATGAAAAAGCTGATCCTGCAAATTGCGGGTGCCGGTGGAAACAATCACCTTCTCGCCGGAGAGAAGAGCTGGTGCCAGATAGGCATAAGTCTTCCCGGTACCCGTGCCGGCTTCCACCATGAGGATGCGATGTTCGGCCAGCGCCCCGGCTACTGCATCGCTCATGGCAAGCTGCGCTTCGCGCGGACGGAAACCCGGGATATGCTGCGCCAACCGGCCGCTAGCTCCGAGAATTTCCTGGCTTTGAAAGGAAGTCGTCATGGTCGGGGCTGGGCCCACCTCGAAATAAAGCGCGATTCTACCCCAATGCAGACGATTAACTGCTCCGCAATTGTACTTGCCGGCGGCCGCTCCAGCCGCCTTGGCGGACGTGACAAAGCCTTGGAGACACTGGCCGGGCGCCCCTTGATTGCCCACGTGCTGGAAAGACTGCAGCCGCAGGTGGACGACATCGTTATCAACTGCAATCGGCATCAGGAAGAGCTGGCCGGCTTCGGCCATCTATTAGTCGGGGATGAAACGGCTGACTTTCCTGGCCCACTTGCGGGCATTGCTGCAGCCATTCCACATTGCCAACACGACTTGATACTGGTCACGCCCTGCGATACCCCTTGGCTACCAAAAGACTTGTATCAGCGCCTGGCAGCCAAAATGCAGCCGGCATGCCGCCTCGTGATGGCACATGATAGCCAGCGCCTGCAGCCGCTTTTCATGCTGCTGCGCCGGGAGCTACTCGCTTCACTGAATGCCAATCTCGCCCGCGGACATTACAAGGTGGAAGCTTGGTGCCGGGAGCAGCAAGCCGAAATCGCCATATTTGATAATGCCGCGGCTTTCGCCAATCTGAATACGGAAGACGAACTGAAAGCGGCCAGAAACACCGAGGATAAAAACAGAGGAGAGAAAGATAGCTCCGCTTTCTGAAAAGCAGAGTTAAGAAGACAGGCCCCAAGACCCGTTTTGATTATCTACCCTCGTACTCGGTACGAAAGCAGAGGAAAAACATCAGGCGGAAAAATCAGCCTGCATAAAAAAACCCCGCCGAAGCGGGGTTTTTCATTTTCAGGCAGCGGCAGGAGCCGGAGCAGCCTTGGGCGGACGACCGCGACGCACAGCCTTTTTGGCGGCTGGCTTCTTGGCGACTGCTTTCTTGGCAGCAGGCTTCTTGGCGACAGCTTTCTTAGCAGCTGGCTTTTTGGCAGCAGGCTTACGAGCAGCCGGCTTCTTGGCAGCAACAGCTTTCTTCGCAGCCGGACGGCCACGACGAACTGCCTTCTTGGGAGCAGCAGCCTTTTTAGCGGCAGCAGCAGCCTTTTTGGCAGCAGCAGCGTTCTTCTTCGCCAGACGCTTGGCAGCAGCAGCGGCCTTGCGGGCAGCAGCGCGGTCAGCAACCTTGGCACGAGCAGCTTCGCGCTTGGCGATTGCACGCAGCTTGGCAGCAGCCTTCTTGGCAGCCAGCTTAACCTTGGCAGCCACTTTCTTGGCAGCAGCCTTCACCTTGGCAGCATCAGCCTTGGCGATACGCTTTTCAGCAGCCTTAGTAGCGCGAACGACCGCGGCAGCGCGCTTCTTCTCGAGGGAAGCAGCAAGCTTGGCGATACGAGCATCAGCAGCAGCCTTTGCCTTCTCGACAGCAGCAGTCACCTTGGCCTTGGCCAAAGCGGCCTTGGCAACGCGAGCAGCAGCACGAGCAGACTTCACCTTGGCGGCAGCAGCTGCCTTCTTGGCGGGAGTCTTGGCAGCTTTAGCAGCAGCAGTAGCAGCGGACAGAGCGGCAGTTGCCTTGGCAGCAGATTCAGTTGCCTTGGCGGTTGCAGCACTGGTTACGGGGGCGGCACGGCGAGCAGCAGGCTTGCGGCCCGGCTTTTTCGCAACAGCTTTCTTCGTGGATCGAGCCATTGAAGGATCTCCTCCTAAGTTTTGAGATGCGAATTACGTGTACTACGGGTGAGAAAATTAGCACAAAAAAAAAGCAGCGGGTACAAATAACAAGCACTTAACCCCGTTTTTTGCCATTTTTTTTGAAAAAAATTCAATAAATCGCGATTTTTTACCCGGTGAAAGCATTTAGCGCAGATTAAGCACCGGATTTTTTCCTGATTAATCCGCTTTCACTCCCCACCACTCGCGCATGATTTTACCTTTTAAAACTTCTGTAAAACCCCTTTTCAGGGTTTTGCAAAAGTCTTTTACCCGTCTACTCACATGCTCATTAAACCGGTTTATGACATCTCACTGACCTTCATCAAGACTGTAATTCAGTCCCTGAAACCGATTTTGAGAGGAGTTAATTTTGCCTTCGCTGAAAGCAACTGCACTTCAAGAGCAGGATGCAGAAGCCGAAAATGTCCTTAATTGTCCATTTGCGGGTCGGAAAAATAACAGGGGATATGCGGAATGGCACTCCAAAAAAGAAAACGGCGCTGCCTTTTCAGGACAGCGCCGGTGTTACCAGGCGAAACACTTCTAGCCAGTTTTCAATTCGCCAGATGCGCTTCCAGATGCGGGCTGACAAGGGCCAACATCATCGCAATATGATCGGATCGGGTATTGAGTGCAGGAATATAAGCGTACTGCTTGCCGCCAGCATGCAGAAAAGTCTCCTGATTCTGCTCGGCAATCTCTTCCAGCGTTTCCAGGCAGTCGGCGGAGAACGCCGGGCAGACCACTTGAACAGAACCGACACCAGCCGCCGCCCACTCCTGCAATTGCACATCGGTATACGGTTGCACCCATGCTTGAGCACCAAAGCGTGACTGGAAACTGATAGCCCACGCGTCATCCGGCAATCCCAATGCAGCAGCAACTTGCCGTGCCGTTTCATGGCACTGCTGCGGATAAGGATCCCCTTTGTCCGCATAGGGCTGAGGAATGCCGTGAAAGGACATGAGCAACTTTTCTGAAGCGCCATGCTCTCGGCGGAAGGCCTGTACCGAGGCGGCCAGTGCGGCGATGTAAATCGGGTGCCGGTGGTAATCCTTGATGAGGCTGAGTGCGGGCTGATTGCGCTGGCGCATCAACCAGCGGCTCACTATGTCGTATACAGGCGCGGTGGACGTCGCCGAGTACTGCGGAAAGAGCGGCAGTACCACCACGCGCTCAAAACCATCCTGCTTGAGCGCATCCAGCTGTGCACTCAATGCCGGCTGGCCATAACTCATGGCAGGCAAAACACGAACATCCGCAGCAGCAAAACGAGCGTGCAGGCTTTTTTGCAAAAGCTCAGCCTGCTCACGCAGGATCAGACGCATGGGCGAATCACCCTTCTGCCAGATTGTTTCGTAGAGTTTGGCCACCCGTCGTGGACGGAAGGTAAGCACGAAGAGATTGAGGATGAGCCACCAGATGAGGCGCGGAATTTCGATGACACGCGCATCCGAAAGAAACTCGCGCAGAAAGCGTCGTACCGCACTGGGTGTGGGTGCGTCGGGTGTACCCAGATTCACCAGCAGAACTGCCAGACGCGGACGTGAGGGCGCAGTCATGTAAACCTCTTTTCAGTAAGAGCAGGCCGGATTCAAACAAATTCAACCCAACACGGGAAGCATACGACCCTGCAATCGCAACAGGCACATAGGCCAGGGCCGGAGAGGGTAGAAAGCAAAACGCCGTGCATGAGCACGGCGTTTTATCGGGGATCAGTCTTGCTTCTTATATATAGAAGAAAGAATCAGCCCAGAATGGCTAAGACGCGGCTGAAAATTTCGTCCACCGGGCCCACGCCTTCAATCTTCGCGGACTTGGGTGCCGTGGCATCTCCAGCAGCGGCCAGCTTCTGATAGAAGCCCACCAGCTGCTTGGTCTGGGTGTGATAAATCTCCAGACGCTTCTTTATGGTGTCTTCCTTGTCGTCATCACGCTGCACCAGATCTTCGCCTGTGACGTCATCTTTGCCAGCCACCTTGGGCGGGTTGTACTTGATGTGATAGACGCGGCCGGAGGCGGCATGGGTACGGCGACCAGAAAGACGCTCGATGATTTCGGCATCATCCACATGGATTTCGATAACGTGATCGATATTCACACCGGCCTGAATCATGGCTTCGGCTTGCGGAATGGTGCGCGGGAAGCCATCGAAGAGGAAACCGTTCTTGCAATCAGGCTGGGTAATACGGTCTTTCACCAGACCGATAATGATGTCATCCGAGACCAGTCCACCCGCATCCATGATCTTTTTGGCAGCTACACCGAGCTCAGTACCCGCTTTCACAGCGGCACGCAGCATGTCACCGGTGGAAATCTGGGGGATGCCGTATTTCTGCATGATGAGCTGTGCCTGTGTGCCTTTACCGGCACCGGGCGCTCCCAGAAGGATGATGCGCATGTGTGTGTCACTCCAGAATCATCGAAAAGCAAAACGGTATATCGCGCAGACAGGGCCCGGGTTCTTGGGCGCGGGGGCTCGGTTGTCAGCACAGGGAAGCCCGCAAAGATACACGCCGGTCACGCCATTCACAAGCCGAGTGGCCGCTGCCCGGCAACGCCTCAGCGCACGCTCTGTATAAGCAATTCCACACTTTGCACAGCACCACCCTGACGCACAGGCACAGCCACCGCCTCCAGATCGCCGGGCTGGGCTTCAGGACTGCCATGACGTGAAATTCGGGCGGTAATGGCCACCTCGGCAACAGCAGAAAGCTTCATGGTGGGCATAGGGCTCTGGCTGTCGTCCAGCTCCACCGTAAAGGGCAGCTCAGCCGCTCGGCGTCTTACCACCGCCAAGGGCATAGGAGGACCATTGAGGGCACGGGCAAAGACATAGACAACATCATCCGGCGCAAACTTGCCGACCAGTTTGCGATCAATTTTCACACGTACACGTATGGCGGGATTGCTGGAGACCGCTGCTGCCTGCAGCGCGGGGCCACCCTGCAGCTTTTCACGCGCAGAGGCCAGGGTCTGTGCCAGTTGCTGCATCACGGCCGGTCCAGCGCTGACATCATGTGACTGACGCCGGGCCTGCAATTTCTCCAGGGTATTTACCGCCAGTGCATAATCACCGGAGCGGTAGGCTGCAAAACCCAACAGCACCATGGCCCCCTCATGCTGCGGATTTTTTTCCAGCACAGATGCCAGCAGCTGCCGGCTCAGCGGATCCAACTGACCTTCATTGCCGTAAAGCCGGGTTTGCGCATAGGCCAGCTGATAACGTGGCTCATCAGGATTCAGACGCCAGGCATGCTCAAAAGCAGTGAGCGCCGGCTCGCCCATTTCCAACTGCACATAACTCATACCCAGCATGAACCAGCCGTCCGCATTTTTCGGATCAGCCTGCAGGCGGTACTGCAGCACACGAATGAAATCGGGCAGCGTATGCGCACGGCTCTCTTCTTCTGTGGGCACCTGGCCGATGAGTACACGATCTACAGCCGGCCCCATATCACTGCGCAACTTCCACCAATCAGCCAGCCCCTGTGGCGCCATCACGCTCCAGTAAAAAAGCAGGGACAATAGCGGCAGCAGGCCCAGAGCAAGCCAAGCCACCACTCTCCGCGAAGCCGCCGGGCTCGTATCTGCCGCCGTATCCAGCACCAGCATATTGCGCTCAAGCTCCAGGCGCAGTTCGATCAGAGTGGCGGCATCCAGACGCCCTTCCGCTTCATCTTTTTCCAGCTCGGCCAGACGCTCGCGGAATACGCGGCGATTAAGCTCCAGCAGATTCTGTCCGGAATCGTCGGAACGGCGCCACAGGGGTAATACCACCAGAGCGGCGACTGCTACTGCAAGCACAAAGGCCAGGAACCAGAAAAGCATCATGGGAAATATCAGGGCCGTGAAGTGGGGTTAGAGTCATCCAGCAAGGCTGCCAGCTTTTTTCTTTCATCATCGCTGAGCGGTGCTGTGTTGACGGGTTTGCGGCGCACACGCCAGACCAGCACGGCGGCCACCGAGAAAAAAAGCAGCAAGGGACCGAACCAGAGCAAAAAAGTATTGGCACGCAACGGCGGACGATAGGTGATGAAGTCCCCGTAGCGATCCACGAGATAGGCACGGATTTCATCATCCGTTTTGCCCTGCTGCATCAGCTCCCAGGCACGCCGCTTGAGGTCGCGTGCAACCTCGGCATCGGAGCCAGAAAGATTCTGGTTCTGGCATTTTGGGCAGCGCAGCTCATCAATAAGATGGCGAAAGCGCTGCTCTTGCTCAGGCGACTCAAAGGGAAAAACCTCTATCGAGGCGTGCGCAGAAAAAACCACGAATATAAGAAGCAGGAGGAGTTTCTTCACAGACTGCTCCCCGTCACCGTGTCATCGGCAGGCAGAGGTTTGCCGGCCAACAGTGCCTCATAGCGTGGACGCAGCACGTTTTCCCACTTATCCGCATCCAGCACACCGATAAAGCGGTAACGAATATTGCCATCCTTATCGACGAGATAGGTCTCGGGGGCGCCATAAACGCCGAGATCCAGACCCAGATCACCTTTCTCGTCAAACACCGTAAAGCGGAAAGGATTACCGTGCAGCTCCAGATATTTCTGCGCTGCTTCGCGATAATCCTTGTAGTTGATACCTACGATGGGTACGCCCTGCTCCGCCATATGCTTGAGCACTGGATGCTCGACCTGACAGGAAATACACCAGGTTGCCCATACATTGAGAAAGAGCACTTGTCCTTTCACATCGGCCGCGGTCAGGATTTTCTGCGGCGCATCCAGTGCACTCAGGCTGAACTCTGGCATGGGTTTGCCAATGCGGGCCGACGGCAACTCGGTAGGGTCCGTGCCCAAACGGCTGCCCAGCAATATGGCCAGGACGATGAAAGCCAGAAGCGGCAGAGCATAAAACATCACGCGCACGTGCTTGTTCATCCGGCATTTCCCCCCGGCACCGACAAACTGGACGACTGATTCTTGCGCATACGATAACGGCGATCTGTCGCGGCCAGTGCACCGCCTGCCGCCATGAAAATTGCACCCAGCCACAGCCAGCGAATAAAAGGTTTGTGATACACACGCACTGCCCAAGACTGGCCGTCTTCCAGCGGCTCGCCCAGTGCCACATAAAGATCACGGAAAAGACCAGGATCAATTGCCGCTTCCGTCATGGTATTGCGCTGCACATTGTAAACGCGCTTTTCGGGATGCAGATGGCGCACGGTTTTGCCGTTTTTCAGCACCTCTATATCGCCACGACGGGCCACATAATTGGGGCCCTTGCGTTCACCCACGCCATGAAAGACAAAACTGTATTCGCCTTCGGTCACACTGTCGCCCGGCGTCATGCGCACATCACGCTCCATGCTGTGCGTAGAAACCAGAGTTACGCCCAATACCGTCACCAACAGACCGATATGCGCAATCTGCATGCCGACATAGCTGCGCGAAAGACGACGCAAGCCAACCCAGACACCGGCTTTCGCCATCCGAATCTTGAGCCACACATCCCGGAAGGTGGAAATGGCCACGGCAAATACCAGAGTGCAGGCCAGCGCCACGCGCACATCGTTATCGCCAAACCAGAGCAAGGGCAGCACCACGCCCAGCAGCAGGCCGGCCAGCAAGATCAGACCATAGGGCTTGAGTAGGCGAGCTGTATCCTGCCGCTTCCAGTTGGACTGCGGCCCCACCCCCAGAAACAGTAGCAAGACCAGTGTCAGCGGCACGAAGAGCAGATTGAAATAAGGCGGGCCTACGGAAATCTTGCCCATCTGCAGGGCATCAGCCACCAGAGGAAACAGCGTGCCCAGCAGCACGACCGTGGTAGCCGTCAGCAAGAGCAGATTATTGGCAAGCAGGAACATTTCGCGTGAAACCAGCTCATAACGCGACTCACTACTGAGGGCGCCAGCGCGCGCCGCAAACAGCGTGAGCGAACCGCCTATCACCACAGCCAGAATACCCAGCACGAAAAGTCCGCGTGAAGGATCAGAAGCAAAGGCATGCACCGAAGTCAGCACGCCCGAACGCACAAGAAAAGTGCCGAGCAGGCTGAGCGCAAAAGCAATGATGGCGAGTAATACCGTCCAGGCTTTGAACACGCCCCGCTTTTCCGTCACCGCCAAAGAATGCAGCAAGGCAGTGCCCGCCAACCAAGGCATGAAGGAAGCATTCTCTACCGGATCCCAGAACCACCAGCCGCCCCAGCCCAGTTCGTAATACGCCCACCACGAACCCAGAGCGATGCCGAGCGTGAGAAAACACCAGGCTGCCAGCGCCCAAGGCCGCGACCAGCGCGACCAGGCCGAATCCAGTCGCCCGCCCATAAGGCCGGCCAGTGCAAACGCAAAGGGCACGGCAAAGCCCACATAACCCATATAAAGCATGGGCGGATGAATGATGAGACCCGGGTCCTGCAGCAAAGGATTGAGATCGTTACCATCCGGAGGAAAATCCGGCAGCAGGCGCGCAAAGGGATTGGAGGTAAAAAGAATGAACAGCAGAAATGCGATGCTGACCGCACCCAGAATGGCAATGACGCGTGCCGTCATGTCACGCGGCAGGCTGCGGCTGAAACGTGCCACGGCAGCGGTCCAGCCGGCCAGCACCAGCGCCCAGAGCAGCAAGGAACCCTCATGCCCACCCCATACCGCCGATATCTTGTACCAGACCGGCAGCATGGTATTGCTCTGCCTGGCGGCATAATCCAGGGTGAAATCGTTTTCCACGAAACCTGCGGTAAGCGCGGAAAAAGAAAAAAGCAGCAGGAAGAACTGCGCATAGGCAGCACTGCGCGCCACTGACTGGGCCGAAGGCTGGCGAGCCCACACACCATAAAGAGGAAGGATTACCTGGGCCAGTGCAACAAACAGCGCCAAAACCAGGGCGAAATGGCCAAGCTCAACGAGCATTCAGAAGCTCCCGCAAGGGATATGGTCAATTTTTCTAAGGGCGGCAAATGCCGGAAACGGCGCCATCATACGCAGGGGTCCTGCCATGTCCAGTCAGAGCCTGTTAACGCGAGCGAAGATATCAGCAACGCCTCCCGGCGCCATGACATCCGAACGTTTCCGGCGCCGCCTCGCCACCATAACGACTAGCACCGCCCGCGGCCCCCTCCCTCTCGACTTTACAGTCAAGAAGATAAACATTTGGAAACAAGTTGCAGGCGGCTGTCTCCGGACCGTCAGGATTGCCCTGTTACAATGCCTCCCGCTGCCGCCATGGCTGCCGCTGAACCGGATGATGCAGACCCTAGAAACTGCAAGATCCGGACTCCATCAGCTCCACTGCTTAATTCAAGGACTG
This sequence comes from Moraxellaceae bacterium, assembly GCA_050739955.1. Classification (GTDB taxonomy): domain Bacteria; phylum Pseudomonadota; class Gammaproteobacteria; order Pseudomonadales; family Moraxellaceae; genus UBA2031. The sequence goes on from JBOICI010000036.1 coordinate 93,962, forward strand.
TATCCCGATGCGCAAGAACTCTTTCAGCCGTGACGATCTCCTGGCCTGCGGCCATGGCGAGATGTTCGGCCCGGGCAATGCCCGCCTGCCCCTGCCCAATATGCTGATGATGGATCGCGTCGTGAACATCACCGACGAGGGCGGCGAGTTCGGCAAGGGAGAAATCATTGCGGAGTTCGATATCAATCCTGATCTCTGGTTCTTCGGCTGCCACTTTGAAAGCGATCCCGTAATGCCCGGCTGCCTGGGTGTGGACGCCATGTGGCAATTGTTGGGCTTCTGGCTCGCCTGGCGTGGCAATCCCGGTCGCGGTCGCGCCTTGGGCTCGGGTGAAATCAAATTCTTCGGTCAGGTGCTGCCCACCCATAAAAAGGTCACCTACCACCTGCAGATCAAGCGTGTGGTAGAGCGCAAGCTTGTGGTCGGCATTGCCGACGCCAAGATGTATGTAGATGGCCGCGAAATCTATTCGGCTCAGGATCTGCGCTGCGGCCTCTTCACCAGCACGGACGACTTCTAAAGTCTTCACCCCCGTAATCGCAGGCCCGCCCACAAAGCGGGCCGCCAGCAAACCCCGCCGCCAGCCACCCGACGGCAGCAGTAAAGCGGCAACAGTTAGTGAGGATGAACCATGCGACGCGTTGTGATCACCGGTCTTGGCATCGTCTCCAGCCTTGGCAATGACAAGGCCACCGTCAGTGAAAGCCTACGCCTGATGCGCTCCGGCATTCGCAGCAATCCGGTCTATGCCGAAATGGGTTTCCGCAGCCAGGTCAGCGGCTCTCCCGTTATTGATCTGGATGCACTCATAGATCGCAAAGACAAGCGCTTTCAGGGTGGCGCTGCGGCCTATGCCCACGTTTCCTTGCAACAGGCAATTGCTGATGCCGGCCTGCCCCCGGAAGTGGTTTCGAATCCGCGCACCGGCCTCATTGCCGGCTCCGGCGGCGCATCCACGGCTAATGTGGTGGAGTCAGCCGATATTGCCCGCAGCAAAGGCGTGAAGCGTATCGGGCCTTATATGGTGCCGCGCACTATGGGCAGCACCGTCTCCGCCTGTCTTTGCACTGCTTTTGAAATCAAGGGCATCAACTACTCCATCTCTTCCGCCTGCTCCACCAGCGCGCACTGCATAGGCAATGCGGTGGAACAAATACAAATGGGCAAGCAGGATGTAATGTTTGCCGGCGGCGGTGAAGAAGAGCACTGGACACTGTCCTGCCTGTTCGATGCCATGGGCGCCATGTCCAGCAAATATAACGACAAGCCGGAAACAGCTTCACGGGCCTACGATGCCAATCGCGACGGCTTCGTAATTGCCGGCGGCGGCGGCATGCTGGTGCTGGAAGAGTATGAGCACGCCAAGCAGCGCGGCGCAAAAATCTATGCCGAAGTCGTGGGCTACGGTGCCACCAGTGACGGTTATGACATGGTCGCTCCCAGCGGCGAAGGCGCAGCACGCTCCATGCAACTCGCCATGGCCACGGTAGATACCCCCATCGACTACATCAACGCCCACGGTACTTCCACGCCGGTCGGTGATGTTGCCGAACTCAAGGCAGTGCGTGAAGTTTTTGGCGACAAAGCTCCGCGAATCAGCTCCACCAAATCCCTCTCGGGGCACTCACTGGGTGCTGCCGGCGTGCAGGAGGCGATTTACTGTCTGCTCATGCTGGAAGGCGATTTCATCGCCGGCTCTGCCAATATCGAAACGCTGGACCCGCAGGCTGAAGGCCTACCCATCGTGCGCGAAACCATCCTCAATGCGGGGGTGACAACCGTCATGTCCAACAGCTTCGGTTTTGGCGGCACTAATGCCACCTTGGTGATGCGCAAGATCTGAAGTCTCGCCGCATAAAAAAGGCCGCAGAAATGCGGCCTTTTTTATGCGCTGAAAATAAGACCCTAGCCCGGCAAAAGTTGCAGCTGCGGTGCGTTTTCAGTCTGCCCCCAATCCCTGCCTGCGATAGACACCAGCTCTTCGCCACGCCATAGCAAAGGCTGTCGCGCACGCTCCCAAGGCGGCACGGCATTATCCTGAAACAGGTTTTTTAATTCGCGTGACTGCCCTGCCTGCCGCAAACGCTCACCACCACGCCGATAACTCACCCGCAAAGATTCAGGAGCCGACAGCAAGCGCAGCCTCCGGCCATCTGGCAACTCCAAATCTTCCGCACCACTCCACTGCGCTTCCCACCCGGGCGCATACGCTGCTAGTGGCGGCATGGCATAAAGATGATCACGGTAACGCCGCACCTCTGTTCCGCTCCAGGCCACAAGTGGCACAGCATCTACTCGCGCCAGCAAGACCTCACTGATGATCCGCTCCAGCATGGCTTCGTCCGGCAAGAGAAAATTCTGCTGCTGCAACCAGTAACGCAAAAGCAGGCGCTGTCGGGCGGGCGACAGACTCAATACTTGCGAAATCTGCAGCCGCTGTTGCGCATCCACCACCTGCACAGCAAGCTCGGCCGCCAACTCGGTCAGCAGCTCATCCGCTTCCCGCAAACGCAAGGCCGTCGCGGCCAGCGTTTCAAGTGCCGCGGGCCAGCGTGTCTGCAAAAGCGGCAGCACATCCCGTCTCAGAAAATTACGCGTGTAGCGAACATCGGCATTGGATTCATCCTCTATCCATAAGCATGACTGCTGCTGCGCAAATTGTTCCAGCGCCGCTCGCGACAAGCCCAAAAATGGCCGCCATTGCGGCACCGTATGGCCCTCAGCCAGCGGAAAACACCCACGCTCCGCCATGGCCGCAAGACCACGCACCCCAGCACCGCGCAGCAAGCGGAACAGCAGGGTTTCAGCCTGATCATCCCTGTGCTGGGCCAGCAGCAAGGCATCTCCAGACTGCAATATCCCGGCAAATGCGGCACGACGCGCAGCCCGCGCAGCGGCCTCCACGCTACCTTGCGCTGACAGCTGCACACGGCGTATCAGCAAGGGAATATCCAGACTGGAGCAAATCATCTGCGCATGTTGCGCCCAGGCATCAGCATTGGGACTTAGGCCATGATGCACATGCACCGCCAGCAGAGGCCGGGAAAATGCCGGTGCCACATGCGCCAGTGCTTGCAGCAAGACGGTGGAATCCAGTCCCCCGGAAAAGCCGACGACCAACCGCTGTACTTCAGGGCTGGCAGCCAGTTCACGCGTCAGGAAGGCATGCAGTGTGGATTCAGGCATGAGATGGCAATCCAGGTCGCAGCAGATTCACAGAGAAAATATTTCCGCAAAGAAAAACGCCGGCATCTGCCGGCGTTTTTCTTTGCACTCACTCGATGCCGTAACTCATCAGGCGATCGTAGCGGCGCTGGAGCAGGACCGGCTCGTCCATGGCGCGCAGCTTTTTGAGCTGGCGTATTAGCGCCTTGCGCAAATTATCAGCCATGGCATCACCATCGCGATGGGCGCCGCCCAAAGGTTCTTTCACCAGTTCGTCTACAAAACCCAGGGTCTTGAGGCGCTCCGCCGTCAGGCCCATAGCGTCGGCAGCGTCAGCAGCCTTGGCCGAGGTTTTCCAGAGGATGGAAGCGCAACCTTCGGGAGAAATGACGGAATAAGTGCTGTATTGCAGCATGAGCAGGGCATCGCACACGCCGATTGCCAGCGCGCCACCCGAGCCACCTTCACCGATGACGGTAGAAATGATGGGGGTTTTCAGCCGCGACATGACCGCGAGATTGCGCGCAATGGCCTCCGACTGACCACGCTCTTCTGCATCAATCCCGGGATAAGCACCGGGTGTATCAATAAAGGTGAGTATGGGCAACTTGAAACGCTCGGCCATTTCCATGAGGCGCAGCGCCTTGCGATAGCCTTCGGGCTTGGGCATGCCGAAATTGCGCTTCACTTTTTCTTTGACGTCACGGCCCTTCTGATGACCGATCACCATCACCGGCTCACCCAGCAGGCGGGCCGTGCCGCCGACGATGGCCGCATCATCACCAAAGGTGCGATCGCCGTGCAGCTCATCAAAGTCCGTAAAGATATGCTCGACATAATCCAGCATATAAGGACGCTTGGGGTGGCGCGAAATCTGCGATACCTGCCAGGCCGAAAGATTGGAAAAAATTTCTTCGGTGAGCTTGAGGCTCTTGTCCTGCAAACGACCGATTTCTTCTTCGATATTGAGGCCGGTACCCGAGCCCACCAGCTTGAGTCCTTCAATCTTGGCTTCAAGCTCGGCAATCGGTTGTTCAAAATCCAGATAATTGGGATTCATGGTTTCCATCCACTTCCGGGCCCGGCCTTCTCATGAAGTGCTGCCGGGCGGGGATTGATCTTACGCGGGAGAGCGCACCGGCTTTGTGATCCGGCTCCCGCAAATGGTGCCAAGTCTACCTGTCCGGGCAGTCATGGCAAACCGCCAGCCGGGCTGATTGGCAAGCAGTTGTTGCAAAGCCGACAGGGGCCAGCCTTTGCTGCACAGGGCTGTGCCACCCATAAATCAGACGCCTCCGTGACTGATCTGGCGTGCGCGCAGGCCGTGCCAGCATCGGACTACGCGTATCCCGCAAGCGCCCTCAGCACGCTTGCGGGATAAAATTAGTACAGCACCTCAACCGACTCTGCTCCGTACTGCTGGCGCAGACGCTTCAGCAACTCATCCGTAGCCTGCACGCGCCAGCCCTCGCCCAAGCGCAACAATGCCTCGGCCTCTAGGCTACGGTAGCGCAGACGTATGGGGCAGCCACCCTGAGGCGAGCGATGTGCACCCAGCAACTGCTGCAAATCCTGTGAGAAGCGCGGCCCCAGACGAGCGGCCTCCACCCGTAATTCCAGTCCGCGCGAGCGCGCGGCACGCGCCTCGGCCAGACTCATCACCTTGCGCACTGACATTTTCAGACCACCATTGAAATCGTCATGGCTGACCTCGCCCTCTACCACCACAACGGTGTCCTTGGTAAGCAGATGCTTGAAGACTTCATAGCTCTCGCCAAAGAGACCCGCCTCAATACGAGCAGTGCGATCATCCAGCAGCACAAAAGCGCGTGAGCCACGCGCGCCCTTCATGATGCGAGTGGATAACACAAGGCCAGCCACCGTCGTTGTCACACCACGCCGCGTCGGCTGCAAATCCGCCAGGCGCTGCTCGACAAAACGCGTGAGCTCGCTTTCATACTGATCAATGGGGTGACCGGTGAGATATAAGCCCAGCGTTTCCTTTTCCGCCATCAGGCGCTCATCGTCGGTCCAGGGCAGCGCTTCGGCAAACTCGCCGCTGGGCGCCTCTTCCACCACATCACCAAAGAGATCGACGATGCCGGCATCGGCATTGCGTGCCTGCTGTTCGGCCGCGGCTACCGCTTCATCCAGCGAAGCCATGATGACAGCACGATGCGGGCCCAGAGCATCCAGCGCACCGGCACGCACCAGTGCCTCTAAAGTGCGCTTATTGCATTTGCGCAGATCAATACGGCGACAGAAATCAAAAAGGTCCTTGAAATCGCCATCGGCAGCACGCGACGCCACGATGCTATCGACCGGCCCCTCGCCCACGCCCTTGATGGCACCCAGACCGTAAACAATATTGCCGTTATCACGCGTGACGAATTTGAACTGGCCATGATTCACATCCGGCAGCTCTATCTTGAGCTTCATCTCGCGACACTCTTCGATAAAGGTCACGATCTTGTCGGTGTTGTGCATTTCAGAGGACAGCACCGCTGCCATGAATTCGGCCGGGTAATGCACTTTCAACCAGGCCGTCTGGTAGGACACCAGCGCATAGGCCGCGGAGTGCGACTTGTTAAAGCCGTAGCCCGCGAATTTCTCCATCAGATCGAAGATATGGCCGGCCAGATTCTTGTCGATGCGCTGTTCTTCAGCACCGGCCATGAACTTGACACGTTCCTTGGCCATTTCTTCCGGCTTTTTCTTGCCCATGGCACGGCGCAGCATGTCAGCGCCGCCCAGTGAATAGCCCGCCATGACCTGGGCAATCTGCATCACCTGTTCCTGATACACGATGACGCCATAGGTGGGCTTGAGCACCGCCTCCAGACATTCATGCTGGTATTGCGCATCGGGATAGGCAACTTCAGCGCGACCATGTTTACGGTTGCAGAAGTCGTCCACCATGCCCGATTCCAGTGGGCCCGGACGAAACAGGGCCACCAGGGCAATAAGGTCTTCAAAATTGGACGGCAGAAGCTTTTTCAAGAGCTTCTTCATGCCCGGCGATTCCAGCTGGAAAACCGCTGTGGTCAGCCCTTCCTGCAACATTTTGTAGGTGGCTTTGTCATTCAGTGGCAACGCCATGATGTCCAGCACCGCTTCACCACGCAGTGCGCGCTTGGCGTTGATGTCCTTCAAGGCCCAATCAATGATGGTGAGCGTGCGCAGGCCGAGAAAGTCGAACTTTACAAGACCGACCTGTTCTACATCGTCCTTGTCGTACTGGCTGACCCAACGCCCTTCTTCGTCGCAGAAAATGGCCGTGTAATCGGTGAGCTTACCCGGTGCAATCAGCACCCCGCCGGCATGCTTGCCAACACCACGCGTGATGCCCTCAAGACGCAGGGCCATTTCCCATATCTCCAGCGCGCTTTCATGATCCTGCGCATCAGGATTGCTGAGCATTTCATCCAGCTGCGGCTCTTCCTTGCGCGCCTCCAGCAGTGAAATACCGGGCGTAAAGGGAATCAGTTTGGAAATACGGTCGGCAAGGCCATAGGACTTGCCTTGCACACGCGCCACATCACGCACCACGGCCTTGGCGGCCATGGTGCCGAAGGTGATAATCTGCGATACCGCCTGCCGCCCGTAGTTATTGGCCACGTATTCGATAACGCGATCGCGGCCATCCATGCAGAAATCGATATCGAAGTCAGGCATGGAAACACGTTCGGGATTGAGAAAACGCTCGAACAGTAGATCGTAGGGCAGAGGATCAATATCCGTAATTTCCAGAGCGTAGGCCACCAGTGAGCCCGCACCCGAACCACGCCCCGGCCCCACCGGCACACCGTTCTGTTTGGCCCAGCGAATGAAGTCCATCACGATGAGGAAGTAACCCGGAAACCCCATCTGGTTGATGATGTTGAGTTCGAACTCCAGTCGCTCTGCATAAATCTTGCGACGTTCGGCATGGTCCGGCGCGGCCGGATTCAGAATCTTTTGCAGGCGCAGCTCAAGACGCTCGCGCGAATGCTGAATGAAGTACTCATTGATGGTCATGCCCGCAGGCACGGGATAGTCCGGCAGGAAATTTTTTCCCAGAGTGAGATCCAGCGTACAGCGGCGGGCGATTTCCAGCGTATTTTCCAGTGCTTCTGGAATATCCGAAAACAATTCAACCATCTGCTCGGGTGTTTTCAGGTATTGCTCGGGCGAGTAATCGCGCGGACGCTTGGGATCATCCAGCACATAGCTCTGCGCAATGCAGACGCGTACTTCGTGGGCCTCAAAATCATCGGCATTGATGAAGCGCACATCATTGCTGGCCACCACCGGACACTGCAGTTCACCGGCGAGCGCCACGGCGCTATGCAGGAACTCTTCATCGCCATCACGGCCACAGCGTGTCAGCTCGATATAAACGCGCTGGGGAAAATGCTGCAGCCAGCGCGCCAGGACCGGCGAAGCCTGATGTGCATCGGCTCCGAGCAAGGCCGCGGCAACATCACTGCGCTTGCCCAGCAGGATGATAAAGCCATCCCCCGCCGATTCCAGCCACTCACGCTCGATGAGGACCTCACCCAGGCTTTGACCATCCACATAAGCACGGGAAATCACCATGATGAGATTGCGGTAGCCGGTCTCGTTCATGACCAGTGCCGTAACCTCGTAACGGGCATCGCCATCGCGCAGCAAAAGATCGGCACCGAAGACCGGCTTGATGCCTTTGCCCTGAGCACTTTTGTAGAACTTCACCAGTGCATAGAGATTCATGAGATCGGTCAGCGCCACCGAGGGCATGCCGGCCGACGCGGTGGCAGCCACCAGATCGCCTACACGAACTACGCTGTCCTTCAGCGAAAACTCACTGCGCACATGCAAATGAACGAAAGCACTCATGAGGAAATCCCCGCCAGTCTGACGGCAATGGCATCACGCACTGGCGCAAAGGATCGGCGATGCTCAGGGATGGGGCCATAGGCTTGCAGGGCCGCAAAATGCTCGGCCGTGGGATAGCCCTTGTGGCGGGCAAAGCCGTATTGCGGATAACGTTCGTGCAAGGCCTCCATTTCGGCATCGCGCTGCACTTTGGCCAATATGCTGGCGGCACTGATGGACGCTACGCGCGCATCACCTTTCACCACGGCCGTTGCGGCACAGAGAAATTTCGGCGCGCGATTGCCGTCCACCAGCACATGTTGCGGGTCCACATGCAGGGCCGACACCGCGCGCTGCATGGCCAGCATGGTGGCACGCAGGATATTGAGCTCATCAATCTCGTGTGGATCACAACGACCAAAAGCAAAACTCAGGGCTTTTTCGCGGATTTCCAACGCCAGTTGCAGACGCCTTTTCTCGGTCAGCGCCTTGGAATCGGCAAGGCCCGCAATAGGACGCGCCGGATCGAGGATGACGGCGGCGGTGACCACCGCCCCTACCAGCGGGCCGCGACCAACCTCGTCAACCCCGGCCACCAGCAAATCGCCGAGGTCCGGCAGGGCGGGAAACAGACTGAAATCCTGCCGGGCTCTGGCCATGCCTCAAACTCCTGCAACAGATGAAACAAACAAAGGTTTTGCCTTGCGCAAAATCCGCTCCACGGCATCGGCCGCTTTTACATTCGCATTCTGGCGCAAGCTTTCATGCAGGCTGCCAAAACGCGCCAGACGCTCATTGCGATATGTCTCATCCTGCAGCCAACGCAGGGTTTCGCGGGCAATGCCATCCGGTGTGGCGGCGTCCTGCAATAACTCCGGCACGATGCGCTCATTGACCAGCAGATTGGGCAGACCGACATAAAGCACCCGCACCATGAGGCGCACAATGATCCAGGTCAGCCAGTGCAGGCGATAAGAAACCACCATGGGTTTTTTCAGCAGCATGGCTTCCAGAGTTGCCGTTCCGGAAGCCAACACCACGACATTCGCTGCGCTCATCACCAGGCGACCGACACCCGCCCCCAGAGCATCATCAAATATCTCTGCATCCAGCCCGGCCTCTGCGAGATAGCGCTCGATGTCTGCACGTCGTGCCGCATTGATGGCGGGAATGATGAAACGCGCCTGCGGACGCTGCCGACGAATCTGCTGCGCCGCCGCGAACAGGATGGCGGCAATGCGATTCACTTCACCGCTGCGACTGCCGGGCAAAAGGGCAATGTACTCACCCTGCTCATCCAGCCCGAGGGCGCGGCGCGCCGCAGCGGCGTCATTTTCCATGGGCAGGCTGTCAGCCAGGGGATGGCCGACAAAAACGGCATCAACACCGTGCTCATCGTAGAATTTTTTCTCGAAGGGCAGTAGGCAAAGTACAGTATCAACACAAGCCCGAATGCCTTCGACACGGCCCTGACGCCATGCCCAGACCGAAGGGCTGACGTACTGCACCGTGCGTATGCCATGCACTTTAAGGGCAGCATCTAGACGTAAATTGAAATCCGGCGCATCCACGCCGATAAAGATGTCGATTTTCTTTTCGACAAAAGCCGCGACTAACTGATCACGTATGCCGAAAAGCTCGCGCAGGCGACCCAGCACTTCCACCAGCCCCATGACCGACAAGCGCTCCATGGGAAACAGTGAAACCCCACCAGCTTCTTGCATCTGGGGACCACAGATACCGAAGAACTCGGCATCAGGATGGCGTGCGCGTAATTCGCGGATAAGACCCGCGCCCAGTGTATCGCCGGATATTTCACCGGCGACGATACCGATCCGCAGAGGAGCGCTCATCAGGGGAATCAGCGCACGATGCCGCGCGTGGAGTCCTTGAGGGAGTCGATGAAAAGCTGTACCTCAGGGCACTCGGCCACCAGCTTTTCAACTTCGGCAATAGCCACCTCCAGCGTGAGGCTGTCGCGATACACCGTGCGATAGGCTCGCTTGAGGATATTGATGGTTTCAGCCGACCAACCACGACGGCGCATGCCTTCGAAGTTCATGCCAAAGGCCTTGCTGGGATTGCCACCCACCATCACATAGGCCGGAATATCTTTCACCACCAGACTGCAGCCTGCGGTCATGGCATGCGAACCGATATGACAAAACTGGTGCACCCCGGTCATGCCACCGAGAATGACATGATCACCAATATGCACATGACCGGAAACGCCGGAGCCTGTGGCAACGATATTGTCGCTGCCCATCATGACATCATGAGCAATATGCACAGAAGTCATGAGCAGGTTGCGGCTGCCTATGCGGGTAAGCCCTCCATCCTGCACCGTGCCACGGTGAATACTGCAGTATTCGCGAATGATGTTGTCATCCCCGATTTCCACGCGCGTGGCTTCATCCTTGTATTTTTTATCCTGATTTGCCTCGCCAACCGAAGCAAACTGGAAAATGCGATTGCGCTCACCAATGGTGGTGTGGCCATTGATGACCACATGCGAGGCGACGATCGTCCCGGCCCCGATTTTTACATCTGGGCCGATGATGCTGAAGGCGCCGACTTCGACATCGGCAGCAAGGACAGCAGCGGGATCAATAATGGCGGTGGGATGAATCACGCTAACCCCCGGGAATCCCGAAAAAAGAAATCAGACTTTCTGCTCGGCGACCAAGATATCGGCGCTGGCAGCCAACTCACCGTCCACACTGGCACGGCAGCTGAATTTATAGATATTACGTTTGGAGACGCCGGCTTCTGCTTCGATGACAAGCTTGTCACCCGGCACTACCTGACGCTTGAAGCGTACATTGTCGGCGCCGCAGAAAAGATAGATATAGCCATCAGCCGGTCGCTTGCCCGTGGTATAGAACCCTAGGATGCCGGCCATTTGTGCCATAGCCTCAACCATCAGTACACCCGGCATGATGGGTTTGCCGGGGAAGTGCCCATTGAAGAACTCTTCATTTGCCGTGACATTCTTGTAGCCGACAATCAACTTGCCCGGCTCGATCTGGGTAACGCGGTCCACCAGCAAAAACGGATAGCGGTGTGGTAGGAACTGGCGGATTTCTAGGATATCCATCATGTATTGCGGTCCTCGGTATAAATGACACTCATCGTGACCGATGGTTCACATTAGCGGCGCGCGCCCATTGTAAGGGCTGGGCCCTCATCATGCAGCCTTGATTTTGCTGGAAAAAGCAGAATCAGTCTGCAAGACCGGGAGCCTTCAGGGTGGCCAGCTCCTGCTCAATCTCGCGCAGACGACGTGCCATTTCATCCAGATGCCGGAAGCGTACTGCCGAGCGTTTCCAGCTCGCGCTGGGCTGGAAACCGGTGCCAGAAGAATAGCTACCGGGCTCGGAAATGGACTTGGTCACCATGGTCATGCCGGTGAGCTGCACATGGTCAGTAATTTCGATATGCCCCACCACACCCACCTTGCCGGCCAGAACACAATAAGCGCCGACACGGGTACTGCCTGAAATACCACAGCAGGCAGCAATGGCCGTATGAGCCCCGATAACAACGTTGTGGGCCAGATGCACAAGGTTGTCGATAATCACGCCCTCATGGATTTCGGTGTCTCCGATGGCACCGCGATCTATGGTGCAGTTGGCGCCGATATCGACATCATCATGGATGACGACACGACCGATCTGGGCAATCTTGTGCCAGCGCCCCTTGTCATTGGCAAAACCAAAACCATCACCACCGATCACACTGCCGGAATGAATATTGACGCGATCGCCCAGCACACAGTCGTGATAGATCACGGCATTGGCGCGCACGCGACAGTCACGACCCAAGCGCGCACGCGCCTGAATAACGGCGCCCGCTTCCACCACCGTACCCGCACCTATCTCTACTTCATCGCCGATAACAGCACGCGGCCCTATGGCTGCCGATGCATCAATACGCGCTGAGGCACTGACCACCGCCGAGGCATGCGTACCCGCCACTGGACGTGGGGTGCGATCAAACAATGCGGCCAGCTGGGCATACGCCACATAGGGATTGGCCAGCACCAGGGCATTGCCGGTGAAATCTTGCGCATCATCCGGCCGCAGCAGCACGGCAGCCGCTCGCGTTGTCGACAACTCTGGCCGGTAATGCGGATTAGACAGGAAGCTGATGTGCTCAGGCCCCGCCCCGCTCAGCGTTTGCAGACCGCTAACACGCAGCTCTGCATTGCCGCGCAACTCGGCACCGACATGCGCGGCTATCTCAGCCAAGGTCCAGGAGGGAACGGTGCCGGCCATATCAGCGCTTACTTGCTGCTAGCCGATGTGGCGTTCAGTTTTTCCGTAATCTTCTTGGTCAGATCCACCGCGGGATCGGCAAAAATCACGTTCTTTTTTTCAATGATGATGTCGTACTTGCTGGTCTTCTGGATTTCTTCGATGGCGGCTTCCATCTTGGGAATCATGCGTTGCAGCAGATCGTTCTGCACTTCTTGGGTACGTTTTTGCACCATCTGGGCAAGATTATTGTATTCCTGGAACTTGCCTTCGGCCTGTTTCTGCAGAGCCTGCTTGTCCTTGTCTGTCATGATGGCGCCATCTTTCTGCGCCTTGGCTTCCAGACCCTCAATTTCACCCTTGAGCTGGGCCATGCGATCACGCTGCACCTTCATATCACTCTGCAGTTTTTCCACGGCCTTCTTGGCGGCATCGCTGGCCATCAGGGCAGCCTGGCTGTCTGCCACGGCGATTTTGAGTTCGGCTGCCATGGCCGGGGCGGCCATCATGCCGGCAACAAGGCCGGCAACCATCATAATGTGACGCATGACTCTATCCTCTGGTTGTGGCCATCCGGCCGTTTATTGGTAATTCCCTTGTTTGTATTACCCGCTTGCACTCCAGATCAGAAACCCTGACCGATGGAGAACTGGAACACTTGGGTTTCATCGCCCGGCTTGTCATTGAGCGGCTGCGCCAAACTGAAAGCGAGCGGACCAATCGCCGTCAGCCAGGACAAGCTGACACCGGCCGTGGCACGCAACTCGGTCAGGTCCAGATTGTAGCCGGGCAGACTGCTCGAATAGACATTACCCACATCGATGAAGAACTGAGTACGGATCTGCTTGTTGTCGGCCGCAAAGGGTGTCGGGAAAATGAGGTCAAAACCACCTTCCACCAACACATTTCCGCCTACAACCTCCGGATCACCATCAATACAGGGATTTGTGGGCGCAATCACACAAGTGCCGCCCTGGGAAACAGGCACGAAAGCCACAGACGGGCTGCGCGGCCCCATGCGGTTATCGTCATAACCACGCACTGAACCAAAGCCGCCGGCGAAATAATTCTTGTAGAAAGGCAACGAGCCGAGATCGCCATAACCACCGCCATAACCCAGATTGGAATGCAGGCGGCCCACCCAGCGCCCCGCCAGCGGCAGGAAGAGCTGGGCACCATAGTTGAGCTTGTAATAGGTGAGATCACTGCCGGGAATGGAGAAATCCAGACTGACGGACTGGGAAGCACCACGATCCGCAAACATGCCGCGATTCAGCGTATTCCGCGTCCAAGACAAGCCACCGGTATAGCTCAAGTAGGTGGAGCCATAGCGCGCCACGAAGTCGTTGACATAGACCGAGGTCAGTCCGCCAGAGCCCAAGGTGATATCGGTATCATCCAGACCCAGCGAGAAATTCACCGATTCGTTTTCATCAATCGGATAACCGAAGCTGATATTGGCGCCCTTGGCACTCGTGGTATAGGTGCTGACGTTGCGCGAATCCAGTTTGGTTTTGCGCAGATAAAAGTTATAGCCGCGGCTTACACCATCCAGCGTGAAATAGGGATCCACGAAGGACATATTGTAACTGTCGTAAGTTTCCGAGCGCGACAGGCCAAGCGAAAAGCGGTTGCCGGTGCCGAGAAAATTGCTCTGACTGACATTGGCGCTGAAAATCAGACCTGCACCCTGCGAATAACCGATGCTGGCACCGATAGAACCCGAGGGCTGTTCCTTCACAGTGACATTCACATCCACTTGATCGGATGAGCCGGACACACGCGGCGTTTCCACCGTTACATCCTCAAAGAAACCCAGACGCTGCAGACGCAGCTTGGACAAGTCGATTTTCTCACTGGATGCCAATGCGCCTTCAAACTGACGCATTTCACGCCGCATCACATTGTCATCTGTTTTCTGGTTGCCCTTGAAGCCTATACGGCGCACATAAGCCTGCTTGCCCGGATTCACGAAGAAAGTGACATCGGCAACGCGGGTGTCGTTATGAATGTCGGGAACCCCGTTCACTTCGGAAAAGATATAGCCATCGTTACCCAGGCGGCGCGTCATGAGCTTATTGGTATTGGTAATACCGGCCTGCGAGAAAATATCGTCCTTGCGAATGAGGATGAGACGCTTGAGCAGGTCTTCCGGCACCGGCAACTCACCGGCAATCTTGACCTCACCCACCTTGAACTGCTCGCCCTCACTGATATTCACATCAACATAAACACCCTTCTTGTCCGGCGTCAGCTGGACACGAGTGGAGTTGATGGCGAAATTCACATAGCCACGATCCATATACCAGGAACGCAGACGCTCGAGGTCGCCAGACAATTTTTCACGCGAATACTTGTCGTCATTCTTGAAGAAAGAAGAGAAGTGGGTTTTCTTCAGTTCAAAGACCTTGCGCAAGACATCGTCGTTATAAACCTTGTTGCCAACAAAGCTGATGCTCTGGATCTTCGAGGCATCACCTTCCTTGATCTTGATATCAAGCGCCACACGGTTACGCGGCTTGGGCTTGGACTCGACATCGATGCTGGCCGCATAGCGACCCTGCGAAATGTACTGACGCTCAAGCTCACCTTTCACATGATCGAGAGTCGCGCGCTGGAAAACCTCACCTTCGGCGAGTCCTGCCGATTTCAGGCCCTTGAGCAGATTGTCCTTCTCGATAGATTTATTGCCGGTGATATCGATGCTGACAATGGTGGGACGCTCAGTGAGTTGCAGCACCAGCACATCGCCGTCACGGCCTATCTGTATATCCTCGAAGTTGCCGGTCTTGAACAAGGTGCGCACGGCATCGGCGACTTTCTGATCATCGGCCTTGTCGCCGGCGCTAAGAGGAAGACTGCCATAAACACTGGCAGCCGAAAGGCGCGCAAGGCCCTCCAGCCGTATGTCGCGAATCACAAAGTTGCTGTCGTCAGCCCAGCTGACGGACGCACAAAAACCCGCTGCCACGCAAAATGCTGTCAGGCGCGGCAAGCGCCGAAAAAAATTCATCAAAACGGAAACTCCGTGCCCACAGGCGGCCTGCAGGTGCAGGCCTTATAAACGGCTTAAATCGTTGAATATCGCTAGGAGCATGAGACTCATCAGCATGACGATGCCGATGCGCAAACCCACCATTTGCATACGCTCGGATAATGGCCGTCCGAGCACCCCTTCAATCGCGTGATAAACAAGATGGCCGCCATCCAGAACCGGAATAGGCAGTAAATTGAGTACCCCAAGACTCACACTGAGCAGGGCCATGAAACCGAGCAAAGACTCCCAGCCCAGTGCCGCAGACTGGCCCGCCACTTTAGCAATGGTGATAGGGCCGCTCAAGTTGTTCACGCTGATGAGCCCCTGCAGCATTTTGCCCATGGACTCCAATGTGAACGCCATGAGCTTGCCGGTTTTCTGGAAGGCCAAGCCCAGCGCTTCGACCGGGCCATGCTCAATAGAGCGGCGATAGCCCGGCGGGTAAATCACCGCCTGCTCCTTGAGCCCTATGCCCAGTTTGCCGCGCACGATGCCCTGCTCGTCTTTCTCGCCAGAGGGTGTGAGCTTGAGCATGACGATGTCCTGCCCACGCTGCACTTTGGCCTCTAACGCCTGCTCAGGCTGCTGGCGCACCACTTCTACAAACTCTTGCCAGGTCGATACCGGCTTGCCATCCACCGCCAGCACGCGATCACCAGAGCGCATGCCTTGACGTGATGCCGCTCCGCCGTCAGCCACCTCACCTATAACCGGCTCCAGACGCGGCTGCCAAGGAATGAAGCCCAGCTCGCGAAAGGGATCCACTTCCTTGCCGCTCAGGAAGTGTTTGAGAACAAGAGTGAGCTCACGTGTCTCGCCACCGACTTCGGGCTTGAGGCGCAGCTTGAGCTCACCGGACTCACCCATGCGCTCAATCAGGGCGTAATTGATGCCCTCCCAGTCGCGCACAGCCTTGCCGTCAATCGCCAGGATTTCATCCCCGGTTTCAATGCCAGCCACCGCCGCCGGCGTCTGCGGCAGCACACGCCCTATCACAGGCTTGAGGGTTTCTGTGCCCTGCAAAAAAAGTATCCAGTACAGAAAAACAGCGAAAACCAGATTTATAAGAGGGCCGGCAGCCACGATGGCCATGCGTGCCCATACCGGCTGACGATTGAAAGCTCGGGGCAAATCTTCCGCTGCCACCTCACCCTCACGCTCGTCCGCCATGCGTACAAAACCGCCCAAGGGAATAGCCGCCAGCTGGTATTGCGTACCCAGCTTGTCCTTCCATTTGAAGAAGGCGGGACCAAAGCCGATGGAGAAGGTCATGACCTTAACGCCGACACGGCGCGCGACCCAGAAGTGGCCAAACTCGTGTATGGCCACGAGTGGACCCAGGACGATCAGGAAAGCCAGCACCACTTGCAGAAAACTCATGTACCGCCCTCAGCGTTTTGTCAGCAGCCGCTCGGCCGCAAGGCGCGCCTGACGGTCGGCGTCGAGAATTGTGGAGAGCTCATCTGCCGCCATCATTGGCAATTCTGTAAGTGTTTGCTCCACCACACGCGAGATGTCGGTAAAAGCCAACTTCCTGTCGAGAAAGGCAGCTACCGCAATTTCATTGGCAGCATTGAGTACGGCCGGGGCGCATCCCCCTGCCTGCATAGCCTCACGCGCCAGCCGCAGCGCCGGGAAGCGAGTCTCGTCCGGCGCCTCGAAGTTGAGCTGACCGGTAGCAAACAGATCCAGTGCATTGACGCCAGCCGGAATACGCTCAGGCCAAGCAAGGCCGAGCGCAATGGGTGTGCGCATATCAGGGTTACCAAGCTGGGCCAGCGTCGAACCGTCCACATACTGCACCAGCGAATGGATGATGCTTTCCGGATGCACCACTACCTGCACGCGCTCCGGGGTCATACCGAAAAGCCAGCAGGCCTCGATCAATTCCAGACCCTTGTTCATCAGCGTGGCGGAATCCACGGAAATCTTGCGCCCCATGGACCATTTGGGGTGCTTCACCGCCTGTTCCGGCGTGGCCGCCTGCATGGCCTCCAGCGTCCAAGTACGGAAAGGTCCGCCCGACGCTGTCAGCAAGAGCCTCTCAACCTCAAGGGCAGGCACACCACCACAGCGAAAACTAGCCGGCAAGCACTGGAAAATCGCGTTGTGTTCAGAATCTATGGGCAGCAGCATCGCGCCGCTTTTCGCCACCGCCTGCATAAAGAGTGCGCCCGACATGACCAGCGCCTCCTTGTTGGCCAGCAGAACACGCTTGCCGGCCTTCACGGCGGCCAAAGTGGGCAAAAGCCCGGCGGCACCAACAATGGCCGCCATCACCACATCCGCCTCGGGCGCTGCGGCAACCGCCGCCAAAGCCTCCGCCCCGTGATGCACTTCTGTCTTGAGCCCTAGCGCCACCAGCTTCTGCTGAAGACTGGAGGCATCTGTCGCCGATGCGACCACGGCATGACGAGGATGAAAGCGCTGGCAGAGCGCCGCCAACTCACCAACCCGGTGATGCGCCGTCAGCGCAAACACTTCATAGCGTTCGGGATGCCGCGCCACCACATCCAGCGTGCTCTGGCCGATGGAACCGGTGGCGCCAAGCAGGGTTAGACGCTGCATCAGAAACCGCCCGCCAACCACCAGCCCAAGGCGAACACAGGTGCCGCCGCCGTCAGACTGTCGATGCGATCCAGCGCGCCGCCATGCCCTGGGAAAATGGTGCCGGAGTCTTTAATGCCGGCATGGCGCTTGACCATGGATTCGAAAAGATCACCCAGCACGGAGGCCAGCACAGTCAGCAAGGACAAGCCAAGAAACGCCGCCAGACGCACGCCGGCCAGATCGCGCCAAACGGCAACGGCCACGGCCAGCGTCATGGTCAGCAAAAGACCGCCGGCAAAGCCTTCCAATGTTTTGCCCGGGCTTACGCTGGGGGCCAGCTTGTGCCGACCAAAAGCACGACCGGCAAAATAAGCCCCCGTATCCGCCCCCCAAACCAGCAGAAAGAGATACATCAGCCACCATGGAGACGCTGCGTGTAGCGTCACCAGCCCCAGCCAAGCCGGCAGCAGCAATAACAAACCCAGAGGGGCTAACAGCAGGCCACGAGCCCACAGGGCCGCATTCGCCGGATAGCCCATAACCAGACGCAGCGCCAGCAGCCAGAAAGCCACCGAGAGCATATAAAGCACAGGCTGAAATTCGGCCAAGGCCGGAAAACGGAGAACCAGCAGAGCCGCCGCCAAGGCCAGCACATACGCCGCGCGCACAGCGGTCTTCTGCCAACCCAACATCCCCGTCCACTCCCAAGCCGCCACCAGCACGATGGCGCCGGCAAAGGCCGCAAAAGTAGCCGCCGTGGGCGCAAAGAAGATGCACCAGATCACCACCGGCAACAGCAGGACTGCCGTTATCACACGCTGTTTGAGTTCAGGTTTCACGAGGACAGCCTTCAGGAAGGGAGTGAGGAGTGAGCCGCTTCGACCTGCTCGGAGGTACGGCCAAAGCGGCGCTGGCGACCGGTGTATTCCACCAGGGCACGATCCAGTTCCGCACCGTCAAAGTCAGGCCACAGGGCATCAGTGAAAAAGAATTCCGCATAGGCACTTTGCCAGAGCAGGAAATTGGAAATACGCATTTCGCCGCCAGTGCGGATCAGCAAATCCACCGGGGGTAAATCAGCCATCTGCACACAAGTACCCATGCGCTCAGGGGTGATATCGGCAGGAGCCAGCTTGCCGGCCACTACTTGAACCGCCAGCGCTTGCGCTGCATGCGCCATATCCCACTGCCCACCGTAATTCACGGCAATGACCAGCGTCATACGGGCATTGTTCGCCGTCAGCGCCATGGCGTCCTGCATGCCGGCGAGCAGCTCAGGAGAAAAGCGTTCGAGATCACCGATAAAGCGCAGACGTATGCCATTGCCATGCAGCTCCGGCACCTTCTTGGCCAGAGCCTGCAAAAACAAGCCCATAAGCGCCGAGACCTCATCTTCCGGACGACGCCAATTTTCACTGGAAAACGCAAACACCGTGAGCACTTCTATACCAGTGCGCGCAGCATGCTCGACAATCTGGTGCACGGCAGCCTCGCCGGCCTTGTGGCCTTCGTGCCCGGGGCGACCGCGCTTTTTGGCCCAGCGATTATTGCCATCCATGATTATGGCAATATGGCGCGGCAGGCTTCCGGAAACGGAGGCGATATCCGGTGCACTGCTGGAAACCGTTGCCGTCATTACGTCAGACCTGCATCAGTTCCTGCTCTTTTGCTGCGAGCATGCGATCAACTTCGGCCACATATTTATCGGTCAGCTTCTGCACGTCGTCACTGCCCTTGCGCTCTTCATCTTCGGAGACTTCCTTTTCCTTCAGGAGATCCTTGATGTCGGCAATCACATCACGACGGATATTGCGGATAGCAACGCGAGCGTTTTCGGCTTCGGCGCGCGCCACTTTCTGCATGTCGCGACGCGTCTCTTCCGTCAGCGACGGCAGCGGCACACGAATGACATCAGAAGTCACCGGATTCAGGCCCAGATCAGCTGTACGAATAGCCTTGTCGATCGCCGCCAGCATGGTGCGCTCATAAGGCTGAACAATAAGTGTGCGTGCATCTTCCACGCCGACATTGGCCACCTGAGTCAGGGGCGTGTCAGAGCCGTAATACGGCACCATCACATCTTTCAGAATGGCAGGATGGGCGCGGCCGGTGCGCACTTTAGTGAAGCCGCCCTCCAAAGCTTCAACGCTTTTCCGCATGCGTACTTCACAATCTTTCTTCAGATCATTAATCATTTTCTTCTCCGTTCCGGCTCAGCGCGGATCGTTGCCTATCGTGGTGCCTTCGCTGTCGCCACCCACCACCAGGTTGAGCAGAGCACCGGCCTTGTTCATATTGAAAACCGTGAGCGGCATCTTGTGATCACGGCACAGGCAGATGGCCGTGAGGTCCATGACGCCCAGCTTCTTGTCCAGCACTTCATCAAAGGTCAGATAATCGTATTTCACGGCGTCCGGATTTTTCACCGGGTCGGCGTTATAAACGCCGTCCACCTTGGTGGCCTTGATGACGAGATCGGCATTGATTTCTATGCCGCGCAGGCAGGCTGCCGTATCGGTAGTGAAGAAGGGGTTGCCGGTGCCGGCGACAAAAATCAGCACATCGCCACCCTGCAGATGACGCACAGCGGCACGCCTGTCGTAATGATCCACCACGCCGCTCATGGGAATGGCCGACATCAGACGCGTCTTGATGTTATTGCGCTCCAGCGCATCGCGCATGGCAATACCGTTCATCACGGTGGCCAGCATACCCATATGATCGCCAGCAACACGATCAAGGCCGGCAGCCTGCAAAGCAGCGCCACGAAAAAGATTGCCACCACCCACCACGATGCCAACCTGGACACCGATGCCGACCAGTTGGCCGATCTCGAGAGCAATACGGGAGAGCACCTTGGGATCAATGCCGAATTCGACATCGCCGGCCAATGCCTCGCCGGAAAGTTTGAGCAGGATGCGTTTATGCGCGGGGTTGCGGTCAGCCATGGCGTCCTCGGGCGTTTATGTTCCCGGCCGGAAACCAGTCGGGAGGTCCTGTGAAAGTGCGGGAATCTTACAGGATGGCAAGGTCTTTTTCCCATAAAAAAAGGCCCCTTTACGGAGCCTTTTTCTACAACTTACAAAAGCTTACTTGGCAGCAGCGGCAGCGGCTTCAGCCACTTCGGCGGCGAAGTCCACTTCCTTCTTGGCGATGCCTTCGCCCACTTCCAGACGCACGAACTGCACAACCTTGGCGCCCGCCTTGGCCAGCAGTGCACCGACCTTGGTTTCCGGGTCTTTCACAAAGGCCTGCTCGACCAATGACACTTCGGCCAGATACTTCTTCACGGAGCCTTCCACCATCTTTTCCACGATGTTGGCGGGCTTGCCGGATTCAGCAGCTTTGGCAGTGGCAATCTCACGCTCCTTGGCAATCAGGGCAGGAGACACGTCTTCCGGGCTGATGGCTTCAGGACGAGCAGCCGCGATATGCATGGCAATATCTTTGGCCAGTTCTTCATTGCCACCTTCAAGGGCCACCACAACACCGATCTTGATGCCGTGAATATAGGAGGCCAGCAGAGCGCCTTCCACGAGCTGAGCACGGCGCACCTGAATGTTCTCGCCAATTTTCTGCACCAGCGCAACACGGGCTTCTTCAACGGTCACACCATCGAAATCAAGCGCGGCAATCTTGGCCACATCAGTTTCGCGTGCGGCCAGAGCAATGCTGGCAACCTTGTTGGCGAAAGTTGTGAAGTTAGAGTCGATCGCCACAAAGTCAGTCTGGCTGTTCACTTCCAGAATGATGGCGGTGTTACCGCTCTTGGCAAAAATGATGGCGCCTTCGGCGGCGATATTGCCGGCCTTCTTGGCAGCCTTGGCTTGGCCAGACTTGCGCAGATTGTCGATGGCCAGTTCGATGTCGCCACTGGCTTCAGTCAGCGCCTTCTTGCACTCCATCATGCCGAGGCCGGTACGATCACGCAGTTCTTTCACGAGGCTGGCGGTAATTTCTGCCATGGTTGCAATCCTCTTTCAGGCTGGGACGAAAATGCCCGCAGCGGTAAAAAATTCAGGGAAAAAAGGGGGCGGATGCCCCCTTTTAAAGGAAAGGTATTACGCCGGAATTACTCGGCAGCAGCACCTTCCACTTCCACGAAGCCATCAGCTTCGCGGCCGCCAGTATTGGCAGCAAATTCACGGCCTTCCAACACGGCATCGGCCATGGCGCTGACATACAGCTGCACAGCACGGATGGCGTCGTCGTTGCCGGGGATTACGTAGTCCACGCCAGCGGGATTGGAGTTGGTGTCCACGATGCCGATCACGGGAATGCCCAGCTTGTTGGCTTCGGTGATGGCAATCTTTTCGTGATCAACGTCCACCACGAAAATCGCATCGGGCAGGCCGCCCATGTCCTTGATACCGCCAAGAGACTTTTCCAGCTTGTCCTTTTCGCGGCTACGTTCCAGCGCTTCACGCTTGGTCAGCTTGGCGAAAGTACCGTCTTCAACCTGAGCTTCCAGATCTTTGAGACGCTTGATGGACTGGCGAATGGTCTTCCAGTTGGTAAGCATGCCACCCAACCAGCGGTGATCCACAAAGGGCATGCCAGCGCGGGAAGCCTGTTCACGAATGATGGGGGCTGCGGCACGCTTGGTGCCCACGAACAGCACCTTGTTCTTGTTCGAAGCCAGCTTGTTGACGTAGGTCAGCGCGTCATTCAGGGCAGGAACGGTGTGCTCGAGGTTGATGATATGAATCTTGTTGCGGGCACCGAAGATATAGGGTGCCATCTTGGGGTTCCAGAAACGTGTCTGGTGACCGAAATGCGCGCCAGCCTGCAACAGCTCGCGCATGGATACTTGTGCCATGTCTTTAGCTCCGGTTTTGGGTTAAGCCTCCACAGACCCCGGTTGCCAACCCTTCTTTATCAAAGGGCACCCGGCAAACGTGACGGACTGTGTGCGGTTTATGGGATGTCGCCCTCCAGTTTTGCCCGGCTTTTTATGTTACGAGCCAAGGGTTTGCCGAAAAGCGCGGCGCTTTATACCATAGGCCCCCTTTCCCCTCAACCGTGAAGGCCTATCCGCCTTGCGGTCCGACCTGCCCTGTGGTGCCCATGAGCCAACTGATCAAGACCCCGGAAGATATAGAAGGCATGCGACTGGCCGGCCGCTTGGCTGGCGAAGTACTGGACTATATCGGCGAATACGTGACCCCCGGTGTCTCCACCGAGGAACTGAACCGGCTCTGTCACGACTACATCGTGAACGTACAGGGCGGCATCCCGGCCCCGCTGGGTTATGGCGGCGGCGGCGGCCGCATGCCGTTTCCGAAATCCATCTGTACCTCAGTCAACCACGTGGTCTGCCACGGTATTCCCAGCGAAACCAAGATTCTGAAAGAGGGCGACAGCGTCAATATCGATGTCACCGTCATCAAGAACGGCTATCACGGCGACACCAGCAAGATGTTCGTGGCCGGCAAGCCCTCCATCCTGAGCGAGCGCCTGATACGCGTCACTCAGGAATGCATGTATAAGGGCATTGCCGTGGTGCGCCCCGGCGCCCGCCTTGGCGATATCGGGCATGTCATTCAGAAGCATGCTGAAGCCAACCGCTTCTCCGTGGTACGCGATTTCTGCGGCCACGGCATAGGCCAGATCTTCCATGAAGAGCCGCAGGTGCTGCATTACGGCCAGCCCGGCACCGGCATGGAGTTGAAAGCCGGCATGATTTTCACCATCGAGCCCATGATCAATGCCGGCACTTGGCATACCAAAATCCTGCCCGATGGCTGGACGGCGGTCACCAAGGACCACAAGCTCTCGGCCCAGTGGGAGCACACCATCTTGGTCACCCCCACTGGCGTGGAAGTGCTCACCGCACGTCGCGAAGAAGACCTGAGCTTTCTCGCCGCCTGATTGCCACACCTGCAATATCACCGCCTCGCCACGACAGGATTTTCTCATGACCGCAGTGCTTGATCTGGCGTTTGATACCGAGCTTTTTGATGCAAAGACGCTGGAGACCGGTGAGAAAATTCCTCGCACGGCTTATCGAGAGGCCCTGAAACAAGCCCGTGAAGTGCTTTTCGAGCGCTTCAAAGCAGGTGAGGACATACGCAAACTGGTCTGCGCGCGCGCCTGGGTAACCGATCAAGTCTTGGCTCATGCATGGCGTGGACTGGACCTCGACCATTACAACGATATCGCCCTATTGGCGGTCGGCGGCTATGGCCGTGGCGAACTGCACCCGGCCTCCGATATCGACGTCATGGTGCTGCATAGCCAGAAAAGTCTGGGTGACAAAGAAAGCGCCGTTGTTTCCGACTTCATCACCCTGCTCTGGGATTTGGGACTGGAAATCGGCGCCAGCGTGCGCTCACTGGATGAGTGTGTAGATGCCGCTCGTGAAGACATCACCATCGCCACCAACCTGATGGAGTCGCGCACACTTATCGGCGATGAAAAGCTGCGCATAGAAATGCAGGCTACTACCGGCCCCGAGCATCTCTGGCCCGGCAAGGAATTCTTCAAAGCCAAGTGGGACGAGCAGATCGAGCGTCACTCCAAGCACAACAACACCGAATACAATCTTGAGCCCGACATCAAAAACGCCCCCGGCGGCCTGCGCGACATTCAAACTGTCGGCTGGGTGGCCAAGCGTCATTTTGGCGCCTCCACGCTGGAAGACCTAGTCGGCCATGGCTTTATCACCGAAGCAGAATATCGCCAGATTTCCGAAGGCCTGAACCTACTCTGGCGCATACGCTTTGCCCTGCACATGATTGCTGGTCGTAGCGAGAACCGCCTGCTGTTTGATTACCAGCGCCAGGTCGCCCTGCTTTTCGGTTACACCGACAGCAAGGCCAACCGTGCCGTTGAGCAGTTGATGAAGTCCTATTACCGCGCCGCCATGAGCATCTCCATGCTCAATGAAATGCTGCTGCAGTATTTTGACGAAGCCATTCTGCGCGTGGACGAAACGGCCGTTATCAAACCGGTCAACTCCCGCTTTCAGCTGCGCGATGACTATCTGGAAGTCACCAGCAATGAAATCTTCAAACGCTACCCTTCTGCGCTGATCGAAGCCTTCGTATTACTGGGCAACGATGCCGACATAGTTGGCTTGCGGGCCAGCACCATACGTCTGATGATGGAAAGCATCGAACTCATCGACGAGAAGTTCCGCAACGATATACGCAATACCTCGCTCTTCATGGAATTGCTGCGCTGCCAGCACGCGCTCTTTTCCTCACTGCGCCGCATGAAGCGCTACGGCATTCTGGGCCGCTATATTCCCGCCTTCGGCAATATCATCGGCCAGATGCAATATGATCTTTTCCATATCTATACCGTGGATGCGCACACGCTACTGGTAATGAAAAACATGCGCCGCTTCCGCTATGAAGAAGTGGAGGAGCGTTTCCCTGTAGTGGCCAAAGTCGCCCAGCGCCTGCCCAAAATAGAGCTGCTTTACTTGGCCGGCCTTTTCCATGACATCGCCAAGGGTCGCGGCGGCGATCACTCCGAGCTGGGCGCGGTGGATGCTCGCGATTTCTGCCTGCATCACGGCTTGGGTAAATGGGATGCCAATCTCGTGGCCTGGCTCACCCAGAACCATCTTGTAATGTCCATGACGGCACAAAAAAAGGATGTTTCCGATCCGGACGTGATCAACGACTTCGCCCAGAAAGTCGGCGACATTGCTCACTTGGACTATCTCTACTCCTTGACCGTGGCCGACATTTGCGCAACCAACCCCAATCTGTGGAACTCCTGGCGCGCCTCCTTGCTGCGCCAGCTTTACACCCAGACCAAGCGCGCCCTGCGTCGCGGCCTCGGCAACCCCATCGACAAGCAAGAATGGATAGCCGAAACACGTGCTGCCGCCATGGACATACTGGAAGCGGATGACGATGTGCAGGAAAGCGATGCCAACCGCATCTGGGATCGTCTCGGTGATGACTATTTCCTGCGCGAAAGCGCCACCGACATTGCATGGCATACCAAGGCCATCCTCCAGCATCCGGAAAACAATGGCCCGCTAGTGCTGATCAAGCAGAACCATAGCGAACAGTTTGAAGGGGCTACGCAGATCTTCGTTTACACCCAGGATATGCCCAATCTGTTTGCGGCATCGGTGGCTGCGCTGGATCAGCTGCACCTCACCGTGCTGGATGCACGCATCATCACCGCCCAGAACCGCTTCTCGCTGGACACCTATTTCGCACTGGATGAAAACGGCGAGTCCATACAAGACCCATCGCGCCTGGAATACATACGCGAAACCTTGGTGCGCACCCTGTCCCATCCAGATGAGTTTCCGGATATCGTCAAGCGGCGCATGCCGCGCCAGCTCAAGCATTTTGACGTAAAAACACAGGTGATGATCAGCAATGACCTCACTAATCAGCGCACCATCGTGGAAGTCATCACTCTGGACCGCCCCGGCCTGCTGGCTCGCATCGGTCGCCTGTTCATGGAAAGCGGTGTGGAATTGCAGAACGCCCGCATCGCCACGCTAGGCGAACGCGCCGAAGACGTTTTCTTCATTACCGACAAACAGCAACAGCCCATTTCTGATCCCGAGCTCTGCAGCAAACTGGCAGATATGTTGCGCGAACAGCTGGATCAGGCTGCCTGAACCAAACACAGAAAGACTCCGCATGAATCCCGAATTGCAAAAGCTACATGCCTATCCCTTTGAAAAGCTCGCACAGCTTTTCAAAGGCGCTCAGCCTCCTGCCGATCTCAAACCGATTGCGCTCTCCATCGGCGAGCCCAAACACGCTTCGCCAGATTTCGTGAAAAAAGCCATCACGGACAATCTTGGCAAGCTTGCGACTTATCCCACCACCAAGGGAATTCCCGAGCTGCGGCTAGCCATTGCAAGCTGGCTGCAAGATCGCTTCGCCCTGCAGGGCATCAATGCAGAAACCGAAGTGATTCCGGTTAACGGCACACGCGAGGCACTCTTCTCCTTCACACAGGCCGTAGTAAATCCTGCCGAGAAGCCCTTGGTCGTGATGCCTGATCCCTTCTACCAAATTTATGAGGGCGCCGCCTTTCTGGCAGGAGCTGAGCCCTACTACCTGCCCTGTACGACTGAAAACCGCTTCATCCCCGATTACGATGCCGTACCGGAGTCGGTATGGCAGCGCACACAGCTACTTTTCTTGTGCTCGCCCGGCAATCCTACCGGCGCTGTCAGTAACCGTGAGGTACTGAAAAAGTTGATTGCCCTCGCCGATCGCTTCGAATTCGTGATTGCCTCGGATGAGTGCTATTCGGAAATCTATTTCGATGAGGCGGAGCCGCCCGTAGGCCTGTTACAGGTTTGCGCTGAAATGCGCCGTCACGACTTTTCCCGTTGCGTGGTCTTCCACTCGCTATCCAAGCGCTCCAACCTGCCTGGCATGCGTTCCGGCTTTGTGGCAGGTGATGCTGCCCTCCTGGCACCTTATCTTCTGTACCGCACCTATCATGGCTCGGCCATGCCGGTGCAGCACCAACTGGCCTCCATTGCAGCCTGGAGTGATGAAGAGCATGTACGCGAGAACCGCCGCCTCTACCGTGAAAAATTCATTGCCTTCCAGGAAATCGTCGGCAATGTGTTAGCGCTGACGCTGCCGGATGCCGGCTTCTATTTTTGGGCCGCAACGCCAATTCCCGATGATGAATTTGCCCGACGCCTCTTTGAAACCACCCATGTCACCGTGCTGCCGGGGCGCTTTCTGGGTCGCGAAGTAAATGGCCACAACCCCGGTTCAGGTCATGTCCGCATGGCGCTGGTGGCAAGCCCTGAAGAATGCAGCGAAGCCGCAAGGCGGCTGCGCGACTTCGTAACATCCCTTTGATTTAACGCTGAAGCATCAGCCTGATTTTGAAACTGGAGCCACACATGAGCCTGCAACAACTGATTGAAGACGCCTTCGAGCGCCGTGCCGATTTCTCGCCTGCCAGCGCACCCAGCGATGTACGCAATGCCGTCAACGAAGCCTTGGCGGCTCTGGATACCGGCACCCTGCGCGTAGCCGAAAAAGTGAACGGCCAGTGGCAGGTCAACCAATGGCTGAAGAAGGCCGTGCTACTGTCTTTCCGCCTGAATGACAATGCTCCCATCGCGGGCGGTGGCGGCGTGCAGTTTTACGACAAGGTGCAAACCAAGTTTGCCGATTGGACTCCGGAGCAGTTTGCCGCCGCCGGCGTACGGGTAGTGCCACCTGCTGTTGCCCGCAAAGGTTCTTACATTGCCCGCAATGTCGTGCTCATGCCGTCTTACGTAAATATCGGTGCCTATGTGGACGAAGGTTCCATGGTGGATACCTGGGCGACCGTGGGCTCCTGCGCGCAGATCGGCAAGAATGTGCATCTCTCTGGCGGCGTTGGCATAGGCGGCGTACTGGAGCCACTGCAAGCTAACCCCACCATCATCGAAGACGGATGCTTTATTGGCGCCCGCTCTGAAATTGTCGAAGGCGTAATAGTCGAAGAAGGCGCCGTAATTTCCATGGGCGTCTACATCGGCCAGAGCACCAAAATTTATGATCGTGAAACTGGCGAGGTCAGCTACGGCCGTATTCCTGCTGGCTCCGTGGTTGTTTCCGGCAACCTGCCCTCAGCTGATGGCAAATACAGCCTTTACTGTGCCGTCATCGTGAAAAAAGTGGATGCCAAGACTCGCAGCAAGGTCGGCATCAACGAACTGCTGCGCATGGACTAAGCGCCACTGTAATGCATGACGAAAGGCAGCCACGCGCTGCCTTTTTCATTACATACCGGAGAAAAAACTATGGTAACCATCTACGGCATCAAGAACTGCGACACCATGAAAAAGGCCTTTGCCTGGCTGGATACTCAAGACATTGCCTACGAGTTTCACGACTACAAGAAATCCGGCATCTCAGCACAAAAACTGGAACACTGGGAAAAGACATTAGGATGGGAAGCCCTGCTCAACCGTCGCGGCACCACATGGCGCAAACTGGATGAAGCCACACAGGCCGGTATCAGCCGAGAGAAAGCGCTGCAACTGATGCAAGAGCAAACCTCACTCATCAAGCGCCCCATCTTGGAGCAAGGAAAAGCTTTGCTAGCCGGCTTTGATACCAAAAGCTGGCAAAAGACACTGACTAAATGAAAGTGGCACAGCATATTGCTGTATGTGCTTTTCGACACACCGCTGTCATACCTCGACGGTATCGTCCTTTAATGAGCTTCCCGCTACGGCGGGCCTTGGCAAGGTACGACCGACTGATAGGCCCAAAGGCTGAATGAACACTACAAAGCGATGGCAGCAGAGCCTGAAGAAGACGCAGAGGACTGGCCGCGGCCTAGAAGTACGGCTTTCACTGAAAACGAGAAAATATACCTGAGCTGGCATAGCCTTTGCTCGAAAAATAGATAGCAGAACCGCTTATCCAGTGCTCACAGGCGTTGAATTTGCGGGCCCAAGGCATATAATCGACCGGTCTTGGCTGAAGCCAGCCCTCTTACCCATGAATGGAGTTATCATGCGCCGCACACTTATAGGAATGGCCATTGGCCTCGTGTTGCCGCTGGGCGTGGCCCACGCTGACGTTGCATCGGACATCAAAGCCGGTGTTCCCATGCAGACTGTTTTCACTAATGCACTGGCCAATAATGTGTCGGTAGAGGCAGCCCTGCAACAAGCTATCACAGCCTCGCCCGATCAGGCCTATGCAGCCATCACTGCAGCCATACAGCTGAATCCGGACCAGGCAGCCAATATTGTTTCGGCCGCACTCAGCCGCCAGCACAACCTGAATCCTGCACAAGTGGTTGCTGCCGCCCTGCAAGGAACTCCAGAAAAAGCCGGCATCATCGTGCCGACTGGCATTGTGAAATCCCCCAGCTACTACACCGTACCTATTGTTCAGCGTGCACTGGCCGAAGGCGTGGATGGCGCAAAGTTTGTACCGCAGGCAATCCGTACCTCGCCGCGCTTGGCTGACACCATTCTGACTCAGGCGCTGAAGTCAGCCCCTCAGCAGACTCGCAGCATCATGGAGGCCGTGATTGCAGACCAGCCAGACAAAGCAACGGACTATGTGAAGATTGCACTGGATGCCAAGGCACCTGCCAGTGATGTGTTGGCTGCCGCCTTCAAAGTGGCGCCTCGCCAGGCTGATGCCATTGCGGCAGTTGCTGCCGAAAAAGGCGTGCCCCAGCAGACTATTGCTGCTGCTGCATCAGCTGCAGGCCTCAAT
Source organism: Moraxellaceae bacterium (assembly GCA_050739955.1). Classification (GTDB taxonomy): domain Bacteria; phylum Pseudomonadota; class Gammaproteobacteria; order Pseudomonadales; family Moraxellaceae; genus UBA2031. The sequence goes on from JBOICI010000036.1 coordinate 123,988, forward strand.
ATTGCCGGCGCCGGCAACAATAACGGCAGTCAGAGTAATGCCACGCCTGCCGGCGTAACCCTCTCGTCGACTAATGCCCCATCTTCTGGCGGCGGCGGTGGCGGCGGCTCGGCAAGCCCTCTCTAAGTACGATTAAAGTAAAAAGGGCCAGACTTCTGGCCCTTTTTTATGGCCTGCAAAAAAAGACGCACATGATGCAAACCCGTCCCAAGGATACTTGGCTCTTCGTCCTCCTTTGTATTTTGATTTTCTGGGCACCCATTCCCTTGGGCAGCAACCGCGTATGGGCTGTCGGCTTTCTGCAGGCCGGCCATGCTGCGCTAGCCGCGACTCTTTGCCTGTTTCTGGCACAAGGCAAAATCAGCCCAAGCCCGACCCTGCTTAAATCCCTACCTAGCCTGCTTCTGTTTTTTGCCATTCCCTGCTGGATTGCATTGCAACTGCTGCCACTACCTCCTGATGGCAGCCCCCTGACTCTAGACGTCAGTGCCAGCCTTAAGAGCCTGCAAACCGGACTGTGGCTGGCTCTGCTTTTCGGAGTCTGCCTGCAAATACTGAACACTCCGGAAAGGCTGCGTACTCTGGCCTTGGTCATAATCGGCAGTGGTGTTTTCGAAGCGTGCTATGCCGTCATTACCATTCTGGGCGGAGCCGACTTTGACATCCTTGCTATACGCTCCCCCCATTGGCAAAGTGGTAGTGCTACCGGCACATACATGAATCGTAATCATCTTGCTGGCTATCTGGAGATGTGCCTCTCTGTGGGTACCGGCCTGATGATTGCAAACATCGGAAACTCCCTTCCTAGCACAAACTGGCGCGAACGCGCCCGCAGCCTCCTCCACACCCTGCTCGGACCAAAGACGAGGCAGCGTCTACTGCTTGTTTCCATGGTCATCGCACTGGTCATGACGCACTCACGCATGGGTAACACGGCTTTTTTTGCCGCCATGGGTATCAGTGCAGGCATAGGCTTCATTTTCTTCAAGCGTCGTTCACGCTCCATGGTTCTGCTGTTTGGCAGCATGATCCTGATTGACCTATTCATTATCAGCGCCTGGTTCGGCCTTGATAAACTCGCACAGCGTATAGAACAAACCCCGGGAAGCCGGGAAGGGCGACTGACGGTCAATCCAGAAGCATGGATATGGACCAAAGAACACTGGCTAACTGGAAGTGGTGCCGGCAGCTTTACCAGCGTATTCCCCTCATATCGCAATCAGGATGTAATCGGCTTTTATGATTACGCACACAATGACTACTTGCAGCTGCTAGGCGAATACGGGGTATTGGGCGCAGCCCTATTTGCAGCCATCGCCCTCTACGCACTATGGACCAGCCTGCAGGCCCAGCGCGAACGCCACAATTCATTGATGCAGGGAATGGCCTTCGGCAGCATGATGGGCATCATCTGCTTGATCATTCACTCCAGCACCGACTTCAATTTGCACATTCCCGCCAATGCAGCCCTGCTGACCGTCCTGTGTGCAATCGCTTTTATTTCGCGTCACATGCAAACCCAGACAGACAGTAAGCCACGACGTCGATCAACCCCTGAGTCAGCGCCGCACGACGCAACAGCAATACAACAATAAGCTCTTGCCCACCGCGTTTCTGCTCTGCAAGCTCAGCGCTCAGATTAGCCCTCGGGAGACACCCCATGAAGAGCCGCCAACTTCTTATTGCCAGCATTTTTCTTTCTCTACCCGTGCTGGCTGCCGCTGAGCCTCCCATCTATCAGCGGGTTGATTTTTCTACAGAAGTTGCACTCGAAATCCCCAATGACCAGATGAATGCCACGCTCAGCATTGAGCTCAGCGACAAGGATGCAGGCAAGCTGGCCCAGCAGCTCGCAACGGTCGTCAATGACGCCATGAAAAAGGCTTCGGCTTATCCCTCTGTCAAAGTCAGCTCCGGCAACCAGAACACTTGGCCCGTCTATGGCAGCACACTGACCTCATCCAGCAAGCTGGAAAGCTGGCGTGGCCGCGCTGAAGTCCGTCTGGAAACCAAAGACTTCAAGGCCGCTGGCGAGTTGATCGGCAAGCTGCAGGAAAAACTGCAAATCAATGGCATCAGCTTTGTGGTCTCTGCGGACAGCCGCCGCAAAGTGGAGGATGGCCTGACTGTCGAAGCCATTGCCGCCTTCAAAGCCCGCGCCGAAGCCATACGCAGTGCCTGGAGTGCCAAGAGCTACAAATTGGTTCAGATGAGCTTGGGCTCGGCGGGCGGGCCAATGCCTTATATGCCGATGATGCGCACCATGAAAGCAGTAGAGGCCGATAGTGCGCCAGGGCAGGCACTGGCGGGTGGTGACACGCGACTGGTGGTCAATGTATCTGGCAGCATAGAACTACAACCCTGAAGACAATCACCCAACGAGCAAGAAAACCGCAATGAGCGATCGACACTTTTTCGCCGGCAAAAAAGTCCTGATTACCGGTGCCGGTAGCGGCATCGGCCAGGCAACTGCCTTTGCACTCGCCGAGTGTCATACCCATTTGTTGCTCTGCGATCTCAATGCGGAGGCCGTGAGTCGTACGGCCAAGCTGGCAGAGGGGCTGGGCGCAAGCACGGAAACTCATATCGTTGACGTTTCTGACTGGGATGATATGCAGGCGCTCAGCCAGAAAGTGCATAAAGCCCACGGGGCTCTCGACATCCTGATCAATAATGCCGGCGTCGGCTTGGGTGGCGACTTCCTCAGCACCAGTATTGAAGACTGGCAATGGGTACTGGGCATCAATCTCATGGGCGTGGTGCATGGTTGCAAGCTTTTTGCACCCGCGATGGCTGCACAAAGCCATGGGCACATTGTGAACACGGCCTCCATGGCAGGCTATTACGCCGCACCGGACATGACAGCCTATTCAGCCAGCAAACATGCTGTCATGGGACTTAGCGAATCGTTACGCGCAGAAATGGCGGCCTACAACGTCGGTGTGAGCGCCATCTGCCCCGGCGTAATCAATACCAATATCGTGTCGGCAGGCCGCATGCGTGGAGCTACCGGGGCCGCTCAAGAAAAGATTGCTGCCCTTTACCGACGTCGCAATTACGGCCCTGAACTTGTCGCCAAAGCCATCTTGAGTGCCATCGTCAACAACAGGGCCGTCACTCCGGTCAGCCCCGAAGCTTGGGCCATGTATGGCGCCAAACGCTTCGCACCCACCCTGCTGGATTGGGCTGGTCGCAGTAAACTGCTGAAAAAGCTGCGGCCCTGACGCAAAAGAAAACGCCGGCAATCGCCGGCGTTTT